>DAIPKP010000023.1:20733-28280 GCA_036769705.1 Synergistaceae bacterium
TCGAAAAAAGCTCCTCGGGATTGTTGCAGCAATCCCGAGGAGCTCGAAATGTTCTATTCTAAAAACAGAAATCAGAAATGCCGCATTCCCCATCCCCGGGGATACAATCCGGGAAGCTCCACCGGCAATGCGCCCTGAGGGAGCTTTTCTCCCCGGAGCACGGCTCCGAGAGCCTCAAGGGAGGAGGGAACGTCTCCGTAGGTACAGAGGCAGGCTTCCGCTTCGGGAACTTTCAGAAGATCATAGGGCGAACGGAGGGCCAGATAGAGCATTTTCTTTTCCGGAAAGAGAGCTCCAAGCCTCTGCAACTCTTCGAAAAGCTCGGGATTTTTTCCAATCCCCCAGGAGGCCACCGCAAGAAAAGGAGCCTTCCGGACAAAGTCGATCTCCTCGGGAAGAAGGAGCTCTCCGCATCCCTTCGTGGCAGGAACGGAGAGAGGAACAAGCTGAGGAACTTTTTCGAGAAGGGGCTGCGCCTTCTCCCGCCGTTCCTCGGGAAGAAGAAGGGGAATCCTTTCTTTTCCGGAAAGAGGAAGCAGGTTTCCCCGATTATGCAGGAGGGTAATGCTTTTCTCCGCAATCTCCCGAGCCATCCCCAGGGACGTCTCTTTCTGAAGAATTTTTTTCCAGTCGGGCCGGGGAAAGGGATCGTCCAGAAGGCCCGCCTGAATTTTGGCGGTGAGAATGCGGAGTACCGATTCGTCAAGGCGCTCCTCCGGAATTCTTCCGGTGCGCACACCTCCGAGAAGGGCTGAATAAACCTCCTGAAATACCGGAATTCCCGAGCCAGGATCCGCTCCGTAAAGCAGCACGTCCGCTCCGGCTTCCACCGCGAGGAGAGCCGCTTCTCCCGCTCCCCACCGCTCCCGAAGGGCTCCCATGCCCATGGAGTCCGTCACGATAAGCCCTCTGAAGTTTTCCTCCCGCAATTTCGAGAGCACCTCTCGGGAAAGGGTAGCGGGAAGTTCCGGATGTTCCGGAGCCAGGGCAGGCACCAGCACGTGGGCCGTCATGATGGAGGGCACTCCTGCGAGAGCCATTTTCCGAAAGGGAAGAAGATCCACCTTCTCAAGCTCTTCGAGAGTCCGCTCCACCTTGGGAAGTCCTACGTGGGAATCCACATGAGTATCTCCATGTCCGGGATAATGCTTGGCGGAACAGAGAACCCCCGCCTCCGCATAGGGTACCACCATGGAGGTTCCCAGGGCGCTCACCAGTTCCGGATCCTCCCCGAAGGAACGGATGTTGATGACGGGATTTGCGGGATTGCTGTTTACGTCCACCACGGGAGCGAAGTTCCAGGTAATTCCCAAGGCCCGGAGCTCCGAGGCGGTAATCCGGGCCTGCTCCCGGGCAAATTCGGCCTTCCCCGCAGCTCCCAGGGCCATGTTGCCGGGAAACACCGTTACTCCCCGGCGAAGCCGATCCACCAGCCCGCCTTCCTGATCGATGGCGAAAAAGGGGGAAAGCACCCCGTATCGCCGGGCTTCCTTTTGGGCCCGGGAGATAAGCGCCACCACCTGCTCCGGAGAATCCACGTTCCCCCGGGAGGAGTAAAGAATGAACCCTCCCGGAGCATAGCGTCGAAGGAGTTCCTCCAGCTCTTCGGATTGAGCTCCTCCGGAAAAGGAGAGAAAGAGGATCTGCCCGATCTTCTCCTCCAGGGAAAGTTTTTCGAGCTCATGCTCTCCCCGCAGATACACCTGGAGAGAACAGAGGCGGTGCTCCTCCCGAATTTCCCCCCAAACCGGCGCACCGGTTCCGCCCAGCACAACTCCGAAAATCAGAAAAAGCCCCAAAAGAGCTGTTCCATAAGAAAGAGCGCGTCTTTTTTTACGGTTCATTTTTTATAAACTCCCTTTTCTTGTCATGTATCTGAAAGCAAAAAGTCTAAAATCCTTTTTGTTTTTAGAAAAAACCTTTCGGCTTCGGATCTTTTAGGATACAATTCTACTCAAAGGATAGAAAGCATATCCCATTTTCTGTAAAGGCGGGTGTTATAGAATGGAGAGAGAAGGCATTATCACCATGAAAGGAAATCCTCTTACCCTGGTAGGGCCGGAACTTCGGCCGGGAGATCGGGCTCCGGATTTTTCGGTGCTCGACCAATCCCTGCAACCCGTATCTCTGGCAAACTTCAGCGGTAAAATCAAGGTTATCAGCACAACCCCCTCCCTGGATACCCCGGTGTGCGACCTCCAGGCCCATCGCTTCAACGAGGAAGCCGCTTCCCTGGGAGAACACGTAGTCATTCTGAACATCAGTATGGATCTTCCCTTTGCCATAGCCCGGTTCTGTATCGCCGGCGACATCAAGGCCATCTCGGTTCTTTCGGATCATCGGGAAGCCTCTTTCGGCACCAAATGGGGCATGCTTATCAAGGAGCTCCGGCTGCTTGCCCGGGGGGCTTTCATCGTAGATCAGGGAAACATTATCCGCTATGCGGAAATCGTGTCGGAACAGACGGATCAACCGGATTACGACAAAATTTTGAGCGCCCTCCGAAAACTGTAATACGTAAAAATACCCAGCTTTTTATGGGCCCTTTGTCGGAGGCGATTCGGGAGAGAGAGAACTATACTGTAAATGCGCGAAAGAACACACACCACTCCGACAGCAACCACTCCTTTTACGGAGGGGGAGGCTTTGAAAAAAGCCTTCCCCTCTTTATGTACAACCTAAAGCCCCAGACGGGCCAGGGTACTCTCCAGGGGTTTTCCTTCCTTTTCATGCCATCCCCGGGCAACGTAATATTCCCGGAGCATACCGGGCAAATCCCGGATAATGCAGCGAGGCTCTTCGGCATACCGGCCGAATTCGGGAAGCGAAAGAACTCTCGAAGGCAGAGAATCCGCCTCGGGGGTCATTCCCTGGCGGAAGTTGAAAAGACGCTGCAGATTCACCGCCCGCTCTCCCATCTCCAGAAGCTCCTCCGGGGAGATCTCCCAGCCCGTGCTTCCCCGCAACATGGCGGCATAATGATCCAGAGTTACTCCCACGTACTGGTAAAACTTGCACGTACAGAACAGCTCCGGCAAGGTCCCCGCATCCTGAAGCAGCTTTACGTCCTTTCCCTTGAGAGATTCCTCCCAGGGGTCCACCTCTTCCGGATTGCGCAATCCCCAGGGAAGAAGGCCGAAATCCTGCTTATCCGCATCCCAGGCCTTGGCCTCCACCGGATGGATGTGGCACATTCCCCGGTTTCCCGTAGCATAGCTGAGCCCTAAAGATTTTCCCGATCGGGGATCGTGAGCGGGGCCTTCCAGCCCCTTTCCATGAACCGCCATTTCCCGGGCCTCTTCTCCCAGCTCCTCCGCCATACGCCGAACTCCCCGGGCAAGGAAATCTCCAAGCCCCTCCCGAAAGGCGATTTTGCGGAGCATTTCGGGAAAGATTTCCGCCTTGCCCCATGCCGGCTCCTCCTCCGAGGAAAGCAACTTCTTTTCCGCACAGTCGAAAAGAAAGGCCAGGCAGGCCCCGGCAGAGATGGTATCCAATCCGTATTCGTTGCAGAGCCACGAAGCATGCACCGCCGCATCCACATCTTCGTTCATGCAGAAAGCGGTAAAGGCGGCCATGGATTCGTACTCTCCCCCCTCGTGGGAAGGCGTTCGCCAGGGGCCTTGGGGAACCTGGAGAATTCGTCCGCATTGCACCGTACATCCCCGGTAGCATCCGTGAGAGTGCTGAAAATTATTTTCGTAGTAATGGTCGAAAATCTGCTGTCCCTTTCCCCAGGAGTTGCTCCGCCAATTTTTTGTGGGCAGATCGCCGCTCGCGTCGGAATAGACATATCCTCCCATGGTACCCCACTTGCGGAATTCCTCGGTTCCCGGAGAGGCTATTACCGCTTTATGCGCCTCCCGGCAGGCCTCGAGAAAGGCTTTTTCATCCGCCAGAGGAACTTTTTTCGTTCCCCGTACCGCCAGAGCCAGAAGATTCTTGGAGCCCATCACCGCTCCGCCTCCACAGCGCCCCGCCGCACGATGTTTATGCATTACCGTGCTGTAAAGCACCTGGTTCTCTCCTCCGGGACCTATGGAAAGAATGTCGAAACGTTTCGTTCCCAGCTTTTCCTGAAGCCGGGCTTCCTTCCGGGAACAGAGCTCTCCCGAAAGTTCCGGGCATGGGAGAAAACGGATCTCTCCATCTTCGATCACCAACGCCGTGGGACCGGGAGCCTTTCCGGTAATTACCAGGATATCGATTCCCGCCTTTCGGAGCGAAAATCCCGCCTCCCCTCCGAGACGGCTCTCTCCCCACAACCCCGTCAGAGGGGAAACGAAGCATATTTCCAGGCTTCCTCCTCCCGGAACCCGGGGGTCCGTAAGAGGGCCGGTAGCGAATACCAGAAGATTTTTCTCCTCCAGGGGGTCGCTTCCGGGATGCCAGGTATCGTACAGAATACGGGCGGCATATCCCGCTCCGCCGCAGTATTTACGGACATCCTCGCGAAGAGGCTTTTTCTCGAAACGCTCCGCCGAAAGATCGATCCAAACCTCGGATCCTCCGTAACCCCAGGACTTCTGCATACAGCATTCTCCTCTCTCGTTCTCCTTCTCTGGAAAAACCTCTTGTCGTAACGGTTAAAGCCTGATTTTCTCCAAAGTTTTCTGTGCCTTGCCGATGGAAGATACGATGGAAACCATGGAATCGAAATTCCGGCGGGCATAATCCAGAACCTCCACGGCATCCGTCAGATCATCCCGCCCTTCTCCCATGCCTTCGGAAGCTCCGTCCAGAACGGAGATGATGCTATCCATAAATTCCTTGCTCGATCCGAGAAGCCCCTGGAATTTGTCGAGCGACTCCTGCACCAGGGAAAAGACTTCGCTTACCCGGCGAATGTTTTCCATGGCATCCCCCACGGCGGAGGAAATTTCCGTAACTCTGCCGGTGATACGCTCCGAAGCCTCGTGACTCTGTACCGAGAGCTTCTGCACCTCCTCAGCTACCACGGAAAACCCCCGGCCGTGCTCTCCCGCCCGGGCAGCCTCGATGGAAGCGTTCAGCGCCAGGAGGTTCGTCTGTTTGGCGATTTTCTGGATTTCCTCGGACATTTTCTTCACTTCCAGAAAGCGGTTCAACGTTTCATAGGTAGAATCCACGGTGGTGGAAACATTTTCGCTCATTCCCGCCATGTCGGTGCCGGAACGGCGAAACTCCTCCTCCAGTTCCTGGTTGAGGGCGTTTATCTTAAGCGCATTCTCCCTGGCGGTACCGGCACTTTTCTCGAAATCCCCGATATGCCGAGAGAAGTTGCCGTGCAGTTCTTCGAAAGTTTTCGAAAGAGTGATGAGTTTTTCCTGAAGCCGAAGCACCCGGCCGGCGATAACCTCGTCGAAATTACCCGTAAAGGAGTTGAGCACCACCGTGGCAAAATGGGCACTAGCCAGTCGTACGAGGGCTTCCCGTTCTCCGCTGTTCATGGGAACACCTCCCTAGAGCCCTCGAAGAGTTTTCGAAGAGGACACGAACTCTTCGAGGATATCCACACCGCAACGAAGCTGGCGAAACCATTCCAGGAAACGGGGCACCTGATCCTGAGGGAAAAAGGCTCCGTGCTGAGGAGCAATTCCCCGTACCTCCAGGGACGAAACCCGGTTCACCCAGTCCGCACAGACCTTGTTGGAGCTCATGTACCTGCGATGAAAGCCCTCCATGTAGGGAAGATGGGCGTCGAAATCCTCCACCACGGGATAACGCTTTCCCGGAGGAAAAACCGCCGCTCCGATGTCTCCGGAAAAGAGGATCTTCGATTTGGGATCGTAGAGAGAGAGGCATCCCGTGGAGTGCAAAAAGTGGGAAGGAATGGTTTTGAGGGCGTATCCATCCCGGAGGCGGATCTCCTCTCCCTGATCCTTGAGAGGATTGATACGGCTCTGGTCGTAGATCCCGAAGTGCGGAAGAAACCGTATCCACAAGGAGGAAATGTGCACCTTCAAGCGATCCGCGATGGAAAGCCAGAGAGCGATGCCGGAGGATACGTCCGGATCCTGATGGGAATAGAAAATATTCGTGATGTCCTTGATATCCACCATCTCCGCCACGTTGGCGAGAACCCGGGGGAAAACGTGAGCCCCTCCCGGATCGAGAAGAACCACTTCTTCTCCGTGAACGATGATATACTGGTTTGTCTGTACCACTCCCTGCTCTTCCTTCTCCTCCCAGCCAAGATGCAGAAAACGGTGTCCCGGCTCCTCGTAGAGAACACTTGTATTGAACGTACCCATATATTTCCCCTCCTCCTTTTCGTCTCCGTTTTTTCCGATAACGCGAGAATCTTTTTTCCAAAAGGCTCTTCCTCCGGCATTTGGAATATTTTTTCCCGGAAGAGAGATCTTCACCATAATACCCTACTCCCGGAGAAAAGAAAAAGCCCTCCCGAGGGAGAGCTTTTTCGTAAACCCCTTAGAGTTCGGGAAAAATTTTTCTGGCTATTTGATCAGGCCTCTTTCCTTGAGGAAGTCCCGGGCGATATCCTCGGGCTCCTCTCCATCGTCGAAACGCCAGTTCATACCCGCCATGGTGGGCTCGTCGATAGTACCGCTAACCTTTTCCACCACATTCAGCAGGGCGGGATACTTTTCCAGAGTATCCATATCGATGACGTAGCAGGCGCTGTAATCGGGAAAGAAGTGTTTGTCGTCCTTCAGGGTTACCAGATCGAGCTTCTTGATCCGGGAGTCCGTGGTATACGCCGCAATGGCCTGAACTTCTTCGCCTTCGATGGCCTTGTACATAATGGAGTACTGCATGGGCAGGGCCTCTTTGAACTCGATACCGTAGGTTTCCGACCAGCCGGGATAACCGTCGGGACGGGTATCGAAGTTTTCATCGGATCCCAGAAGCCACTCGGAAGCCACCTTGGCAAGATCCGAAGCCTTCTCCAGGCCATACTTCTCCGCATCCGTCCGACGTACCGCCATGGCATAGGTGTTACTGAATCCCAGGGGCTTGGCCCAGGTCATGCGGAAATTTTTTTCGTATCCTTCCTTTACCGCCTCATAGGCCTTTTCGGGGGTGTTCAGCTTTTTGAGATCCTCCTCCTCGTACCGGAGAATTCCCGTAAGCTGGGTACCGGTCCATGTGGGGTACACGTCGATCTCTTCTCCCACCATTCCCTGGTGCAATACCGAGGAAGCGGCAAACTCCGTGTTGATTTCCGTTTCCAATCCCGTGTATTCGTCGATAAGCAGCTTGGCGATCCAGGCAAGTACGATGGATTCGTTAAAGGTCTGCCCCGCTATCACCACTTCGCCCTCGTAATCCATGGGATCCTCCGAAGGAGCCGCCACTGCGGGAAGCGCCGCTCCAAAGAGAAGCACGCCGAGAAAAACCGCCGCCATCCACATACCTACGCTCTTCATATGGTTCATCATGTAAAAATCTCTCCTTTCATGCGATAGTATTCGCACTCTATGTTCCATGGATGCCCCTGCATCCATTAACCACATTGCATAAACGCTACTGAATAAATCCCCGGTCTTTCAGGAAGTCCGCCGCGATATCCTCGGGCTCCTCGCCGTTATCGAAACGCATGTTCA
>DAIPKP010000003.1:0-102320 GCA_036769705.1 Synergistaceae bacterium
CCACTCCCCAGCGCTGACGCACGAATTCCGCCAACCGGGAAGCCTGATCTTTCAGAACTCCCGGAGCCACGGGAAGAACCTTGACCCCCCATTTTTCCTCGAATCCTCGCCATTGGGAATCCAGGCTTTTCAGCTCCTTCTCACAGGCGGGACAGTTGGGAGTGAAGAAAATCAAGAGCACCGGGGACCCCAGGAGATCTTCCGTGGCGATCATAGTTCCTCCGGGAGCGCTATGAAGAGCGTATCCCTCCAGAGGAACCTCCGCCGCAAAAACCCCGCCTCCCACAAGAGCGAGGCCCAAAATTCCCAGCATCATGGCAAAACCGAACTTTTTCATTTCTCTTTTACTCTCCTTTTCTCGGGGCAACCTGATCCAGCGCCTCTTCCAAAGCAAGATCCGATACCATCCCCTTTTCATCGTACACCACGTTTCCCGAAGCGTCACAAACCAGAAGTCTCGGCACACTGCGCACGGGGAGGCTCTCGAAAAGCCCCGGCATGTGATCGTAATACACTTCCACCTTCTCCACCTGAATATCCTTCAACGTTTTCGACACCAGCCGGGGATTGAAGCGCTCTTTGGTTATGGGAAGCAACACCACCCCCCGTTCCCGGAGCTCCTCGTACATGCTCTCGAAAAGCTGAAGCTCCTCCTTGCAATCTTCGCAGTTGGGATAAAAAAACATGACGATAGCGGGAGATCCCACGAAATCCTCGAGGAACACGTCTTCCCCATCGGAATGCCGCGTTACGTCGTAGGAAGCGAAGAAAGGAGCTCCCCAGGCGGTGGAACCCGAAAAAAACGCTACCAGGGAGAGCAGAAAAACCGTATTCCGAACCGTAGGGAATCTCATGATCTAACGCCCCTGCTTTGCCTGGTTCGCCACGGCTTCCGCAGCTTTTCTGGCAGCCTCTTCATCCCCCAAATAGTAATGCTTGAGAGGCTTCAAATCCTCATCCAGCTCGTACACCAGAGGTATTCCCGTGGGGATGTTGAGTTTGGCGATCTCATCGTCCGGAATGCCGTCGAGAAACTTGATCAACCCCCGAAGGCTATTTCCGTGAGCCGCCACAAGAATTCTTCTGCCCTTGCGTATATCCGGAGCGATAACGTCATTCCAATAGGGGACCACCCGGGCCACGGTATCCTTGAGGCATTCCGTCACCGGCAGTTCCTCCGAGGAAAGCGAAGCATACCGGGGATCCTTTCCGGGATAGCGTTCATCCTCGGGAGTAAGCCCAGGAGGAGGTACATCGTAGCTTCTGCGCCAGGTAAAAACCTGGTCATCCCCGTATTTTTCCGCAGTTTGCGCCTTGTTCAACCCCTGGAGCGCTCCGTAATGCCGCTCGTTCAGCCGCCAGTTCCGGTAGACCGGAAGCCACATGCGATCCATCTCGTCCAGGGCGATCCAGAGAGTCCGAATAGCCCTTTTGAGAACCGAAGTATAAGCCACATCGAAGTCGTATCCCTCCCGAAGCAAGAGCTTGCCCGCTTCATGGGCCTCCTTGACTCCTTTCTCGGAAAGATCCACATCGGTCCATCCCGTGAAGAGGTTTTCCCGATTCCATACGCTTTCTCCATGCCGAAGAAATACTATTGTGTACACCGATCTTCTCTCCTTTCGAAGTTCCGCAAATAGAGAACAAGATTTTTTCCCATCTCCACCATCATACCATCAAGGGGTACGGGACAGGCACCGCCATAGTGCTTAGAAAGGATTTTCGAAAAAGCCGGTTCAGGCAAAAAAACGGTATTTCGAATCCAAATCCGGATTTTTCCGATTCCCGGAGATTCCGCCCCCCTCAGAGAGAGATAATAACGGTCCCCACAATGATGGCGCACACTCCCAGAAGCTGCATTCCCTTCAACTTTTCGTGAAAGAGAAAAACTCCCCAGGAGACGGCGATAAGAGGATAAGAGGAGGTAAGAGGGCTCACGAGAGAGGCCGGAGCACGCTCCAGGGCCCGGGCGAGGAAAAAACCTCCCAGGGCCAAAGCCAGAGCTCCCGCCGCGAGAAGTTCCAGAAAAACGACTTTGGAGGTGGTAAAGAGAGACGTCTCCTTGCGGGGCATCCGGGACGCCCGGAAGAGCCAGAAGGCCCAGGAGAAGGGCACGAAGGCCACGGCCCGCCAGAAGTTGAGAGATGCCACGTCCACCGTGGTGTTGGAAAGGATCCACTTGGTTACGGGAAAGGAACAACCCCAGCAGAGGGCGGTAAGCACCGCCAGCAAAAACCCCTTGCGAAGGTTCGCCTCTTCCCGGGAGCGTTTTTGAACTCCCTCGGTACGCCGCACCAGGTTGAGCCCGAAAATGATGGAGAGGGCCCCGGTAATGCCCCAGGGGGTAAGGCTCTCTCCCAGCCAGAACATGGAGATGATCATCACCACCAGGGGAGAAATGCTGGTAATGGCACTGGCCTTTCCTATTCCCAAGAGACCGATGCTCTTCATATAAAGCACATCTCCCAGCACGTTGCCCAGGAAACAGGCTCCTCCAATCAGGGCGATGATAGAAAGAGGAACTTCCAGAAAGCTATGGGGAGCGTAGAAATAGACCAGCACTCCCATGGCCCCCAAAAATCCGAAGGACCGGAGAGCGTTCATCTTTTCGAAGGGCATCTGCACCATATTCCGCCGATAGATCACCGGCACCGTACCCCAGCAAAAAGCGGTGAGAAGACTGTAGAACAAACCCGCGATAGTCACCTATGATACTCCTTTCTCTATCCCCCTCTTTTCCGAGGGAACTTCGGGTCATTGTAGAGGGAGGGGCCCTTTTTGAACACCACCAATTCTCTTTTTTCGAAGAGTTTTTTCAAAAAAAACCTTTTCTCCGGAAAGAACATCCCGAAGAAAAGGCCTGGGCATAAGTCATCACAGTTTGCAGTACATCTTCTCGAAAAAGAGGCAATCTAGCTCCGGATTTTTCGCTCCACGTTGCGGCACCAGGTTTCGGGAAGAAAAATCCCTCCTCCCAGGGCAAGCAGGGCGGAGATGAAACACAGAAGAAAAGCCTTCTGATACTGTACTTCCGGAGGAAGATGGGAATATCGGTCGATGATGCTCCCCATTCCCGTGGTAAGCAACGCCGTGGCAAGAAATGTTCCGGAATTCACTACGGCTATGGCGATTCCCGTATAGGCGGGGGAGCTTACTTCCTTGGTAACGGCCCAACCAAGTATGAAAGAGCTGGCGGAAAAACCCAACAGAAAGAGAAGCGGCGAAAGGCCCCAGAGAGGAAGCATGGTTTTATCTCCGAAAACCAGGGGAATCCAGGTACCGATAAAAACCAGGCAGAGCACGATCATGGGGAACTTGCGCCGTCCCAGCCGATCCGAAAGACAGCCCACCGAAAAGGTGCCCGCCATACCTCCGAAAACGCAGTAGGAGATCATCTTCGAGGCCTCCCGGGCGTCGACCCCGAAAACCTCCCGGAGATACGATACCCCCCAGGCTCCGGAGAGGGAGAGAAAGGCGGCGGAGCTGAAACCGCAGAGGAGAAAGGCAAACCAGATGTTCCGGCAGGAGAGCACCTCTCCGAGAGCCTTCAGAAGCCCCGGAGAAGGGCCGGGTTCTTCCTCCTGTTGAGCCTCGTTGATGGGGGGAAATCCCATATCCCGGGGAGCATTGCGGATAAAGAGATAGCACAATGCCGCCAGAAAAAGGCTCAAGCCTCCGATGCCCACGAAGGTGGTTCTCCAGGTAAAATGAGCCACCAGAAAAGCGAGGGGAAGCTGGGCCAAAACGCCTCCGAAGTTACCTATCAAAGCGGTGAGCCCCGACATGGAGGCGAACTCCCGGTTCCGGTACCACTGGGAAAGAACCTTGAGAATGGAGACGAAAACCGTGGAGACCCCGATACCCACCAAAAAACGCCCTACGAAGAGCATGGGCACCGAGGAGGCCATGCCGAAAAGCACGGACCCCGCTCCCGCCAGAAGAGTGCCTCCGAAAACGGTAATCCGGGCTCCCAGGGAATCCGCAAGCATCCCCACGGGAATCTGCATAATCATGTAAGCATAAAAATACATGGAAGCCAGGGAGCCGAAGGCGGAGGCGCTGAGGCCGAAATCACGCACCAGATCCTCCCGCACTACTCCCGCCGCAAGACGATGGAAAAAAACCACCATATAGGAAAGCACCATCACGCCCCAAACCACCCAGCGGTAGCTCAGGGCTTTTTGAAGATCTCCCGGGAGATCCTTTCTATCCGACATAGCCGCTCTTCACGCTCCTTTTCGAACTTCTTAGGGAAATTCCACTCCCGGAGATTCCGGAGAAAGCAGATGCATGCTCACGGAGCCGCCGCAATGATCCTTGATGAGAGAAGCCAGCTCTTCCGCAGCAGCCCGCGCCGTGGCTTCCTCCACGGGAGGCATGCAATCCACGTTGATGGCTACCCGGCTGGAATCCGAATCGATTTTGCTCCGCTCCCCGTTTTTCCAGCACCACTTACGGCAGAAGACCTCGCCGCTGGCGGTATCCTTGAGTACCACCTCTCCCGCATCGGGAAACTCTTCCATATCGGGCTGCCCCAGGGGGACGTAGCGCTCTCCTCCCGAGGCGAGGCAGAGGAGCACCTTCTCCTTGACGTGGCGCAAATCGTCTCCTCCGCAGGGAACGAGGTATTTCATGCTCACGATATTGAAAATGCAGACCAAGGGGTTGATGAAAGGGAGCTCCTTTCCCGACCGCACACGTTTTACGAGGTTCGCCATGGAAGGAGGATATTTGTTGGGATTCACCCCCAGGCTCCGGAAAGCCTCCTGCCATGCCGCCACGGAGGGATGTTCCTTGTATTTCTCCAGAAAAGGATCTTCCCGTATCTGTTTTTCTCCCTTCCGCAGCAACTCCAGCAAAAACGGCACCTCTTTCGAATTATCCATGCCCTCGCAAAGAAGCACCATCCTGCGATATCCGGGAAAACGCTCGAAGATTTCTTCTCCCACTCCTATGTACACGGGATATCCCTCCTCTTTGTTTTGAACTCCCGTTTATCTAACCACATCCTCCAAGGAGGGTCAATTATTTGGCGCAAAGAAAAAATTTTTTCATATTTCTTCAGTCCCTTTCGAAACTGCGGACATTCCCGAAAGCTATTCCTCTTCCGGAGCGTTCCGAGAAGATTCCAGCTCCATCTCCTCACCGGGAAGCATAGCTCCTCCATGCACCACATCAAGAAAATATCCCTTCACCGGCAAAAGACACCATCCCCGGTAATCGTAGCTGTGAGGTTCCCCGGGGCGCTTTCCCTTTTCCGCCACCCGGAGCACCACGCCTCCGGAAGAACGAAGCAAGGTCCCCAAGGGAAGCTCCTCCGGAAGATCCCGGAGAACCAGATTCTCCGCAAGGCTTCCGTAAGGAAAGGGAAATCCCGCCTCCTTTTCCGCCTCCCGAATATCCTCGAGGCGCAAAAGGCTGATCTGTCGTTCCTTCATGCCGTAATGCGAATCTCCCCGAAGTCCCTGGCCTTCATCGAAAAAGCCTTCCTTCGAAGGAACTTTAGGCTCCTGCCTTCGGGAGCTGCTGCAAATTGCCTCCACCCTAGCTTTCATGGCTTCTCCACCTTTCTTGCGATACAATACACTCCGGAACATGGTACCAGATGTTCCTTCGGAGATACACGGAAAGATCTCTTGGATAAGCCAAAAGCTTCATGCTATAGTCTATAAGAGAAATTGTGCATAAAATAAGGAGGGTTTCCCCCATGAAAAATTCTTCCGCAGATCAGATCCGGAGCTTTCTTTTCCCCTCCCCCGTGGGAATGCTGGAGATTCAGGAAAAAAAGGGAGCCATTGCGGGAGTGCTGTTTCGACCCTCCGAGAAAAAGGCTTCCTCTTCTCCCGCGCTCTCTCCGGTAATGGAGCTCTGCCTCGAGGAGCTCGAAGAATATTTCAGAGGGATCCGCCGCACCTTTACGGTTCCCCTGCACCTCGAGGGAACTCCTTTTCAGAAACGGGTCTGGCAGGCCCTGCTGGAAATTCCCTACGGCGAGACCCGATCCTACCAGGACATAGCTGCCGCGGTAGGAAATCCCAAGGCCCCCCGGGCCGTGGGAGGGGCGAACAACAAAAATCCCGTGGCTCTGATCGTTCCGTGCCATCGGGTTATCGGGAAAAACGGCTCTCTTGTCGGATTCGGCGGAGGTCTGCACATCAAGGAATGGCTTCTGGCACACGAGAAACGGCATGCTTCGGAGAGCCGGAAAAACTCGCCGGGAGTTTCCGCACAATAACGGAGCCGGATCATCCCGCTCCAAGGAGGGAAGAAATATGGATTTTTCGCTCAAGCCAAAACAGGTTCTTTTTCTTTACGGGCTTTTCTTTTTGGGGGACGGAGTGCCCCTCGGCAAAACCCGCCCCAAGATGAGCCCCCTGGATCGGCGCCCCCTGCTGCAGATGGAGCTTATCCGCATAGAAAAAGTCGGCCGGGCCCAGCACATCTATCTCACCGACCGTTCCTGGGACTGGCTTTCGGAACATCTCACCCTTCCCATCCTGAATCCCCGAGGAGGTAGCATCCCCCGAGAATGCGCCCTCCTGGCCCAGGCGCTGCTCGCCCAGCTTCAGCTCCGCATCCACGAGGGATCTCTCACCCTGGCGGAGTTTATGGCTCCTTCCGGAGAAAAGCCTGAAACGCCCTCTCCCTCCTCTCCTCCTCCAGCTTCTTCTACCGAAAGAGAATCCCCGCGCCTCGATCCGGAGGAAGAAAAAATCCTCGCTCTGAGCCGGATGATCATGCGGGAAAAGGGAACGGATCGAGTTTTTCTCAAGGATCTCCGGTATCGCCTGAGCTCCCTCTCCCGAAGCGATATGGACCGGCATCTCATCTCCCTGCAGCAAAAGGGAAAGATCCTCCTCATGACATACCAGGATCCTCTCAGCCGTACCCGGGAGGACGACGCGGCGGCACTGCACCTGGGAAGCGTTTCCCGGCATGTGCTGCGCCTTTCCTAGGCCCCCTGAAGGAGGACGAACTCTATGAACTCATCTCTGGAACGCAACGTACTGCGCTCGGCGGATCTCGATTACGCCCATCGGCTGGATGACGTATGGGAGAACAACCCCTACTCCGTGGCGGAACTCCATGCTTCGGCCCGGGAAAGCCTGCTTTTCGAGCTGGAACACCTGAGCGCCGCCTCTCGAAGCCGGCTGCTCCGGGGCCCCGGAGGAGCCGGAAAAACCCATCTCCTGGGGACCCTGCGTCAGGCCCTCAAGGAAGCTCCCGGAGGAACGCCTCTTTCGGAAATCACCTTTCTTCTCGTGGATATGACCGACGTCACCCGGTTCTGGCATACCGTGCTTCTGGGATATCTCGAATCCCTTCACCGGGACGTTCAGGGGCCTCCGGGCACCCTGCAGCTGGACAGGGTGCTGGCAAAACTCTTTGAAGAACTTCCCCGGGGAGCCTCGCTGCATAAAAAACTGCGGGAGTGTTCCACCGAAGATTTCCCGGAGCTGTCGAAAAACATTCTCGGAAATTTGCATAAAAAATTCCGGGCCGAGGTGGGACAGCACCAGAACG
The DNA here is from genome assembly GCA_036769705.1 of Synergistaceae bacterium. Lineage (GTDB taxonomy): Bacteria > Synergistota > Synergistia > Synergistales > Aminiphilaceae > DAIPKP01. The sequence continues at coordinate 7,525 of DAIPKP010000003.1, forward strand.
TACTCCGGGCTTTCCTGGCCCTGGGAACGGATAATTTCGATCTCTCCAACGTGGGCTACACCTGGCTTCTCGGAGAATCCCTGGAGGAAGAGAAGGCAGCTCTTCTCGGCATTGGCGAGGGAGAACAGGATCCCCGGGGAATTCTCCGGGGACTCTCCTGGATTCTCGCCCTCCGGGGAGGCACTCTGCTCTGCCTCGACCAAATCGATGCCATCGTGGCCCAGGGAGCTCTCTATTCTCAGGAAACCCCTTCGGAGGATCTCTCCGATGAGGAGCGCAAAGCCAAGGGTATCATTCTCAATCTGGCCTCGGGACTCGCGGCCCTCCAGGACCAGACAGGGCGAACCCTGGTGCTTCTCTCGTGCCTGGAGGAAAGTTTCTACATTCTCCGGGACTACGCTCTCAGCTCCCTGATGGACCGCTTTTCCGAATCCTTCACGCTGAATACCGTTCCCTGCGGCACCATGGCCCGGAACATCATCGCCCGGCGCATGGCTCCCTCCTTCGAGATGCACGGCTTCACAGCTCCTTATCCTACCTGGCCCTTCGCTCCCCAGGCCTTCGAAAATATCGAGGGACTCTACACTCCTCGGGAGATTCTCCAGATGTGCCAGGAACACCGGTTGCGCTGCCTTCAGGAGGACCGCATTACGGAGCTTACCTCCTTTGCGGGGGCTCTACCCCGTAAAGAGGAGCCTGCCCTTCCGGACTCCCCTGAAGCCGAAAACCTTCCGGAAAAAGAAAAGGGAACCCCGGGAGAAACTCCGGAGATGCCCAAGCCCTCGGTTCCTCCGGTATCTCCCAAATTTTCCGCACTGGACCGCCGTTTCGGAGAGCTTGAGACCAGCATGGATCCCCTGGAATTTCTCGGAGAAGACCAGGAGGAGGATCTCGGAAACCTGCTGCGTCTGGGAGCCCGGCTTCTTCTCTGGGAAACGCCGCTTCAGCGCAACATGGATATCGAACTGGATCCCATCGGAAGCCTTCCTTCCGATCCCCTCCATGCGAGAATTCGCCTGATCTTCCGCTCCGAGGGAGATCGGGAGCAGCATTACTGCTTCCGGGTCATCCAGAAAAACAACCATAACGCCTATCGCTCCCGGCTTGCCAAGGCTCTTACCGCCTCGGGAATCGAAAAGGAGCTTTCCTTCCGAAAGCTCACCATATTCCGCACCCTTCCTCCGGTGGATTCGGGAGAACAGACCAAGAAACAGAACCGGGCCTTCCAGAAAGCGGGAGGGCGTTTTGCTCCTATAACGGAAAAGGAGATCCTCATCCTGGGAGCCTTGCAGAAAATGTTCCAGGAAAACGACCCCTATTTTCCGGATTGGATACGCAAACGGCGCATGGTCTCTCAGCTTCCGTGCATGCAGATAGCCTTTCCCTGGATCCTCCGGCTCGCCTCTCCGGGAAAACAAACCGAAACTTCGGCGGAAAAAGAAAACCTTCGGGGAAAAGCCGGAAGGTCCCTTTCGAAAAGCACGGAAGAGAATTTTTCCGGCAAGGTTGTTGAGGAAACTTCGGGAACCATACCGCGACCTACCTCAAAGGACGCCTCTTTTTTCCTCAAAGATACGGCAAACCCGGAAAGGCCTTCCCAGGAAGGTATTCTAACGAGGGTAAGCCGATGGTTTCGCAAGGAGGAACATGGCGTCACCACCGTAACCTCTCAAGGTTCTCCTTCCCCCGGAGGAGAGAAACGATCTTCCTCCGGAGAGGCCGGAGGATCTCTGCAAAAAGCCGAAAAAATTCGGGAAGATCTTTCGACAATCTCTTCAGAAGAAAAGGAAATTTCTCGAAAAGAACTTTCGGAAACCAAGGCTCCCGCTCCGGCACCGGAACCTGAGCCCGAAAAGGCCGGAGAAATTGCGGAGGAACCTCCTCTTCTTCCTTTTCAGGAAAAAAATGCCCGAGAGGAAAATCTTCCCTTTCGGGGAGTTCAGGAGAGGGTTCTGGTGGGCACCGAAATGATCCTGGGGGAGACCATCACTCTTCCTCCCCAAATTTTCGCACAGCACGGGGTAGTCCTGGCGGGGAGCGGAGCGGGAAAGACGGTGCTCCTCAAAAGGCTGGTGGAGGAAGCGGCGCTCTGCGGTATTCCGAGCATCGTTATCGACAGCGCCAACGATCTTTCTCAGATCGGCCAGCCCTGGAAGGAACCCCCTTCTTCCTGGGGAGAGGAAATGCACCGTAAGGCGGCGCTTTTCGAAGAAAATGTGGAAGTGCTTCTCTGGACCCCAGGACACACCGGAGGCAGACCCTTACACCTTTCTCCGCTTCCGGATTTCGAGGCCCTGGAGAACGATCTCTCCGGAACGGACACCGCCATCACCATGGCGGCGGAAAGTTTGGGAGAGCGGATTCTGCAGGGGAGTTCCAAAAGCGCCCAGAAGGGGCGGGCCCTTCTCGGGGAGGCTTTGCGGCTTCTGGCGCGAAAAAAGGGAAAGACGCTTTGGGAGCTGACGAACATCCTCCAGGAGGCCCCTTCGGATATCAGCGCGGGCATGCAGGATTACCGCAAACTCAGCCGGGAACTGGGAGATCTTCTGGCGGCGGCCCAATCTTCGGACCCCTTGCTGCACCAGGAGGGGGACCCTCTCTCGCCGAAAATCCTTTACGGAGACACCTTCGGGGCGGGGGAAAAAACCCGGATTTCGGTAATCAACCTCTGGGGGCTCCGGGAGCTGGAATCCTCCCGGCACTTCATAAACACTCTAGCCATGGCCCTTTTCTCCTGGGCAAAACAGTATCCTCCGAAAAACGCCCTGGGACTCCGGGGACTTTTCGTGCTGGACGAGGCCAAGGATTACATTCCTTCGGTGCGCACCAGCGCCTGCAAGGAAAGCCTCCTGCGCCTCGCCGCCCAGGGACGCAAATACGGCATCGGCCTTCTGCTGGCCTCCCAGAACCCCACGGATATCGACTGCAAGGCCCTGGCCCAGTTTCAGACATGGTTTCTCGGACGAGCCCAGGCTCCCCGGGCCATCGAACAGAGCAAAAAAATGCTCCAGGAATGGGGGCTCTATGACGGCGACGTGGCACGGCTCCAGAAGGGCACCTTCTATCTTCATTCGGGGGAAAGCATATCCTCTCCTCTGGAAGTGGCGGTTCCTCTCTGCCTTTCCGCCCATCCCGACCGGTCCCCCCTCTCGGAGGAGGAAATCCTCCGTATCGCCCGGGGAGAGAAGCTGACTCTCTGATCTCCGGAAGAAAAATCGTCGTTTTTCGCGAAAAAAGGAGCCTTCTTTATGCAGGCGGAGTTTCTCCAGTTATCTCGAATCCTGGACATATCCATGGAGATGGGAGCCTATACCTTTCCCGGAAATCCTCCTCTGGAAAAATCGGGCCCCCATAACCGTGTGCCCGGCCCGGCCCGGGAATACGTCTACGACCTGCGGCTCTGCACCCAGAGCGGCACCCATATCCAGAGCGGACACTACTTTCTGGAGGATGGAGAAACGCTGGATCAGGTAGCCCTGGAACGCTGCCAGGGATGGTGCCGCCTGATACCTCTCGTCAAAAGAGGAGAGGATACCACCCGGAAAGATCTGGAAGCCCTCTTCCGACAGCATCCTCTGCAAGAAAGAATGATTCTTTTCGTCACGGGGCAGATGGAGGACATTATCGCCACCGGAACATGCGCTCCCGAATCGCGGAGCGGTCTTTCTCCGGAAGCGGCGGCCTATCTCGTGGAAGAACGGGGGGTAACTCTCCTGGGAATCGATTCCTTGGGATTGGAATCGAGGAGTTTCGACGATTTCCGGGTAACCCGCTATTTGGGCTCCCGGGGGGTGCTGCTTCTGGAATGCCTGGTAAACCTGAAACAGCTCCCCCCCTTTTCCCGGGCCTACCTGGAGGCCTTTCCCCTCAACATAGCGGGAGTGGAGGGGACTCCCTGCCGGGCGGTACTGCGGATACCCCGCGAAAAGAGCTCGTAAAAAAATCCCCGGAAAATTTCCGGGGATTTCGCATCTATCCTTTTTTCTACGCCGGGCAGGTTCGCTTATGGCTATGCCTTGAGAAAATCCTCCACCTTCCGCAGATAAAGCCTGCGCAAATGCTGCGTCAGAGCTCCCGGCCGGCCATCGCCGATTTTTCGGGAATCCACTCTCGCAACGGGCATAACTTCCTTGAGCGTACTGCTGATGAAAGCCTCCTCCGCCGATTCGAGCTCTTCCATTCGAGGCGCCCGTTCCTCCACGGTCACCCCCGCCTCCCGGGCGAGATCCAGCACAAATTTCCTGGTTACCCCCGCAAGCACCTCTCCCTCGGGAGCGGTGACGAGTTTTCCCTTTAAAGCGAGGAAAAAGCTGCTGCTGGTACCTTCGGCAATCTCTCCTCCGGGACAGTAAAGCCCCTCGAGATATTCCGACCGTCCTCCCTTGGCCACGTAGGGGAGCATGTAGTCGATGCTCTTGATGAGAGGATTCGGCCGGGGGCAGTTCATGGTGAAAAGGGCCACCCCCTCGCTATAGTAGGAGGAGGGAAAAAGCTTTGATTTGAGAGCTTCGAAGAGAATAAAAAACCGGGATTCCGGAAAGATTCCGTCACGGTTGACATCCCCTCCGGTGCAATAAAGCCGCACCAGGGCATCTTCCTCTATGCGTCTCACTCCTTCGAAAACGATCTTCTCCATCTCTTCGAAGGCGGGAAGGCCATGAAGGCCCGAGGCTTCGGCGGAATCCAGGAAGCGCTTGATATGTTCCGCGAGAGCGAAGGGCTTTTCACCGTACGTGCGAAGGGAATCGAAGACCCCGATTCCCCGCTGTATGGAAAGATCCGTCACGGGGAGAAAAACCTCCTCCCGGGGCAGAAAAGATCCGTTGTAATAGCATAATGCCATGGGATTTCACCTCGTTCTATATTTGCAAAATCGCGCTTTTTCAGCCGCCCTAGTGTACTCCAGAGCCCCGCTTTTTCCAAGGGATTTATGAAAATTTCCCGTGGACTCTTCCTCGGCATGATACAATGCGCACATCATACAGAAAACCATGCTTTGAAAGGATTGATGGCTTTGAGTTTAAATGCGGAAGAACGGGCCTACCGTTCCATCCTCGCCCTGGTTCTTTCGGGAGAGTACAAACCCGGAGATTTTCTCCTGGAGCTCGACCTGGCTCCAAAAATGAATATGAGCAGGACCCCCGTAAGCCGTGCCCTGGCTCGGCTCGTTACGGAGGGCTTTCTGGTGCGCATGCCCAAAAAGGGATGCTATATCCCCTTCCCCACTCCGGAGGATGCGGAACAGGTATTCTTCGCCCGCATGGCGGTAGAATCCCAATCCGCCGCAGCGGCGGCGCTGCACGCCACGGACGAGGAAATTCAAAAACTCCGGGAGCTCCTTCCAGAGGATTTCAAGGCGGTGGAAACCCGGGAGAAGACCTCCTTTTTCACCGTGAACGAACAGTTTCACATGGGGATCGCCCGAATTTCCCGGAATCTCTATCTGGAGAAGTGGTGCCGCCATATTTTCTGGCGTTCCAACGTGTACGTTCTCTATTTCGACAGCTTCTACCGGACTCAGGAAAATATCCTCCCCCAGAAAACGCCGGGACAGCACAAAACCATTCTGGACGCCCTGGAAGCGAGAAAACCCCTGGAGGCTGCGGAAGCCATGCGGGAACACATACGCTATACCTACGAACAGCTTCTGATCAATCCCTGAAACATAAAATCCCAAGGAATTTTCTGCCCATGACATTGCAGTCCTTTCCCCCGGTTTCCCAGAGATAAACCCGAAAATTTTTCCAGAAATCCTTTCTCCCCCGAGGAATATTTCTCGGGGGTTTTCCTACTCCCTTTTTCGTTATTTTATTCTCTATAGGTTGAACCTTCGATATCTTTTGACAGAGAGAGCCTTTCCGTGGTATGTATTTCTCAAGATTCATTGATGAGCTTTTTGATGCATACATAAAACTCGGGAAATTTTTACGAAGGGCGGCGAACACATCTCATGGAAAAGAAACGGGTTCTGCAACTCGGATACGGCATGCAGGGAAAATGTGCACTCCAGGATCTGCTCCGAAATTCCTCCATCGAAGAAATCATCGTTACCGACTGTTACGAAAATTTTGAGAAGGAGATCGCAGCGATAGGAGATTCCCGTATTCTTCCCCGACGGGTAAACGCCGAGGATACTGCCATCCTGGCCTCCCTGATGAAGGGAGTTCACGTGGTGGTGGAACTTCTTCCGGGAATTTTCGCCCTTCCCGTGGCAAAATTGGCGGCGGAGCAGGGGGTTTCCCTGGTGACATCCATGTATCTCAAAAACCCGGGAGAACAGGATGCGGACCGCAAAAAAGAACAAGCCCGCCTTCTGGAAGAGATCGACAGTATGGCACGGAAAAAGAAAATCACTATTCTCCAGGAGTTCGGCATGGATCCCGGCATGGATCTCGTGCTGGGAAAGCAAACGCTGGAAGAGTTCGAGGAAGTCCAGGCCTTCCATTCCTACGGAGCGGGATTCCCCGAAAAAAGCGCCGCCACCAACCCCCTGCGCTATAAATTCACCTGGTCCATCATCGGAGTTATGCGCTCCTACCTACGCCCCGCCACGCTCATTCACCGGGGAGAAATTCAACACATCGAGGCGGAGGATATGTTCAGCTCCTCCTCCATGCACCATCTCGACATTCCGGAACTGGGAGGGCCCCTGGAATGTTTCCCCAACGGAGACAGCGCCCATTTCGCGGAGCTTTTCGGTCTTTCCGGCATAGAGGAGATGGGACGCTATATCTGCCGCTGGCCCGGACACGGAGCTTTCTGGGAAATTATGGCCAAGTGCGGTTTTTTGAAGGACTCTCCCCTTTCGATAGGAGATACCTCCATCGCCCCCACCGCCTTCTGCGCCGCCCTTCTGGGTTCTCAAAAACAGTTTTTCTACGAGAAGAACGAAAAGGACGTGGCCCTGATACGCACGGACGTGCGGGGAATCCGGCAGGGAAAACCCTGCCGGGTAATCTACCAGATCGTGGATACCCGGGATTGCGGGTCCGGGTTCACCGCCATGCAGCGCACCGTGGGCTTTCCCGTATCCATGGGAGCCTCCATGATTTTGGACGGAACTCTTACGAAAACCGGTGTGATCTACCCCATGGACGTCCCCTTCGAACCTTACAAAAAAGCTCTTGAAACCCGGGGAATCCACATCGTCCGGCAGGAGCTTCCCTGGAACGGAGACTGTTCCCCCGAAGCATAGGAAGAACGCAAAGGAGGTCCTCATGCGTTTTCTGAAAGGCCACATGGGAGGCAACACCATTCTTCTCCTTCTCGAAGAAGATTTGGGAGAGGAAGAGGATCCGCTGGAGAGAGTTCTTCGGGCCTGCTCTTCCGAAGTGCTGGCATGTCACGAAGCGGGTATTCTGGGCAGATCGCCTCGGAAAAACGCTCTTCGGCTGCGTATCGCTGCCCGGACTTCCCGGGCCTATATCAGCGCCTGCGGAGGACTTACCCAGGTTCTGGGAAGAGCCCTGGCCCTTACGGAACTGGACAAACTCCTGGGGCTGGAAATCCACCGTCCCGGGATCTCTTCGGTGCTTCTGGAAACTTCGGGAGGCCCCGTACCTCTTCGCATAGAGATAGGGGAAGACGGCATCACTACCTGGACGGAAATGCGTTCTTTCGCGGAAGAAATCATGGCTTCCGGCATGGAGCCCATGACAATTCGAGGAATTTCTCTTCTCCGAATGGGCAAGTTCCTCGTTCTGCAGGGGGAAGATCTCCAAAGAGCTCTGCCCGAAGCGAACATAGCCGCCCTGGATTCTCCCACCCGGCGGATTATCGAGGAAATCCAGAAGGAATTTCTGGCTCTTCGCCCTCAGGCCTCCAAGGACCTGGCCCTCTACGATCACAAGGGAAGCGGAGCAAGCCCCATCCGGGTAATTTTTCCTCACTGGCTTCCGGAAAATCATATCGAACCCGCCTGCGGCACCGGCACCGTAGCGGTGGGCATGGCAATTCTCCAACGCTCCGGTGGAGTTTCCCGAGGAGGTAAAAAGCTGAGTTTTTCCATGGAATCCGGAGGAGCTCCCATTCTGGGAGGCCCGGATCGAAGCTCCCTCGAACTTACCCTGGAAAGGGGAGTTATCCGGAAAGCGGCATTTTCTCACAGCTTCGTGGAACTTACCGCCCGGGGGGAAATTCCCGAAGGAGGTGATAGGGCTTTTTCAATGCGGGAGAAGACGTAAAAATTCCACAACCTATTTTACAAAGGAGGCGTTGTGCTTATGGGAGATATTGCAGCTAAGGGAGCGTTGTCCCTGGTTCCGGTGGTGTTGGCTCTTATTCTTGCTTTTAAAACGAAAAATGCCGTTTTTTCCCTTATTATCGGATGTTTGGTAGGAGTCGTTCTTGCGGGGTTCGATCCCGCCACGGGGCTTTCCAAGCTCTTTCAGACCGCTCTTGGAAACGGAGATTTTATTTGGGTTATGATGATCGAAGTCGCCGTGGGTATTATGGTGGCCTTCTACCTTCGGGCGGGGGTTATCGGAGCCTTCGCGGACTGGGCAAGTACGAAAATCCGCTCCCGCCGGGCCGCTTCGGGTTTCGGCTGGCTCATGGGGATATGTATCTTCTTCAGCGATTACTTCAGCCCCCTTTTCAGCGGCCCCATCGCCCGGCCTCTTACGGACAAACACAAGGTGTCCCGGGAAATGCTGGCCTATCTTCTCGATTCCGGCAGCGCCCCCGTATGCACCCTGGTACCTCTCACGGGGTGGGCGGTCTACATCGCGGGGCTTCTCGTGGGATACGGCCCCATCCAGGATGCCTCCCAGGGCATGGCGGTTTTCGTGAGGGCCATTCCCTATAACTTTTACGGATGGTTTGCGGTTATTCTGGCGGGACTTATCGCCTACGGCCTTATTCCCAACTACGGCCCCATGCGGAAAGCGGAAAAACGGGCAAGGGAAGAGGGCAAGGTTCTTCGGGATGGAGCCACGCCTCTTACGGGAGAGGAAATGGACCTTATCCAACCCGTGGAAGGTAAGGTTCCCAACATCTTCCTCTATCTCGTGGTACCGGTACTGATCGTTATCGGAGTGGCCCTGGGAACCTTCTTCTTCCTTGGAAGCACCAAGATTCTGGAAGCCTTCTTCGCGGCGGTCATGTACCAGGCGGTGATGATGAGTTTCGGAGGCTACTTCAAGGGGATCAAAGACGGCATGGACGTGGCCACCAACGGTATCAAGGCGGTACTTCCCGCCATTCTCATTCTCGCTTTGGCCTACTGCATCAATACGATCTCCAAATCCCTGGGGGCCCAGCAGTTTATCGTATCCTTCACGGAAGGCTGGATGACCTCGGGCATGCTTCCTCTGGTGACCTTCGTTACCGGAGCGGCGATCTCCTTCTTTACCGGCACCTCCTGGGGAACCTACGCCATTCTCACCCCCTTCGTGCTCCCCATCGCCATGAACCTCTCGGGAGGAGAGATCAACTCTCTGGTGCTTGCCACGGTAGGCGCCGTAGTGGGAGGAGGTCTTTTCGGAGATCACTGTTCCCCCGTATCGGATACCACCTGCCTCTCCTCCTTCGGTGCCGCTTCGGACCATATGGATCATGTCACCACCCAGCTCCCCTATGCTCTTACCGCGGCAATTCTTGCGGGAGCGCTCTTTCTCTACATCGGCACCAAGGGGATTATTTCCTAGTTTTTCCGGGGCCCTTCGAGAAGTAACGGAGAGCCCCGGCTTGCAAGCTTTAACGGGCACTCTTTTCCAACACACTTTAAGGAGGTGATCGCATTGTCTTTCTCCGTTTCCGAAACATCTTCCCCTCTCATAGGCATTCTCTGCTGGGAGGGAGGAGGTACCACCCCCCGGGGGCTGGAACAGCTTGAAAGTCTGAAGGGAAACAGTACCAATCCGGAAACCTTTTCCTTTCCCGTCCTGTATCGGAGAGTTCCCGGGGCGAATATCGAAACCATTCTCGAAAACCCCGATCCGGGAGTGATGGAACGCATGATTCGGGAAGCCCGAGCCATGGAAAACCAGGGCATCCGGGGCATTACCACAAGCTGCGGATTCAACGCCATTTTCCAACGAAAAATCGCCTCCTCTCTGAAGGTACCCTTTTTCTCCTCCAGCCTTCTCCAGGTTCCTCTGATACGGCAAATGCTGGGCCCCGAAAGAAGCATCCTGGTACTTACCGCCAAAAAGGCGGCCCTTCGAAAAGAACACCTCCGGGAAGCGGGAATTGCGGAGGATACGAATCTGCACATTTACGGCATGGAGGAATGTCCCGAGTGGAATAAAATCTTTATCGCTCCCCGGGAAGAGGTACGCCTGGAAGTGATCGCCGAAGAGGTGGTTCAGACCGGGGAGAAAGCCCAAGGGGAACATCCCGAAGCGGGAGCCCTGGTTCTGGAATGTACGGACCTTCCCCCCTTCGCGGCAATTCTGAGAAAACGCACGGGACTTCCGGTATTCGACTTCGTGACACTTACGGAGTATATGCACAGATCTCTTTGCTGAAAGGAGCGCACAGTTCATTATGACCCAGAAGATTCTCGTCTTTGGAGCAGGCCGGGTAGCACGTCCCTGCGTGCAGTATTTGCTGCGCCAGGGGTACGAAATTTTCGTGGCGGATTTATCGAAGGAACGGCTGGATTACGTTATCCAGGGAAATCCCCGGGGACACGGCATTCAGGATAACGCGGGAAGCCGGGGAGGAGAGATCCTCCGGCAGATTTCCCCGGACCTGGTGATCAACCTTCTTCCTCCGGAGCTCATGCCCGGAATAGCCCGGGAATGCCTCTCCCAGGGGGTACATTCGGTGGACCCCGCCTATCTGGATAAAGGCACCGCCTCCCAGAAAGAAGCCATCAGGGAAAAGGGACTCGTCTTTATCAGCGAACTGGGGTTGGATCCCGGCATCGATCATATGTCCGCCGCCCGGACCATCGCACATATCCGGAGCGAGGGGGGGAAAATACGCTCCTTCCGCTCCATCTGCGGCGCTCTTCCTTCGGCGGAAGCGAATACCAACCCCTGGGGATACAAGCTCTCCTGGGCTCCCGCCAGCCTTATCGGAGCAAGCCGCCGCACCGCCCATATCAAGGAAAAGGGACAGGAAATTCTCTGGCCCCTGGGGGAAACCTACAAACACTATAGCCTTGAAGAGATTAAGGGGCTCGGGGTTTTCGAAGTATATGCCAATGCGGATTCTCTTCCCTATCTCGATATATACGGCATTCCCGAGGCGGAGAGCATCTACCGGGGCACCCTGCGTTATCCCGGCTGGTGCGAAACCATCTGTTTCATGAATCTTCTTTCTCTCTTCGATGAAGGCGCTATTCCCCTTCGCGACATGTCTTTCCGGGATTTCACGGCCTCCCGCATGGGCAAGGGCTCTTCGGAAAATGTGGAAGCCGATCTGGCCTCGTTCCTGAAAATTCCTGCATGGTCTGCGGTCCTCCACAAATTCCGGTGGCTCGGTCTTTTCGACACCGCCCCCATTCCCTTCGAAGAGGGAAGCCCCCGGGACGTTATCGCCTGGCTCTTCGATAAAAAACTCGTCTACCGGGATAACGAGCGGGATCTCGTTCTCCTGAAGGACGAAATCCTTGCGGAATATCCCGAGGGTTCTTCGAAGAAGCATGAAAGCCTGCTCGTGGATTACGGCATTCCCGGAGGAGACAGTTCCATAGCCCGCACCACGGGTATTCCCCCCGCCATAGGGGCATCTCTCATTCTCCAGGGCAAAATTACCACTCCGGGCCTGCATATTCCCACCACCCGGGAGATTTACGAGCCCCTGTTCCGGGAACTCGAACAAGAGGGCATCCGCCTGGAAGAGCAAGTAATCCCTCTTTCCCGATAAAACAAATCCCTTCCGGGATCTTCCGAAAAAGAATTTCTTGTAATTCTCCGGAATCCCTTCCGAAAAAAGAGCCTCCTTCTCTGTGCCGTATGCAAGGGGGCTCTTTTTTGCTATACTCTTTTTCAGTATCATGGCTTAAAATTAATGATAGAGGAGGGTCTTTATGTACCGGCAAAAACACACCCTGGGGTACAAAGGAATACGTTCGTTTTTAATTCTGGTGACGCTCTGCTTCCTGGGAAGCTGTTTTTCGTCGCTTCCCGCTCTAGGAAGCGACGATCCCAAGGAGCTCGCAACCCTGGCGAACAAGGAAATTCGTCAGGCGGAAAAACTTCTCTTCGCGGGAAAGGCCGAAGAGGCCCGGGACATGCTTCTTCAGGGATTGGAAACCCTGGAAAAACTCAGAGGAATCGCTCCGGAAGACAGCAAAATCAAAGGATTGGAGCAGAAGGCTCAGCAGGTTCGCAAAAAGCTCGAAAAGAAACTGGGAACTCCCCTGACCGCCTCGGAAGTTCCCTCGAACCCCGACCCCACGCCAGTTCCCACCGTTCAACAGGATTTGCCTCCCGCAGAGAAGGACTCCGTGAAAAATCTGGAAAAAAAGATTTCCCAGGAACTTCGGAAGTCGGAAAACCTCTTTATGGAAGGTAAAAAAGAGGAGGCCCTGGCTCTGCTCATGGAAACCTGGGAAGAGATAGGGCACCTGCGCCGGGAGGCTCCGGGATCCTCCCAGCTTGGAAATTTCGAGAAAAAGGCACATAAACTCGCAGCGGATATAGGCAAACGCACTTCACAGAAGATCGACCTCCAGACCGGAAGCATCACTTCTCTGGAGGCAGCATCTTCGCAAAACCCTTCCCAATCCTCTTCCGAAGAAGCGTGGGGCCCCAAAAAACTTTCCTATCACCTCCGGGAAAAGCTGAAGGAGGCTTCGAAGCTGGAACGAGGTGCCGAAAGCTCCCTGAAATGGGTGGATACGTACAAAGAAAGGGGAGAATCTTCGGCACTCTGGCTCCCCAAAATCGAGGAAGCCCGGAAACAACTCCGATCCCTGGAAGAACTCCTGGGAGAATGTGATCAGGATGCCCTCGAGGAAGGAGCTTCGGACCATCCGGAGATCCTGCAAATTCGGCAAAACTGGCAAACTCTCGTTTCCCGGTGCGACGAGCTCGCAGCCGAGCAAAAGGGAAACCTGGCTCAGGAAGAAAAAGTCTCCCAAGAAGCAGCAGAGCGGGGCGAAGCTTTCATGGCCTTGTACACAGCCCTGGAAAAACAGTACGGAGACCTCTTTGCCGGCCATGCCCTGAGCTATCCCAACCAGGGATTTTCTCCCTACGAAAAAGCCCTGGAGCGTCTTGTAGATTTTCAATCCCGAGGACTCCCCAAAATACAGGAAGCCTTGGACATACTCAATCCTTTCTACGGCACCACCGCACCGGAAATCGAGGAAAGCATGCGGCAGGCCGACTACCACGGCGGCCACACACCCTGGCGCTTCTACGCCCTTCTGGAAGAGGTCCCTGGAAAGGTACGAGAAACCAGGATCGCCACGGGAAAAGACCTTGCCGCAAAGGCGGAGGAACAGCTGGGCTATCTTCCGGATATTCACGATTTTGCCCGGGAAGCCTCGCACGAAACCATCCGGGAGTACACTCGCCTGGCGGCGGCCTTTGCCCCTGAAGATCCCCACATACAGGCTTTTGCCGAGGAGTTGGAAACCCGGCTTCAGGAAGATGCCGCCATGCTCTATGCCGAGGTGGACAAGCGAAAATGGCCCGGCAGCATTTCGGGAAAGGATAAGGAAGAGAAGGCGGGCATGGCCTTTTTTGAAAACGATCCGGGATGGGGAAAACGGGAGGACCGCAACAGAATTCCCCGAAAGGTCGCCATCCGGGGAGAGTGGAACGTGCAGGAAAAGGACCTCCTGGGACAGCCCGTAATGTACGGCATTCCTGCTTTCGTGGCAGTGGAGGTTCCCGAGGAGGGGAAACGAAATCTTCTTCGGGTATATAACGTCACCCTCCGCACGCAGAAACAGGCGGGAGCGAAGCCGGAACCTCCCTTCGCGGAGATTACAGTGGGAGACAGCTGGTATATCCGTACCGAAGCGATTCAATAACGAAAAGAGCAAAAGACCATTACGGAAGTGATGGAAAAAGACGAAGCCGGTGCTCTGGGATGTTTCGGAGCGCCGGCTTTTACTTCGTTTTTGTCTATGGAACCGAGTTTTTATGCTGTATATCAGGCCATCTGGAAGGGGCGTTTTTTCAAGGGAAAGGAAGAGGCTTTTTTCTTCTCTCCCTCTTGCTCTCCCCTCCTTTCTTCCTCTCCCGAAAGCTCCCGTTTCTCCAAAGGTTCCTTTCCTCTTGCGAGGAGCTCTTCCAGATTGGCAGCACTTTCCCGGACAAGACGGATTTCGGAACCCAGCGAAACCATCTGTTCTTCCACGTGCCGGATCTTCTGCTCCGAAGATCTGGCGGTTTCCTCCACCGCCCGAAGGGACGAATCCACCCTGACGCTTTCTTCGGCCTGATGCACCGCGGCTTCCGCAAGATTGCGAATAACGCTTCCAATCTCTTCGGTGCGCTCTCCCAGTATTTCCAGAGATTTTTCGGTTTCCTCGAAAAGGGTCTGTCCCGCTACGCCCCGCCGCTCTCCTTCCCGGGAAGCGAGAAGCACCTCCTCCACGCCCTGAAGGATCATGCCCGCCACATCTCCCACCTTTTCCGCAGCCTTCCGGCTTGCCCCCGCAAGACCGCGAACTTCTTCAGCCACCACGGCGAATCCCTTGCCCGCTTCTCCCGCCCGGGCAGCTTCGATGGCGGCGTTCAGGGAAAGAAGGTTTGTCCGGGCCGCCACGGCGGCGATATTTTCCACTAAATTCTCGATCTCTCCCGCCTCCCGGGAAAGTTCTTCCGTCAGAGAGCGCACATGCCCGAAGGAACCCATCATGACATGCACCGCTTCCGAAGCCTGGAGGCGCCCCTGCTCCACCCGGCGCATCTCCTCTTCCAGCGATTCGGACTGTTCCAGGGCAATCTCCGCCAGGGAAGCGGAGCGCTCCGCCTCCTCCGCAATCCGTGCGGTAGCTTCTCCAGCCTCTTCCATGCTTTCCAGATTGTGCCCCATCTGAGAGGAGAGAGCTCCGCACTCTCCTCGAATCCGTTCCGCAATATCCCGAGTTCGGGAAGCCACCTCGTGCAGGCTATGGGATTCTTTTTTCATGGAGTCCTTCCCTCTTTGAAGCTGGAAAAGAAGTTTTTCCTGCACTCCCAAAGCCTCGTGAAAAGCCCGACCCACCCGGGCGATTTCGTGATTTCCCCGAAGAGGAAGCATTTCTCCGTGCCCTCCCTCGAGAACGTTTCGAGCGCAAAGATCCAGCCGGGCCAAAGGAGCGGCAATACTCTTCCAGAGAAAATAGAGAAGCCCCAAAACCAAAACTCCCGCGAGAAGAGCGGTTCCTCCCTGCTGCAGGGCCACCCGTTTTACCGGAGCCAGAAGAGCGGCTTCGTCAAGAAGGAAAAACACCCGCATTCCATGAGGAAGGGCATAGCTCCACACCCGCTTCCGAGCTCCCTCCACGGAAAGGCGTTTCATGCCCTCCTTCTGCAGGGAAGCTTCCCGCAGAAAGAGAAAATCCTCCGGAGAGCCTGCAAGAATTTCCTTATGTTTCCGGGACCCCTCTTTTTCTTCCTTCCGGGAAGAGCCCTTTTCGCCTTCATTCTGTCCATCTTGCCCGGCATATCCGAAATCGAGAGGATTTCCCCGGGCATCCATAAGGATCACCCGACTTCCCTCGGGAAGGGAGAGCTCCCGTATGGTCCGGGACAGGGCCTCCAGGGGAATATCCCCTCCGAAAACCGCCAAAAGCCTGGAATCATCGTAAAGCGAGAACACCGGCACCGCCAGGGTGAGGACCTGACCGCCCCCTTTGGGATCCTCCCGGAGGGATGTAAACACTGGTTTTTTGAGCTCCTCCGCCCTCCGGTACCACTCCTGATTTCTCGGATCGTACTCCTCGGGAGGAAACCAGAAGGTTCCATCCAGAAGCATACCGTTGGGAAGGGCAATATACAGATCCCGGAATCCGCTCTTTCCGGCATTTTCCGTAAGATCTCTCACGTAATCTCCCATGGTGCCAGGAAGAATGCCCAGGTTTTCTATCATGTAGGACATGTTTCGCGAAGCCGTATGAAGAAGGTTCTCCTGGCGTTCCATCCAGTCTCCCAAGGCGGAAGAGGCGTTGAAACACGCAGAATGCTCTCCCTTATCCGCCTGGCGGGTTACCAGAAAAACTCCCTTCCGATACGAAAAAACAGCCATGCCTCCCAGGGCCAGAAGAATGCCCAGAGAGATAATCAATATGCGTCCCCGGATGCTCATGAAAGAAGGTCCTCCCTTTCGATGTCCTCCGTATCTTCCTGGCGGAGCCAGAGGCTTCGCCCCTCCTTGGCGGTTTTACGCTTTACCTCGCTTTTGAGATCTGCCACGACTTCGGAAATATGAAAATTATCGGTTTTTTGCATATCCACCACCGCACAGCTCAGGGTCACGAGAGGAACGAAGGCTCTTTCTCCTCCCCGGGTTTTTGCGACGTACCCTCCCCTAAGGATGTCTCCCTCGTGAAAAAGGGTCTTTTTTTCTGCATCGAAAAGGCTGCAGAGCATGTGAAGGGATTCCTCCGAAGGACTTCCGGGACAAACCAGGACGAAATCGTCTCCTCCCACGTGCCCCAGGCGGCTTCCCGAAGGTAAAAAGGCAAGGCTTTTCCGTAAAATCGAAGCGGTGAAGGAGATCATCCGGTCCCCCTGGATAAAACCGTATTGATCGTTATATTCCTTGAAACGATCCAGATCCACGTAAAGAAGGCAAGCCTCCTCTCCGGCGCTCTGAGCCCTCGCGATCCATCCTTCGATACTCGTATTCCCCGGAAGACCGCTGAGGGGATTGCAGGACCGGGCCAAATCGATTTCGAGGGTACTCGCTCGCTGGATGATCCGTTTCATGGTTACCGTCCCCAAAAAGGCCCCCCGGGAATCTATCACCACCAGGGGGTCGTAAAGCTCGTTCTGTTCCCGGTCCATGGCTTTTCGGGCAGCCTCCGTCACGGGGCAGGAAGAAAAAAGTTTAAGGAAGCTCCTGTTCGCAATTTCCTCTACCGGGTGCTTCTGATAAAGATGGTATCCAAAGGCTCCTCCGGTACGAAGGCCGTACTCGTTCCGGGTAAGAAGCCCCGTGGGACACCCCTCCTTGAGTATGGTGATATGGTCCGCCTCCTTATGTTTGCGAAAAATTCTCCCCGCGCCCTCCACATCCAGCGTTCCCTCTTCCGCCACGAAGTTGCGCTCCAAAAGAGAAGCAACCCTTTCCAAATCCTCTTCCACGAAGGGCTCCATATTTTTGCGAAGTTCTTCAAGGCCCTTCGTAATTTTCTGAGGCTGCACCTGGTCATAAGCCAGAGGTCTTGCAAAGAGATATCCCTGGGCATAACGAAATCCAAGAAAAGCCAAAGCTCCCAGCTCTTCTTTGGTTTCCACCCCCTCCGCGATAACCCGGGACCCCAGCCGGGAGGCGAGATCCTTTATTCCCGCGAGAAGTTTCTGGCGACGAGGATCCTCATGGAGATGCCGTACCATCCGGATATCGAGTTTGATATATTCGGGAGCGCAGAGGCTCATGGTACGGATGCCGGAATAGCCCGCGCCGAGATCGTCCAGAGCGATGGCATATCCCATGCGCCGATACTCTTCTACCGCCTGGTATATATCGCCGTAATCCTCCGCCCGCTCTCCTTCGGTCAACTCCAGCACCAGCCGATGAGGAGAGAGACCGTATTGTTCGAGATGTTCCGGAAGCAGTATTTTTCGGAACGAGGGATCACAGAAAGAGGAGGGGTTGAGATTGAGGAAAAAACGCTCTTTTCCGAGGTCTTTCCGAAGCCCCAATTTTTTTATGGCCTGAAGACAGCAGGTTCTATCCAGCTGACGATGCAAAGACCAACGTCGTGCGGTTTCGAAAAGAGTCGCCGGGCTTTCCAGGGGGGGGATCCCGCGGGAGAGCACTTCGTAGCCGTAAATTTTTCCTTTTTGAAAATCCACCAGGGGCTGCAGAAAGGTTCGCAGAGCGTTACCCTCTATTACTTTCTGAAGTGCCGAAAGAGGGCTTTCTTCCGAGAGAGACCTCTCCTCCGGAACGACCGGCCAGAACACGCTTTTTTTCGACAGATCTTGTATCATGACCTGAGACATGGTCTTCCTCCTTCCACAGCACGAGCCTCACTCTATCTCCGGGACACAACAGGAAGATGACATCTTTTTTTCGGTTTTCCTACAATCGAAAGGCATTACAAAAATGCCCGGAAAGCATAAAGCTCTCTCGGGCACTTTCTTCAACCACCGCAACTACCGCAATTTTTTATTATTGCGTCAGGGCTCGATAACCACCTTCATACCGAGGGAAATCTTGGGCTTCAGCTCCCGCAAATCTTCGTTGGTGAGGCGGATGCATCCTTCGGTAACGTCCTTGCCGATGGAGCTGGGGTCGTGGGTGCCGTGGATACCGATTCCCTTCCAGGGATCCGTCTTTATTCTGATAAACCAGGGACCGTAGGCTCCCTCGATAGGCCCTTTTCCGTCTCCGAAATCGTGAGTCCAGTAGCTTGCATCCTGCATCTGTTGTATTTCGAAGCTTCCCTCGGGGGTTCTGCAATCTCCTACACGTTGTTTATCTCCGGCGTTTTTACCCACCGCCACGGGATAGCTCCGCAGAAGATCCTTACCATTGTAAATGTACATAGTATGCCGGCTTTTCACGATACGAATCCACATGGAGTCCTCGGGGATATTTTCCAGGTTGGGAACAGCTTTTTCCAGGCTCTCTCTCATAATCTCGGGGTTTTCCTCCTTCGGCAGAGGAACCGCCGCTACTTCCGGTATGGGTATGGGGGTAGCCGAAGGCTGGGGAACCGCAATGGTGGTACCTTCTTTCGGGGGTTCCGCCGCTTTGAAGGGCCAGCCCCCGCGAAAATACTGCACTCCTCCTGCCGCGAGAAGAGCTATAAAGAAAAGAAGAAGAGGGATCTTCCAGGGAGAACTTCTTTTTCGGGATCTCGTGTTGTAACGTCGCACGCCACCACCTCCGCTAGGCTTTGAAATTCCGGTTCATGATACCCTATTCTTCGGAGAACCGCCAAGGTTTTCCGAGAAGCTCTTCGTGCCGGAAACATGAGACCAGGTGATCATTTACCATTCCCACCGCTTGCATGTGGGAATACCAGATAACGGGCCCCACGAAGGAAAATCCCATGCTTTTGAGCTCCTTGCTCATGGTTCGGGAGAGCGGCGTTTCCGCAGGGACTTCCTCCGGGCTTTTCCATCGGTTGATCCTGGGAGTTCCCTCCACGAATTGCCACATCCAGGCGGCAAAGGAGCCGTACCGCTCCTGGACTTTCAGAAAGGCCCGGGCATTCATTACTGCGGAAGCAATTTTTCGGCGGTTCCTGACGATTCCCGCATGGCGCATGCGTTCTTCCTGATCCTTTTCCGTAAAAGCCGCCACCTTGAGGGGATCGAAATCGCAAAAGGCCTCCCGATAGGCCTCCCGCTTCCGCAATATGGTTATCCAGCTCAATCCCGCCTGAGCTCCTTCAAGCAGCAGAAACTCGAAAAGCTTTCCGTCCTCCCTTACGGGGACACCCCACTCCTCGTCATGATAAGCCACGTAAAGAGGATCATTCCCCGCCCAGGCACAGCGACAAAGAGATTTTTCCGATGTTTTTTTCATGCAATTTCCCTCCTGTCTTTCTCTTTGGGAAAACAAAAAATTCGAATTGACAAAAACGAATCATAAAATTTTTCGAAAAAACAAACAATACCATGCACTTCCTCATACTCTTATGGTATAATTTTAGGACTGTAAGCATATCGCCATAGGCGCAAAGTCATGACTTTATCCCCTTGTCCCCCAAAAGGGCCTCCTTGGCACAATGGAGCAATATCAGCGTAAGGAGATGGACACTCTGGTTTTCCGAAAAAAGAATTCCTTTCTTCTTCTCGGCCTGAAAATCGTGGGAGCGCTCTTTTTTCTTTCCTGCAGCCTTCTCCAGGCGGAGATATCTTTTTCATATGCTTCGGAACATGCTTCCCTTCCGATTTCCTCTTCCTCGGAAACCACCGTGGAAAAAGAGGAGGCCGGATCTTTTCCGGATTCCCTTTTACGGCGATGCATTTTCTGGACCGCTCTTCTGACGTTGGTGCTTTCCTGGGGAGGAGGACTGCTTTCATACCTTTTCTATCGGCATCATCAGAAAGAACACCGCCGTTTGACCCTGCACAGGGATCTTTTTCGCCTTATCTCGGAATCCGCCCGGATTCTTCTGGAGGAAAGAGAGCTTTCTCCGGGGTTCCGAAAAATTTGCAGGCATCTTCATAAGGAGATGCACGCCCGGGAAGTGCTTATGTTTCAGAACATGTCCTCCGAAAAGGAACTCCCCTTTCCCCGGCTTGCGGCATCATCCCTGAAGAAGGGAAACACCCATTCTCTTCCCCTGCTTTTTTCCTACGACATGGTTCCCCACCTTTCGGACACCCTCCGGCAAGGACATTCCCGCCTGGTGCCCGCTCTATCCCTTCCCCGGAACATGCAGGAGACGGAAAAAGAATCTCCTCTCCCTCCGGAAGGGACCTTTTTCTTTCTCCCCATACAGGTGAAAAAACGGTGGTGGGGCTCCCTGGTACTGGTGTCGGAAAAATCGGCCCCTCCCTGGTCCGATCAAAGCCACGCCCGATTCTGGGAAATTTTCTCGGAAATTTTCGGGCTTCACCTCATGCGAAGGGAAGCGGAAGAGGAACTCCGGGAAATGGCTACCACGGATTTCCTTACCGGGACCTGGAATCGGCGCAACTTCATCGATTCCGCGGAGCGCGAAATCCTGCGAAGTCAACGTCACGGGCACAGCCTCGCCATGATACTTTTCGATATCGACAACTTCAAGGACATCAACGATGCCTTCGGACACCCCGTGGGAGATCACGTGCTCCAGGAGCTGAGCGCCTTGGCCCTCAAGGGATTTCGCCGAGAGGATATGATAGGACGCCTGGGAGGCGAAGAGTTCGGCATCATTCTCCCGGAAACCTCCCTTTCCCTGGCGGAAAGCGTGGCGGAACGCTTCCGTTTTCTCGTGGAACAACACGATATGGCTCCTTCCCAGGGAACGAAAGAACCCATTCACATTACCATAACCTGCGGCATCGCTTTACTGCACGAAGAAGACTCCTTCTACGAGCTTTATCAGAGAGCGGACGAAGCCCTCTATCGAGCGAAAAAACAGGGTAAAAACCGCATTTGCACCGAGGAGGACTGCTCCCTCTCCTAAAGAGACTCTGCCACCAGAAGCAGAATGAGATCGTTCACGTTGGTTCCCGTAGGGCCGGTTATCACGAGATCCCCGGAAAGTTTCAAAGCATGGTAGGCATCGTTATCTTCGAGAAACTTCCGGGGATTTCCGCCTTCCCTCCGCAGCCTCTCCAGGGTTTCTCCGTCCACTCTCCCTCCGGCGGCTTCCGTGGGGCCGTCGGTTCCATCGGACCCCAGGGAGAGCAACACCACTCCGGGAAGATTTTCAAGGCCGAAAGCTCCAGCCAGAGCCAGCTCCTGATTCCGCCCTCCCTTTCCTTTTCCATGAAGATGCACCACAGTCTCTCCTCCTGCGATAAGAGCACAGGGAGGAGAGAAGGAGCTTTCCCCCCGGCGTATGGTCCGCGCCAGGGAAGCGAAAAAGGCGCCCGCTTCCCGAGCTTCACAGGCCAGGGAAGTGGTGATAATCCAGGGAGCAAAGCCCCGGCTTCGGCATTCCCGGGCAGCGGCTTCACAGAGAAGCCCCACGCCTCCGATAAGGCGCCACTCTCCCCGGGGAAGCTCCTTGGGGGTCTCCTTGTCGAGAGCTTGCCGCGCCTCCGGAGAGAGGCGAATCTTGTATCGGGAGAGCACTTCCCGGGCGGCTTCGCAGGTACCCGCATCGGGGACTCCCGGCCCCGACGCGATGTCGTCGGGATAATCCCCCAGCACGTCCGAAAGCAGAAGAGAAAGCACTCGTGCGGGAAAGGCCCACTCCGCCAGCCGTCCTCCCTTGACCCGGGAAAGGCGTTTGCGCAGACTGTTGATCTCCCGGATATCCGCCCCCGCTCTTAAAAGCTGCCCCGTAAGGGATTCCATATCCCCGAGAGTCACTCCCTCCAGAGGAAGCTCAAAAAGAGCGGACCCCCCTCCGGAAACCAGAAGAAGCAAGGTATCTTCGGAAGAAAGATTTTCCGCGAGAGCGAACCCCTTTTCTCCCGCCCGAAGTGAGTTTTGATCCGGCAAGGGATGCCCCGCTTCGATAATTTCCAGATCTCCCAGAGGCCCCCGGGAATGCCCGTATTTGGTAACCACCAGGCCTCGGGATATTCTGGAGCCCAGCACCTCCAAGGCGGCTTCCGCCATGCTCCATCCCGCTTTTCCCAGGGAGAGAAGAACCACCTCTCCAGAGAAACGCTCTTTCTCAAGGATGCGCATAACCCCTTCCCGGGGATTCATACGGCCCACCGCCTCCAAAGCCACATCCAACGCCAGATTCCGTAAGTTCATACTCTCTCCTCGCTTCGAACATAAACAATTTTATTTCTAAAAACATCTTCGATTGAGAAAAACTTTTTCTAAAAAAAGGCATAAAGCCTTGAAAAAACTGGATTCCCTGAATTTTCTTCTCGAAAAATCCGGAACTTTCGAAAACCTTCAAAAAAGATCTTGCATTCCTTTCGAAGCCTGCTATAATCGCGCCAAAGACAAAAGATTTTACACGGAACTATTCGCGTAAAACCCTTTGATTCCAAAGCTTTAAAGGAGGTCAAAATGCACAGGATCCTATCCGCAACAGGGCGGGAAATCTCCTTTTTTTTATCCTTTCTTTCATGAAAGGCGATTTTTTTATTTTCAAAGGAGGAATGAAACACGATGGATACTGGCGTTTCCCCCGAGGAAGTGCCTCCCCTGCGCGTAGGAATAACCTACAACCTCAGGAGATCTTTTCCCTCCTCCGAAACGGAGGATCTCTTTGAAGAATACGATTCCGAGGAAACCATCCTTTCCCTGGAACGGGAAATTCAAAAATACCACTGTACCCCTCTTCGATTCGAACAGGATCACACCCTTCAAAAACGATTGCAGCACAATCCGCCGGACTTCGTCTTCAATATAGCCGAAGGCCTGGGACAGGGACGCGGGCGGGAAGCTCAGGTGCCCTGCCTTTTGGAGAGCTTGGGAATTCCCTTCAGCGGCTCCGATTCCATCGCCATGGGAATAACCCTGGATAAATATCTCTGTCAATCCTTTCTGGCTCACGCACACATCCCGGTACCGGAGATGCTGCTTCTCTCACCGGAAAACATGGAAAACACCGAAGAAAAGCTTCTCGAAAAATACGGGAAAGTTCTTGTAAAACCCCGATGGGAGGGGTCCTCCAAGGGAGTTTTTGCGGATTCCCTGGCCACGAACCGGGAGGAACTTCTTTCGAAAGCCCGGCGCATTTGGGATCGGTACAATCAGCCCGCCCTGCTGGAGGAATATCTCCCTGGAGAGGAGTATACCGTAGCCCTTATCGGAAACAAGGCTCCCCGAATATCGGGAATCATGAGAATCCGCCCCAAACACGAGGAAAAAGATTTTCTTTACTCCCTTTTCCACAAGCGGGAGTGGGAGGAGCGGGTATGCTACGAGGGCCCGGAAGTTCTGGACGATTACACCCGGACAGCTTTGGAACACACCGCCATACGCGCCTTCCGCACCTTGGAGCTGCATGATTTTGCCCGTATAGATTTCCGTAAGGATTCTCAGGGGATTCCCCGTATTATCGATGTAAACCCTCTTCCGGGACTGCGCCCGGGATATGGAGATTTTACGATAGCCTCAGAACTTTCGGGGAACTCCTACGAGGAAATTCTGCGGGATATTCTCATGGAATCCCTGGAGCGCTGGGCTCTGCTGCGGAAAGAGAAGACCCATGTGGGAGCAGCATAAACCCCCTCTGGTGGTGGTTCTCGCGGGACGAGAACCCACCTCCCGCAGCGATGTTTTGGATGTGCTGCGATGCCGCCAGAGCGTTATAGAGGCCCTGGAAAGCCAAGGATACCGGGGAATTCCGGTGGATCTATCGCCCCGGGATCTTCGAAATCGAGGAAGATCCTTGCTCAAAAAGCTGGAAAAGCTTAAACCGGCCTGTATCTTCAATCTTTTCGAAGGATTCAGTTTCGACGCTTTTTCGGAAATCGCCGTATGTTCTCTGTTGGAGCATTTCGGCATTCCCTTTACGGGAAACGGCTCCCGTACTTTGGGACTTTGCCTGGACAAGGATCGGGCAAAGAAGCGCCTTGCTTCGGCGGGGCTTCCCGTCCCTCGAGGCTACGCTCTCAAGGGAGGGCAGAAAAAAATCCTTTCTTCGGGGAGCCTGGAATATCCACTTTTTCTCAAACCCCAGCACCAGGACGGAAGCCTTGGAATAGGGGAAAATTCACTGGTGCGTACTCCCAAGGAGCTTGAAGAGCGGGCCTCCCTGCTTCTCCGGGAATTTCCCCAGGGCATTCTGGTGGAGGAATTTCTTTCGGGTTCCGAATACAGCGTGGCCTTTACGGGCAACCGGGAATACCATCCCATGGGAATCTCCGTTATCGATTACGGGCAAGGAGAGCATTCCTTTCTGAGTTACGACTCCAAATGGACCCCCTCCTCCCGAGAATTTACGGAAATCCAGGTTTTTCCGGAAGACCGGATTCCCTCTCCGGTGAAGGAACATCTTTTCTCTCTCGCCGCCAGAACGGGGGCATGCCTGGGATGCCGGGGATATTTCCGGGTAGACTTTCGGGAACACCGGGGAGTTTTTCGGATTATCGACGTAAATCCCAATCCGGATATCAACGAAGACAGCGGCTTCGTCCGGCAGTGCGGGAATCGGGAAATATCCTACGAAGATCTCATATCCCGGCTGGTAACTCTCGGCATGGAAGAAGGAGAACGGAACCCTTATGGAGTTCGAACTGCTCGAAAAATGCGTACGCATGGCGGAAGATACCGGAGCCTTCCGGAAGGAGGAAATATCCGTACTCCGGGAAGTGCTGGAAGCGTGCTCGGAAGTCTCCGGGGATTACAAACTTCTGGTTGAAAGCTCCCCGGAAAAGAGCGGAAAAATTCGGGGGTTCCTGATCTATGGCCCCACTCCCATGACGGAGAGCACCTTCGATCTCTACTGGATCGTGGTGGACTCCCGGGAACAGGGCAAAGGAGTGGGGAAAAAACTTCTTCAGCGCATGGAAAAGGAGATTCTGCAACATTTTCCTTCCGCCCGAATCCGAGTGGAAACTGCGGGCAAGGAGGAATATCTCTACCAGAGACGGTTCTATCTCTCCCGAAATTTCCGGGAAGCCGGAAGAATCCCCGAGTTCTACGGGGCTGGAGACGATCTGGTTATCTTCTGGAAGGAACTCTCCGGATAACGTCAAAAAATGCAGCGGCCCCTCAGAAATGAAAGGGCCGCTCTTCTATTCGTTTTATCTTAACAAAAAGCTTTTCTCTCCTTCGGGCTACTTCTTTTCCAGGGCTTTCGCTACCTTGGCGCTCTTTTCCTCATCCCCGATCCAGGCCTTCCAGTTTTCGGGATACTCCTTCAAAAACCAGAGAGCCGCCCCCGCAGGATCCTCTTCGTTTGCCTTCATATAGGCCAAGGCCTTGTTGTTCTGACCCAGGGTGGTTTCGAAACGCTCCAAGAAAGCCCGCACCTCCGGATGCGCTTCGAGAAAGGCGGCATTGGCCATCTTCCACACTCGGGATCGGGGATAATCGCAGCCGTAATCCCCCTCTACCCAGCGTTCTTCGCTGTAGGGGATCTTGTCCTTGAGAAGGGTCATATCGTACAATCCCAGAAGCCAGCTCGGTTCCCAGTAGTAGATCAACACCGGGAGACCTCTCTTGTAGGCCGTAGAAGCAGCGGTGGAGAGAGCCATGTCGGATCCGGGAAAGAACACCTCGAAATATTCGTCCAGCCCGGTGGTTTTGAACTTGGTCTCGGTAATGGTACTGATGACCCACCCCGTAGGACCGTTGTAAAAGCGCCCTTTCTTCGGTTCTTCAGGAGATTTGAAGAGCTCCCAGTACTTGGGAAGATCCTGAATATATTCGAGATCCGGTGCCATGGGCTCGATTCCCCGCTGAGGATCTCCCTTAATAACGTAGGTAGGAACGTACCATCCCTGGGGGGCTCCGGGATAGTTCTCTCCCAGAGGGACGATCTTCTTCCGCTCCTGGGCCTTGGCATACCAGTCTCCGTAATTATCCACCCAGACCTCCATAATAACCTGGGCCTCTCCCCGTTCCACTCCCATGAGCCCCGGCAGGGTTTCCGCAAAGAGATATTCCGTATCGAAGCCGTAGCCCTCCTGGAGAACAAATCCCGCAATCCGGTTGAGCACCTGAATGCTATCCCAACTGTTGTCCACAAAAACCACTTTTTCCGCTCCTCCCGCAATCCAGGGAAGAAGAAAAAGCCATCCCGCCATCAGCAAAGAACAGAGCAAACGCCTTTTCACAAAACCATCTCCTTTCTTTTGAAGCTCCTCAAAAAAGCGAAAACAGAATATTCCTGGAATCTATCACCCTATTGTACATGAAAAAAGATCGAATTCCTATCAAGGTGCCAATCTATGCAATTTTTTCGCCTCTCTTCTTCATGATATGATGAGATTCCAGAACATAAGGACAAAAAACCTTTCCGAAAAGACAAAGGAGATGTTTTTCATGCTCTACCGGACCATGCCGAAATCTTCCGTACCCCTCTCCATCCTGGGATATGGCTGTATGCGCTTTCCCGAGCATTCCCTGGGGCGGATCGACGAGAAGAGGGCTCTCCCTCTTCTCTACCGGGCGGCGGAAGAAGGAATAAATTATTTCGATACCGCCTATCCCTATCATATGGGAACCAGCGAAGCCTTTCTTGGCAAGGCCTTCGAAAAAAAATACCGGGACAAGGTTCTTATGGCCACCAAGCTCCCCCACTGGTCCGTAGAGGAGCCGGAGGATATGGAACGTATTTTCCGGCAGCAGCTCCGCAATCTCCGGCGGGATCACGTGGATTTTTATCTTCTGCACAATATCAACGGAATTTCCTGGAACAGGCTCAAAAAGCTCGGCGTCCGGGAGTGGCTGACAAAACTCAAAACCTCCGGAGCTCTGAGATTTTTCGGCTTTTCCTTTCACGCCTCCTTCGGAGAGTTTCAGGGGATTATCGAAGATTTCGACTGGGATTTCTGCCAGATCCAGTACAACTACCTGGACGTGGAAAATCAGGCGGGCCGAAAGGGGCTGGAGTACGCGGCCTCCCGAAATTTGGGAGTGGTGGTGATGGGGCCTCTTCGGGGAGGCAATCTCGCCAAAAAGCCTCCCAAGGAAGTGGAGCGGCTTTGGAACGGGGAAGCTCAAAAGCGCTCCCCCGCAGAGTGGGGGCTTCGCTGGGTCTGGAATCATCCTCAGGTAAGCACGGTACTTTCAGGCATGTCCCGGATGGAGGAGATCGAAGAAAACTGTGAAATCGCGGAAGGAGCAATTCCCGATTCCCTGGAGGAACGGGAACGGAACATGCTGGAAGAGACCCGGAAAATCTACCTGGGCCTCATGCCCGTAGCGTGTACCGGCTGCCGTTACTGCATTCCCTGCCCCCAGGGAGTGAACATCCCCCTCTGTTTCGAACACTACAACAGCTTCAAGCTCTTCGGAAGCCGGCGGGCCAAGTTCTCCTACACCTCCATGCTGGGAGGAGCCGTGGATGGCTCTCCGGGGCTGGCATCCCAATGCGTGCATTGCGGAGCCTGCCTTTCCAAATGTCCTCAGAAACTGGATATCCCCAAACTGCTGGACGAAACCGCCGCCACCATGGAAGGGTTCTACACCAAACCTCTCACCTGGCTTATCCGGCAGTTTTTCCGGTTTCAGAGGAAACGAAGCTCCTCCAGGAAAGAGGAATAGCTCCCTTCTTCGCCGACCAAAGAAGGCCCCGGAAAGAAACTCTCCGGGGCCTTCCGCAAAGGGATCAACGAAGATCCAAAATTCTGTTTTTATCTATCCCTATTTCACCTTGTAGACGGAATCGATAATAGTGCCGTCCCGGTATTCCACCAGGGCCACCACTTTGTCCGTATCGAACTCCACGGGTTCGGGAACGCCCGTAAGCCGCTCCACCTCGTCCTTGAGGTCGTGAATATCCTTCACCGGGAGCTTCGCCGCCCGGGCAAGTTCGAGAAGATCTTTTCTCCTGGGATTGATGCAGATTCCCCGCTCCGTAGCGATGGCATCCACAGTCTCTCCGGGGGTAACCACGGTCTGCACCTGATCCTTGATGGAGGGCACGCCGCCACGGAAAGAGGGAGCCACCACGATGGAAAGCTTGGACCCTGCGGCGGTATCCGAGTGGCCTCCCGAGGCACCCCGGAGAACGCCGTTGTTCCCGGTGACCACGTTGACGTTGAAATCCACGTCCACGTCGAGGGCCGCAAGAATGACCACGTCGAGATTGTGCACCTGGCATCCCCGGTTGATGGGATTGGCATACCAGGATTGATCGATCTCCATGTGCCGGGGATTGTTGAGAATGGAGCTCTGCACATCCGCATCGAAACTCTGCACATCGAAGAGAGCCTCGAAAAGGCCATCTTCCAGCATCTGCACCATGTAGCCCGTGATACCCCCGAGGCCGAAGCTTCCCTTGATTCCCTTTTCCTTCATATACTGCCGCACATACTTGGCCACCGCCAGGGATGCCCCGCCGGCGCCCACCTGGAAGGAGCATCCCGGAGCGAGAAGCTCCGAAGCCACCACCAGCTTGTAGGCATTTTCCGCCACCTTGAGATCCACGGGGTTCCGGGTAATCCGGGCGGCTCCGGAGGCGATCTTCTTGGGATCTCCCAGGCTGTCCACCACCACCACCTGGTTCACTAAATGCTGGGGAATGGAGATCTTCGGCATGAGGGGATGAGCCACCAGATTATCAGTGATGGCCACCACGTGCCGGGCATAGTTGGCGTCCACCTGAGCATAGCCGATGGATCCGCAGGCGGATTTCCCCATGGAACCCGTCATGTTCCCCAAAGCATCGCAAGCGGGAGCGGCGAGAAAGGCCACATCGATGGAGATGCTTCCCTCTTCGATGGCCCGGGCTCTTCCGCCATGACTGCGGATAACCGCGGGAATCTCCATCTCTCCAGCGGAAAGCATTTTCCCTACCTGATCCCGCACACCGGAAGTGAAGATACGCCGGATAAGCCCCTTGCGAACATAGTCCGCCACACAGTCATGAGCGCTGGTAAGAGAGCTGGGGGCAATGGTAAGATCCTTGAATCCCATCTCGTCCAGCACCGCCAGAACCTGGGGGAGCACGGCATCGCCGTTCCGGAGATGGTGATGGAAGGAGATGGTCATGCCATTTTCGAGGCCCGAGTTCTTGACGGCAGTTTTGATGTTTTCCACCACTTTACTTCTGGTGGGAGGCTCCGCCTTCATGGGAGGCGCCAAACGAGGAGCTTGATAATCGCTATGGATAACCCGAGAGAAAGGCCCCGCATAGGGAGAGAGTTTGCCGAGTCCCGGCACTTCTTCCGGCACGAGCCGGCCGATACTGTTTTTGATCATTTTCATGGAGTTTACGCTCCTTCCATGCCGCAGCTTTTGGCGAGTTCGATAAGGCGATGGGCCCGCTTGACCACAGGAGCATCCACCATTTTGCCATCCACCGCCACAACCCCTTTGCCTTCGCGCTCCGCCTCTTCTGCGGCGGCCACGATACGCCGGGCCTTGACGAGTTCCTTTTCATCCGGAGCGAAACCTTTATGAATCCAATCGACCTGGCCGGGGTGGATGGCGGCCTTGCCGGTGAAACCGAGCCCCACCATACGCCGGGTTTCCTCCAGAAGCCCCTCGTTGTCGTTCACATCCGCCCAAACCGTATCGAAGGCTCCGATGCCCGCAGCCTTGGCGGCAGTGATGACCCGGGTTCTTCCGTAGAAGAGCTCGTCCCCTTCCTTGGTTTTCCGTACTCCCAGGTCCGCCGTGAGGTCCTGGCCTCCCAAAGTGAGAGCGGTAACCCGGGGAGAAGCGGTGGCCACCTGGAAGGATTGCTCGATACCCTTGGCAGTTTCGATCATGGCGTGAATCTTGACGGTTCCTTCAGGGATACCGTTCGCCTTTTCGATCTCCGTCATGAGGCGATCCGCCCGCAGCACGTCTTCCGCGGACTGGCATTTGGGAATACGGATGGCATCGGGCTTGCAAGGCACCACTGCGGCAATGTCATCTTCGAAATAGGGGGTATCCGCAGCGTTGATACGCACGGTAACCACCATATCTCCGAAGTTCATAAAACGCAGAAAGTTACATACCAGCTCCCGGGCGGCGTCCTTTTCCGCCAGGGCCACCGCATCTTCAAGATCCAGAAGCACGCTGTCCGCTCCGAAGGCGGGACAGTTCTGGATCATGGCGGGGTTGTTTCCGGGAATGTAGATCATGGATCGAGTCAGTTTTGCCATAACCTTAGGCCTCCTTCGACGCCCGAGCGAGGGCCGTGGTTATCCGGGCCACCATGGTGGGCTCCAGAGCTCCCTGATCCTGGATCTGGATATCCGCATCGCCGATACCCTTTTCCTTCAAAACCTTCTCCACCAGGGTATGGGTACGTTTCTGGAAAAGCATGGCGTTGGTGCCGCGGTAATCCAGGCTGATTCCTTTGCCCGGGGATATCGTGACTACGCAATCCGATGATTCCAGCGTGCCCGCCTGGGCTGTGCGCTTGATCATGTTGCCACCGCCTTTGATTTGAGTTTGTTATAACCCTCCGAGAGGGTATGTACAGCTGGAAACTCCATTCCGGAGCTTTTGGAAAAACTGCTCCGGGCATTCCTTCCGAAAAAATACGAAATTTTAATAACAAGCCGCCCCATAAGGGATCCATGCCTCATGACTTCTCTTACTGGGATCACTCTGGGGCGGCTTTGGGACTGCTCATTAGAATCTTCTACCGACGATGTGGGAAATCCCGGACTCCGCTCTCGCGCCTCTCGTCTTTTCACGGGATTTCCAAAAAAACATGGTTCCGCCGAAGAAGAACAACCTTTTTGAAAAACTATTTTTTTAGAGAGCTCCGGAACATCCCTTTTTCCAGGAGGCCCTCCCGAAATCTTACAAATCCCGAACTAGATGCTGTCGACGATACCGTTCAGGGTAGTGCTGGGACGCATGGCCTTGAAGGTAAGTTCGTCCACGGGGCGGTAGTATCCGCCGATATTCATGGAAGATCCCTGGGCGGCATTGAGCTCGTCCACGATCTTCTTCTCGTTCTCCCTCAGGGCCTTCGCCACGGGAGCGAACTTGGCCTTCAGCTCCGCATCCTTGTCCTGGGCGGCAAGAGCCTCGGCCCAGTACATGGCAAGATAGAAATGGCTTCCCCGGTTATCCAGCTCTCCCACCTTGCGGGAGGGAGATTTGTCGCTATCCAGGAACTTGCCCGTAGCCTCGTCCAGGGTTTCCGCAAGAACCCGGGCTTTGGGATTATCGTTATGATCGGCATAATGCTCCAGGGAGACCGCGAGGGCCAGGAATTCACCAAGGGAATCCCAGCGCAGATGTCCCTCTTCGAGGAACTGCTGCACGTGCTTGGGAGCGGATCCGCCCGCGCCGGTTTCGAAGAGCCCACCGCCGTTCATGAGAGGCACGATGGAGAGGGTCTTGGCGCTGGTGCCCACTTCGAGGATGGGGAAAAGGTCCGTAAGGTAATCCCGAAGCACGTTCCCGGAAACAGAGATGGTGTCGAGGCCCTTCTTCATGCGATCCATGGAATAACGAACCGCCTCGGTGGGGGACATGATCTTGATCTCCAACCCCGAAGTATCGTGGTTGGGGAGATACTTTTTAACCTTCTTGATGAGCTCCACATCGTGAGCCCGATTCTCGTCAAGCCAGAAAATCGTGGGGACCTTGGTAGCCCGAGCCCGGGTTACCGCAAGCTTGATCCAGTCCTGAATGGGGAGATCCTTGGCCTGGCACATTCTCCAGATATCCCCGGCATCCACGCTGTGCTCGATGAGGGTTTTACCCTCTCCGTCCACTACCCGAACGGTACCGTTCTCGGTAATCCAGAAGGTCTTGTCGTGGGAGCCGTACTCCTCCGCCTTCTGGGCCATGAGCCCTACGTTGGGCACGCTGCCCATGGTGGAAGGGTCGAAGGCGCCATGCTTCTTGCAGAACTCGATGGTCTCCTTGTAAATTCCGGCATAGCAGCGATCGGGAATGACCGCCTTGGTATCCTTGGCATCGCCATTTTTATCGTACATGCGTCCGGAATTCCGGATCATGGCGGGCATGGAGGCATCGATAATCACGTCGCTGGGAACATGCAGATTGGTGATACCCTTGTCGGAATTCACCATGGCGAGATCCGGGCTCTTGGCATAGCAAGCTTGGATATCCGCTTCGATCTCCGCCTTCTTGGGATGATTGGCGATCTTGGCGTAGAGATCTCCCAGGCCGTTGTTGGCATCCACTCCCAGCTCCTTGAAGAGAGCCGCATGTTTCTCGAAGACATCCTTGAAGAAAACCTTCACGGCCTCTCCGAAAATGATGGGATCCGAAACCTTCATCATGGTAGCCTTCACGTGAAGAGAGAAGAGCACACCCTGTTTTTTCGCATCCTCCACCTGCTCGGCGAAGAAAGCCCGGAGTGCCTTGGCGCTCATCTTGGTTCCATCGATGACCTCGCCGTCGAGAAGGGGGAAATCCTTCTTGAGAACCTTCACGTTCCCCTGGGGATCCACGAACTCGATACGCACCGTGGTAGCCTTCTCCACGGTGACGGATTTCTCGTTACCGTAGAAATCACCGTCGTTCATGTGAGCCACGTGGGTCTTGGAATCCGCCGTCCAGGGGCCCATGGAGTGAGGATGCTTCTTGGCATACTCCTTCACCGCTCGGGAAATCCGGCGATCCGAGTTCCCCTCGCGAAGAACCGGGTTCACCGCGCTCCCCTTGATCTTGTCGAACCGGGCCCGGAGAGCCTTCTCTTCGTCGGTTTTGGGATCCTCGGGATAATCGGGGATCTTGTACCCCTTCTCCTGGAGCTCCTTGATGGTAGCCTTAAGCTGGGGTACCGAAGCGCTGATGCAGGGAAGTTTCATGATATTGGCTTCGGGATCTTTCACGAGTTTCCCCAGATAGGCGAGATCATCGCTCTGCTTCTGTTCTTCCGTCAAATTATCCGGAAAAGCTGCGATGGTTCTTCCCGCAAGGGAAATATCTCTTCTTTCGAATTCCACTCCCGCAGTACCCGCAAAGGCCCGGAGAATGGGAAGAAGAGAATATGTGGCCAAACCAGGAGCTTCATCAACCTTGGTATAGACAATCTTGGACATGGTTCTTCCTCCTTGTGCTTTCTCTCGATATTTTTTGAGGAACCCCTGGGAGGCTCCTTTGCAGAGAAAAGGTATCCGAACTCCTCCGTCCTTTTCAAAAAAGG
The DNA here is from genome assembly GCA_036769705.1 of Synergistaceae bacterium. GTDB lineage: Bacteria > Synergistota > Synergistia > Synergistales > Aminiphilaceae > DAIPKP01. The sequence goes on from DAIPKP010000003.1 coordinate 40,913, forward strand.
ACGGAGGAGAAATGTTTCAAAAGAACCGTTCTCTTACTCGGTATCCCGAACCTTGATCCAGTTGAGGCGTCCGCCGGCCTTGATGATGTCGAGATCCGGCTGGCTCAGGGGGCATTCCACCTTGATTTCCTTGCCCTTGGTGGCGTTCTTGAGGGTCCAGGTCTCTCCTGCCTTGAGAACCTTGGTATCCAGCTCCAGCTTGTCTCCCTGGTCGATGCCGTCGTAATCCGCAGCATTCGCGAAGGTAAGGGGAAGGATGCCGAAGTTCACCAGATTCGCCAGGTGGATCCGGGCAAAGCTCTTCACGAGCACCGCCTTGACTCCCAGATACCGGGGAGCGATGGCGGCGTGCTCACGACTGGAACCCTGGCCGTAGTTTTCTCCTCCCACCAGGAAGCCTCCGCCCACTTCGAGGGAGCGTTTGGGGAAGGTGTTGTCCACCACTTCGAAGACGAATTCCGAGATGGCGGGAATGTTGGAGCGGAAGGGAAGAATTCTCGCACCCGCAGGCATGATGTGGTCCGTGGTGATGTTGTCCTCCAGCTTGAGGAGAGTCTCCCCTTCGAGCTTGTCGCCCATGGCGGTCATATCCGGCAGGGGCTTGATGTTGGGACCCCGGCGAATCTCCACTCTTTCGGGTTCCGCGCTGGGAGCGATGAACATGCTGTCGTCGATAAACATGGCTTCGGGCATTTCGAAATGGAAGGGTTCCAGTCCAAGATCCCGGGGGTCCGTAAGAACGCCCGTGATGGCGCTGGCCGCAGCGACTTCCGGAGATACCAGGTAGACCTTACCGCTCTTGTGACCGCAACGGCCGAGGAAGTTACGGTTGATGGTGCGGAGAGAGATGCCGTCGCTGGGAGGGGCGAAGCCCATACCGATACAGGCGCCGCAGCTGGATTCCAGGATACGGACTCCCGCAGCCACCATTTCCGAGATGGCTCCGTGTTCGGTGCCTTCCAGGATAACCTGACGGCTTCCGGGGGAGATGCCCGCATCCACGTGCTCGTTGACCTTCTGGCCCCGGAGGATATGCCCCACCACGAGGATGTCCCGGAGGGAGGAGTTGGTGCAGCTGCCGAACATGACCTGGTCGATCCGCATCCCCTTGATTTCGCTGATGGGCACCACGTTGCCCGGCTGGAAGGGCTGGGCCGCCATGGGCTCGAGCTTGGAGAGATCGATTTCGATGACTTCGTCGTATACCGCATCTTCGTCGGCCTTGAGTTCCACCCACTGGGCTTCCCGGGCCTGGGCGCGGAGCCATCTCCGGGTAATGTCATCGCTGGGGAAGATGGAGGTGGTGGCGCCGGTTTCCGCCCCCATGTTGGTGATGGTAGCCCGATCCGGCACGCTGAGAGAGTCCACACCGGGACCCGCATACTCCAACACCTTGCCTACGCCGCCCTTGACGTCGATCCGGCGAAGCACCTCCAGGATGACATCCTTGGCGGATACGAAGGGCTGCAGTTCTCCCGTAAGATGGACCTTCACCATCTTGGGCATGGTGAGATAGAAGGGCTCTCCTGCCATGGACATGGCCACATCCAACCCGCCAGCTCCGATGGCGATCATTCCCACGCCGCCCGAGGTAGGAGTGTGGCTGTCGCTGCCGATGAGGGTTTTGCCGGGACGGGCGAAGCGCTCCACGTGAAGCTGGTGGCAGATCCCATTGCCGGGACGGCTGAAGATGATGCCGTATTTCGCCGCGATATCCTGAAGATAGCGGTGATCGTCGGGATTACGGAAATCTCCCTGGATCATGTTGTGATCCACGTAGGATACGGAGAGCTCCGTCTTCACCTTCTCTACACCCATGGCCTCGAACTCGAGATATGCCATGGTGCCCGTAGCATCCTGGGTAAGAGTCTGAGCCATACGGATAGCGATACGCTCGCCCCGCTTCATCTCTCCCTCCACCAAGTGCGCCTTGATGATTTTCTCAAATACCGTCAGTCCCATAATTTTCGCACCTCCACAATAGTTTGAATCGCCGAAAGCAACAAAAAAGGACTACCAGACGGCAGTCCTTATAAAAGCACCCACAAAAATTCCATACGCAACATTAGGAAGAGGATTCCCATGAAGTTTTCGGACGATATGGTCTTTTTTTCGCAAACCCGAAAAAGAGAAATGCCCCTTCATAAAACCCTCATCTCCTTTGAACAATATACTCGAGCCTCTGAACCTCAGTTCAAAAAAAGCGTATAAAGCACCAAGTCTTTCGAACTAAATGCACTTTACGGGAAAGGGGGTGATATGTCAATAGATACCGTCTAAATCAAAATTCTTTATACAATTTATTTCCCATTTATTTCTTTAGTTCCCGATTTTTCGTATCGCCTTCCTTCAAAGGGTTGAGGGAGCCGGGAACTCCGAAGAATCACCTTCTCCTCGTCCATCTCGAGAGTATGGAGCCGAAGAGGGAACATGTAGCGTCCCAAATCGAGAAGGGGCTGCAGCTCCTCCACCGCTCCCCGGGTAAGGCTGTCCGGAACGTTGACCTTGTTCACCCGGAAACGATACTCTTCCAGCCAGATCTCCCGCCCCTTTCGAAGCCCCAGAACTCCGTCGATTTCGATCAGCATATCGAAGGTAAAGAGAAGCTTTACCCGGTATTTCCCCTGAGCATGAAGGCCCCGGGGCGTAAAATCCAGGTAGATGTCGTGCCAGTCCTTCTCATCTCCGAACTTTTTCTGAAGAAGGTCGTCGTTCAAGTCCTTTTCGGTAAGCACTCCATCGGCATACGTCTGAAGGACCTCTTCCACTCTCACGGAATCCTCTCCCGGAAGGGCCCATTCTTCAACGGGATTGAACTGCACGTCCCAGGCCTCCACCGCAAGACGTTCGATCCGGACGCCTCCGAGACAAGGCCCCTGAAGATCGAGATAAAGATGCCGTACCCTTCCGTTTTGATCCGGCTCTTCGTCCAGGATCATCACCATTTTTTCCGGAGCCAACCGCGAGAAGAAAGCCTGAAAAAGCATCTCTCCCCGAGATTCCTCGGCGTTCCGGGCTTCCCCCGAAACCGCCAAAAAAAGGAAGACCGCGCATATGCCACACAAAAGGCTCAGATTTCTCGACAATCCCCAAAACCTTTTTTTCTCCATGAATATCACCTCGTTTGCAATTGTAGCATGGAGAAAAAAAGGAACGAAGAGAAAGATATCCTCTCTAGCCGATGGAACGCCTGCGGGTTTCCTCTCCCCAGAAAAAGACCACTCCTGCGGCTCCGAGGGAGAGGATACAAACCAGGGAAAGCACTCCCATCACACCTCCATGCCCGTCCAGCATCCACCCCGTCAGGACTGGCGCCACCATTCCCGCCAGGCGAGCGGAAGCTCCCGAAAGCCCCGAGGCACTTCCCCGGAGAGAGGTGGGATAGAGCTCCGGCGTGTAGGCATACACCACGCCCCAGGCTCCCAGGCAAAAAAGTCCCACTCCAAGGGCGGCAACGAGAAATCCCGCGGAGCTCCGAACCCCGAGAAAGAGAAGCGAAGCTCCCCCGGTGCCCGCAAAGAAAAATGTCAGAGAGCGCACCCGCCCCCAACGCTCCACGAGCCACGCCGCAAGAAGATACCCCGGCACCTGAACGGCCATGACGAAAAGGGTAAACCACCGTGCTTTTATTACGTCGATTCCGGAGAGGGCGAAAATTTTAGGAAGCCATAAAAAGAGGGCGTAATATCCGAAAGAAACCACAGCCCAAAGGAAGAGAAGCACCAGGGTTTTGCGAGCGAACTCCCCTCGAAAAAGGTCAAGCCATGCATGAGATGGCAGAGATTCCATGGTAGCCGGAACCTGGCCGTACCGATCCAGAAGAGGCTGTTTTTTCCCCTTGGCAAAGAGATACCGGGGGCTTTCGGGGCCAAACCAGAGAGGCAAAGCAACCACGCCAAGAAGGACGGGAAAGGCGAGAACACCACGCCATCCCAGAAAGGAGAGAACTCCCACCGCCCAAAAAGCCATTCCCAGGGAACCGAAGGCCCAGCACATTTCAAGGAACACCAGCACCCGGCCTCGATTGATGCTTTTCGTAAAGTCACAAAGATAGGAAAAGAGCACCGGCCCCAAACCTCCGTAGGAGATTCCCGCCACGAAACGCCACCATCCCAGAGATTCCGGAGTTTTCGCAAAAATACAGGCTATGCCTCCGAGACATCCTAAAAGAGTAAGCCCCGCCGCAAGAAGGCGTCTTCCCCAGAGGTCCGCAAACCACCCCCCGAGAAGAGCCCCGAGGAGCATGCCGAAAAAGGTTTTCCCCGCCACCACGCCTCCCTGGGCTCCCGAAAGCCCCCATTCCTCGATAATTCCCGGCAGGGCAAAGGAAAAGGCCATCACTCCCGAGGCCACGAACCCCCAGGCGAGACCCGTTACAACAAGAGCACGAAACCAGTCTTTTTCCGCCGCCACTTCATCGATAAAACGATCCATATCCATGTTTGTCTTCAATTCCTTTCTTTAACGATAGTCCGAGGACTTCAAAGTCAGACCAGCAAATATCCCTTTTCTCCCAAAGCTTTTTCGATAGCATCCAGGGAGGCTTCGCTTTCGGCTTCCACCGTATGGAGATGCACGCCTCCGGAGAGCACCAGAAGCGGTTCTCCTCCTCCCGCCTTCATGCTCCCCACGAAACGAAGCACGTCTTCCCGGGAGGCCACGTCGATATTGCCGCGGATCTCTCCGTAAAGAGGATGCTCCACCAGCACATCCAGCACCCGTCCTCCAAGAGCGACCACCGTAAGAAGCTCCTCCGCCACGTCCTCTTTGGAATGGCAGAGAGCGAAGAGGCGGCGTTTCCGTACTCCCCCCTCCCGCAAAAGATACCCCCGAGGAGTGGCCTCCACGGGAAGTCCCCGGCTTCGTAACAGCGCCACATCCTGCACGATAGCCTGGCGGCTTACGCCGAAACGCTCCGCCAAATCCTTTCCCTGAACAGGGCTCCGGCTTTCGCTGAAAATTTCCGTCAACATGTGTAAACGCATATCTCTTTCCATAAGGCCCTCCTGACACTTTCAGCTAGTTTCAGGAAGTATACTCCGGGTTTTTCAAAAGAGCAATCTTTCCTTTGGGGAAAGATCTATGCAATCGCGGAAGATATGGTATCCTTGGGGCAAAGATAGGGACATTACGAAAAGATCTTTCGGGGGAAACGAGGGAGAAAAATGAACGAAGGCCATGCCTCCCAGGAAAAGGAAATCCTCATTCTTCTGCGGGGAATTTTGCGCATCCAACGCCATGCGGATGAACAGGTGGGAGGAATGTTTTTTCTCATCACGGGGAAAACATCCTATTATCACCATGCCATAAGCCTTTCCTTGCACGAAAACACGGAAACCTCTCCTTTTCCCTCTCTGGAGAAAACGGAACTTTTTTCCTTTCTCGACAAGGTCCTGGAGGGAGCTTCACAAAGCGATTTGGATAATCCCTTTCTTCGAAATCTCCGGACGAACCTGGATTATGTACTTACCCGATTTTTTACTCCCCGAGATATCGATCACGCCTCGAACGATCTTGAGGGAGGACGCCGGAATACCGCGTTGAATTTGGCGAACTACCTGGAAAACAACTACGGCGTGGAGACCTCCGTGGACGTTCTTTTCGAAAGAAGGGAGAAAAAGGAGCTCCGTAAATATCTGGGAGGTTACTCCCCTCCGGCATCTCCGGAAAACGAGGGCTCCCAAGAAACCGCTTCTTCGGAGCCGGAAGGCGATCCTTTGCCGCCCTCCGGAGAAAAAACTCCGCAAAAACCTCTTCGGCCCTGCTCCCTGCTCATCGATCCACTCCACGGGGTGGCGGTAAATTCTCTTGCAAAGGGATGGCGCCTTGCGGTGGCCTTTCCGGAGAACGCGCCTCTTCCATCTTCCGCAAAGGAAGCCCTTCCGGGATCTCTCGGGAATCCTTTTCCGGGAACCGTGACGGCTCTCTATCCCTTGGAAGACGGGGGGTACATTATACAGCTTCTTCTCGACGGCGATCCTCCTTCTGCCTGCGAAGCTTCTCTGGACGGCAACTATCGGATACGAATCTGGCAGGACCCTCCATCCTCCCCTTCCCGAAAGAATAAGGCCTCGCAAAAAGGGGTTCCTCAAAGCGAAAAAGCTCTTTTTTACATTGCCCTTACCATAGGCGTTGCAGCGGTCCTCAGCTTGGGATACTACTTTTTTCTCACCCCCTGATGCGGATGCCGCATGATCTGGAAAAATGCGACGAACGTCCCCGGGAGTTCCGCTTCCGGGGACGTTCGTCGCATTTTTCCTGCGCTCTTTTCTCTTCTCTAGAAGAGCTTATTCGTGAGAGTGTCCATGAGAATGAGAATGGGAATGTTCTCCTTCTTCCTTGAGAACCCGCTCCTCCGCTTCCCGCATGGTTCGGTAAAGGCTGCCGATCACCATGCGCTTGTTCTCCATGGCATGCATGAGAGCGTGCTTCGCCTCGGGGTCTTCGATCATGTGCCAGTGCGCCATGAGATCTCCCATGGAGGTAAGTTCCTGCACCAGGCTGTCTCTTACGAGTTCCGCCACTCCGATAGGAGTATCCACGTGGGCATGCACATGCCCTTCTCCTCCGCCATCGGGAGTAATAATTCTGCACATATGCTGTTCCTCCTTTGCAAAGGTTCCTCTTTTTGAGAAAATGGAACCTCTCGGGAATCTTACCCGATAAATGGAGGATTGCAAGAGGGCTATTCCAAAAAGATTCACTTACCCTAAGGAGGTTCTATTATGTCTGAAAACTCTCCCTGGAAGGAACATCGCAAGGCTCACGCCCAGGCTCTCGGCCCCCAGGTAGCCGCTCAATGTACCAAGAAGGGATTCCACGCGGTTTACGTGGATTCCCCCGAAGAGGCCCTGGAAAAGGTTCTTTCCCTGATTCCCGCAGACGCATCGGTGGGAATTTCCGGCAGCGTTTCGGTTCGGGAAATCGGGGCGGTGGAAGCACTGCAGAAGCGGGGCAATACCGTAGTGCAGCATTGGGATCCCAGTCTCAAAACTCCGGAAGAGCGGAAAGCCCGGCTTCTGGAAGAGTTCTCCTGTTCCGTCCACCTTACGGGGACCAACGCCATGACCAAAGATGGCATGCTGGTCAATATCGACGGTACGGGAAACCGGGTGGCCGCCATGTCCTGGGGACCGGGAAAAATCATTTTTATCGTGGGAATCAACAAAATCTGCCCGGATTTGGAGACCGCCATTCAGCGGGTGCGGGACGTGGCCACTCCTCCCAACGCCATACGATTGAAGCTGGATACTCCCTGCACCAAAACGGGGTACTGCGTCAACTGCGACAGCCCTCAGCGAGTCTGCCGGGCTTTACTGGTGCTGGAACGGGCGACCCTGGGCAGAGAATCTCACGTTATCATCGTGGGAGAGCCCCTGGGATACTGATTTTGCGTTAAACAGGCTGCTCCGCTTTTTCCGGGAGCACATGCATTCCCTCTTCTGAAAAAACGGGGCAGCCTGTTTTTCCTCTAATACGCTCTCTTCCATCCCGAACACAAACTCTTCCGGAGAGACTTGCCCTTGCAAAGGAGACGATTCATGAACATACAACCCACCCCTTGGGGCCATATTATCGCCATTTCCTTTCTGATTTCGGGAAACCTCCTGGGGGCCGGCATTCTTGCCCTTCCTGTCAATACGGGCTTTGCAGGGTTTTTTCCCGCTCTTGCGGCCATGATTGTCTTCGGAGGGGCCATGTTTTTCTCCGCTCTGGTACTTGCCCGAGAAGCCACCCAGGTACGAACGGAAAATTTCAATTACCCCTCGCTCTACGAAAAATATCTCGGCAAAACGGGCAAATGGATAGCGGTAATCACCAACGCCCTGATACTCTACGGCCTTCTTACGGCATATATCGCGGGAAGCAGTAAAATCGTGGCCTCCATGATCGGTTTTTCCCATGTTCCCTGGTGGCTCATGACCTCGCTCACTCTCCTCCTCACGGGAATTACCGTCCTGGACATGAGCATTATCAAAAAGTACAACGTTCTTCTCATGTGCGTTATGCTGGGAGCCTTCGCCCTGCTCATCGGCCTTGGAGAAAGCAAGGTACAGAGAGAGCTCCTCTTCCGAAAAGACTGGATTTTTCTCGCCACGGCGGTCCCCATTATTCTGACGGCCTTTCACTTTCACAATATCATCCCCACGGTCTGCAGAGACATGGCGTGGAATCTACGAGGAGTTGGCATAGCCATGTTCATCGGCATGGCGGGAGGTTTCGCCATCAACGCTCTCTGGCTCCAGGTGGGGCTGGGGATGCTCCCGGTAACCGAAGGAGGCAACTCCATTCTTGCGGCGGTGCAAGCGGGCAACCCCGCCACCATCCCCATGGGGCATATTCTGAAAAGCAGACTTTTCAACGGAGGGGCCATTCTCTTCACGGTTATCGCCATCGCTACGTCCTACCTTGCAAACGGCATCGGCCTCATGGATTTCATCGCAGATCTCACGGAAAACTGCTTTCATCGGAAAAACCGCTTTCTGGTAATAAGCCTGACCTTTCTTCCACCCTTTATTATCGCCCTGGTGAATCCGGATATTTTCCTGGACGCCATCAACCTTGTGGGAGGAGTGGGAATCGTATTGCTCTTCGGCATTCTTCCCAGCGTGGTAGCCTATAGGAAAGCTCTTTCCCGGAAGATGCGATTTTTCTGCCTCTCCCTGATGCTCCTCTTCTCCCTGGCTTTCTGCCTGGAAATCGCTCATGAAACGGGATTGCTGAAGCTTTCACTTCCAAAAGAGAGGGAATACTGGCACCTGGAACATGAAAAACCCATCGTGCCCTCTTCCATGGAATCCATCGGGGAGGGGGAAGGAGCATGAAATCCCTTCGAGAACTTTTCCGCATAGGCCTTGGGCCTTCGAGCAGCCATACCATGGGGCCCCATGCCGCCGCATCCCTATGGAAAGAAAACCATCCCGGAGCGGCATCCTTTCGGATTACCCTTTACGGCTCCCTCTGTGCCACCGGCAAGGGACACCTTACGGATAAGGCGGTTCTGAAAGCTCTCGCTCCTCTTCCGGCAGAAATTCTCTGGATCAAGGAAGCTCTGCCGGAGCATCCCAACGGCATGCAGTTCGAGGCCCTGGATTCTTCGGGGAACATTCTGGATTCCCGCATATTTTTCAGCGTCGGCGGCGGCGCCTTTCTCTCCCGGGAGGAAATCGGAAAACCTCGGCAAGACGCAGGAGAGATCTACGATCTTTCTTCCATGGAAGCTCTTCTGGAATGGAGAAGAAAAACCGGCCATCCTCTCTGGAAATACGTGGAAAATTGCGAAGGTAATTCCATCTGGGATTATCTCGAAGAAGTCTGGCAGACCATGAAAGAAAGCATTCGCCGGGGGCTTTCCTCTCACGAGGCCATTCCGGGGCCCCTGCGGCTGGAACGCAAGGCCTTCCGCATTTATCAGCAAGCCAAGGGCCTTGCAAATCCCCGCACCGCCCTTATGGCTTCCTACGCCCTGGCGGTTTCCGAAGAAAACGCTTCGGGAAACAAGGTCGTTACCGCTCCCACCTGCGGATCTTCGGGGGTTCTTCCCGCCCTGCTCCACTATCTGGAGGAATATTTTTCCCTGCCGGAAAAGGAGATTCTCCATGCTCTCGCCATCGCAGGTCTGGTGGGAAATCTCGCCAAGACCAACGCCTCCATATCGGGAGCCGAAGTGGGGTGTCAAGGCGAAGTGGGAGTAGCCTGCGCCATGGCCTCCGCCGCAGCGGCCTACCTGCTGGGAGGCACTTCTCTCCATATCGAATACGCTGCGGAGATGGGATTGGAGCACCATTTGGGACTCACCTGCGATCCCGTGGCGGGACTGGTGCAAATCCCCTGCATCGAGCGCAACGTCATGGCAGCTCTCCGGGCTCTGACCTGCGCAGAGTATGCCCTGCTCACCGACGGGAAACACTATGTCTCCCTGGACCAGGTGATCCTCACCATGAACCGGACGGGACACGATCTTCCCTCCATCTATCGGGAAACCGCCGAAGGAGGGCTTGCGCTGCTCTTTCCCGAGGGAGAGGAATAAAATCCCCTTTCGAGAGATGAAAAAAGCAGGGCTTTTGCGGAAATTCCCGAAAAAAGCCCTGCTTTTTTGATTTTTGCCGAAAAAGCGAAAAGACCCCGCTACCGTCTCCAGGTGGCGGGAAACAACAAAAGAAGTACCGTATAGATCTCCAGGCGTCCCAGGAGCATGAATCCGCTGAGAATCCATTTGCCCACGAGAGGTATGGCGGCATAGTTGTGTACGGGCCCCACCCCTCCCAAACCGGGACCGATGTTACCCAGGGTGGCCGCCACGCTTCCTATGGCGGTAGTTACATCCAGCCCCAACCCGGACATCAGCAGCGTTCCCAGTATAAACAATCCCATATAGAGAACGAAAAAAGCCGTGATCGATGCCACGATGCCATTCCCGAGGGATTTGCCTCCGATCCGGACGGGAAAGACTCCCCGGGGGTGCAGAAGCCGCATCATCTCCGCCTTGGCCTGGCGAAGCACCACCATGACCCGCACGTTTTTCATGCCTCCTCCGGTAGATCCCGCACATCCTCCGACAAACATGAGCCAGAGCAGAATAAGCTGGGTGCAGAAGGGCCAAAGCTCGTAATCCGCGGTAACGAAACCCGTGGTGGTGATAATGCTCACCACCTGGAAAGCCGCATAACGCAAGGCGGTCGTGAAATCGTGGTACACCCCCCCCGCAAGGGTAAAAGCCATGATAACCAGGATGGCCCCCAGAACGAGAACGGAGTAAAAGCGGAATTCCGGATCTTGCAACAGCATTCTCGGTTTTCCCCGGAGCACCATATAGTGCAGGGCAAAGTTCGCTCCCGCGAGAAACATGAAAACCACGATTACCCAATCCACCGCGGCGCTGTTATACTGACCCACGCTTCCGTTAAGAGGGGAAAAACCTCCGGTGGCCATGGTTCCGAAGGTATGCGTAAGAGCCTCGAAAAGATCGAGGCCGCAAAGGGAGAGGGCCCCAGTTTCCAGAAGAGAGAGAAGCATATAGACCCCCCAGAGGAAGAGAGCGGTCTGCTGTACCCGGGGAGTAAGCTTTTCCGGAATGGGCCCGGGGACCTCCGCCTTGTAGAGCTGCATTCCTCCTACGCCGAGAAAGGGAAGAATGGCCAAACTCAGCACGATGATTCCCATGCCCCCCAGCCAATGGGTAAGGCTTCGCCAGAAGAGAATTCCCCGGGCATTGGCCTCGATATTTGTAAGCACCGACGCCCCGGTGGTGGTAAATCCCGACATGGCCTCGAAAAAACCATCCGTAAAGGTGGGCACCGTACCGTTGAGCCAGAAAGGTAGCCCTCCGATGATAGAGGCGAGAATCCAGGAAAAGGTGACCACTCCGAAGGCTTCCTTGGGGCCCAAATCGGGAGCTTTGGCCTTGTGCCCCCACAGATAGAGGATTCCCGATATGCCGAATCCGGAGAACATGCCTATTCCAAGAGGCACGAGATCCGGGGTTTTGTCCATGTAGGCCCAACCCATGGGCCAGAGCATACAGAAAGAGACCACCCCGCCGATAAGAGCGAGCACCTTCGCCACAATGCGGACCCTCATGATCCTACACCCCCAGAATATCCAAAGCTTCGCTCATGCGATCCGAGGCGGCGAAAAGGATGACCCGATCCCCCGCAAGCAGCTCCGTATCTCCCCAGGGAACGAAGATATGTTTTCCCCGTTCCACCAGGGCGAGAATAATCCCCTGAGGAAGATCGAGATTCATGATAGTGCGTCCCAGGGCGGCGCTCTCCTGGGGAATAACCCCTTCGATCATTTCGGCCCCGATATTGTCCAGCAGGGAAAGCTGTCCCCGGCTTCGGGGAAAACGCACCTGCTGCATGATGGCAGAGGCCATGGAAAGGTGAGGATTCACCAGGGCATCCACGGGAAGATGTTTTTCCATCTGCATGAAAGCCTTGCGGCGTACCACCGCGATGGACTTGGAGGTACCAAGGCTCTTTCCCAGTATTCCCAGCACGATGTTGGATTCGTCGCTGGCGGTGGTGGTGACGAAGCCATCCGAGGATCCCACGCCTTCGTAATTCAGCAGATCTTTATCCGCCGCATCCCCGCAGAGAACCACCGTGCGCCCAAGCTCCCGGGAAAGGCGGTCGCACTTCTCCGAATTCATATCTATAAGCCGGATATCCACGTTTTTATGATGCTCTTCGAGCCTTCGGGCTACCTGGAATCCCACCTTGCCTCCCCCCACCAGGAGAACCCGGCGCAGGGGTTTGCGGCGGCGTGCGCCGAAAAGATCTTCCAGCCTCCAGACCTGGTTGCGAAAGGAGACGGCGTAGCAGAGATCTCCCGGCAAAAGCACCGTATCGCCTCCGGGAAGAAATCCCGTATGCCCGCGTTCCACGAAAACGATAATGCTCACCAGGTCGGGATGACGCTTTCGGAATTCCTTGAGCGAGACTCCCGCGAGAGGTGCCTTTTCCGCCATTCGGAAGACGTAGACCCCCGCCCGGCCTCCGGCGATTTCCACGGTGCGCAATGCGGAGGATACTGCCAAAAGCTCCTCGATCTCCCGGGCCACGGAGCGCTCGGGGGAGATCATAATATCGATACCCAGCTCCCGGGCCCAGCTTTCGGAATCGGTAAACTCCAGGTTCCGGGCCCGGGAGATGGCCTTCTGCACGCCATTTCTCTTACCGATCCAGCAGGAGAGCAAGTTCGCCTCGTCCTTTTCGGTACAGGCAATCATGAGATCCACGGGGCTCTTTTTGGTAACCCCCGCCTGTTCCAGCACCTGGGGACGGGCTCCGTTGCCCCGGATCACCATAACATCGAGTTCGTTTTCCACCTTCTCCGCCCGGGCGGGATCCCATTCGATAACCGTGACATCATGCCCTTCCTTGGCCATCTGCCCCGAAACGGTATATCCCACTTCTCCCGCTCCCACGATGACAACCCGCATGTTTCAGGCCTCCCGTTCTTTCAGAAATACTCCGGTCCAGGCCCGGTTTTTCGCATCACGGCCCCTCTGGAGATTCGGTCTATCCCAAAAGGCACGATAATAACAAATTTGCACGGGATTTCCACCTCCAATTTGAGGATTTTTCATTTTTTCCTTTTAGTGATACACTCTCCCTGTTCATCTGAGGAGGTGCTTCCCATGATATCGGAGCGAGGCAAAATCGTTCTTGTAGGAGCCGGGAGCTACTGCTATCCTCCCGGGGTTCCCTCGCAACAGAGCCCCGAGGAATCGAAAATCGCCGCAACGGAACGCATTATCGAAGCCATTCCCTCTCTTCCCGAGAATACCCTTTTCGAAGTGGTGGAATGGAGCCGTCAACCCAGCAGTCACTATACCATACAAATGACTATGGACCTCATTGAACGCCTCCGGGGGCTCATCAAGAAGGGAGCCCGGGGGCTTGTGGTTTCCGCAGGCACGGATGTCCTCGAAGAGATGAGCTACCTTACGGATCTCCTCTGGATATACCCCCAGCCGGTTATCTTTACGGGCTCCCTCATTCCCTGGGAAAGCTTCGGATCCGACGCGGCCATGAACCTCTATCAATCTCTTCTGGCTGCGGCTTCGGAAAATACCTGGGGGCTTGGTGCGCTTGTCTGCGTGCAGGACCAGCTTTTCAGCGCTACGGAAGTGACAAAGGAAATCCCCCAGCGGCGGGACGCCTTTCGGGCCCCGGGGAAAGGCCCCCTGGGAACCATCGTGGGAAACCAGGTCTTCGTAAAACGGCGCCCTCATCGCACCCGTTCCCTGGGAGAATCCATTACGCCTTTTCAGAACATCCCCATCTTTTACGCAAGCCTGGGAGCGGGATCCTTTCTTCTGGATCACTGCGTGGAAAATCCCAAGGTAGACGGTATCGTTCTCGCGGGGTTCGGCCTCGGCAACATCCCTCCAGAATGGCTCCCCCCCCTGAAAAAGATCGTCAAAAACGACATTCCCGTGGTTATCACCTCCCGATGCCATCAAGGCACGGTTCTCTGCCGGGATAACTACGAAGGGGGAACCTCGAAAATTCTCGAAATGGGCATTCTCTCCGGAGGCAGTCTTTCCCCCGCCAAAGCGAGGCTACGCCTTGCGGTAGGGCTTGGAGCGGGATTGAGCCGGGAAGAGTTGAAGCAATATCTTCTCGAAGGCTCCTGATAACGAAGATAACGAGAAAGAGGCGGGATTGGACAATCCCGCCTCTTTCTTATTGCCCTTTGTTCGTTAGGAGAAGAGCGCCGAGTAGAGCATTTTCCCCGCACTGAGAAGAATGGCCCCCACAAGAATATACCGCAGAGCCCGATTCCCCTTCATTACCGTAAACCGCGCTCCCAGCACCGCTCCCAACATGTTTCCCAGAGCGAGGGCAATTCCCACGGAAAGGTCTACCATACCCCGGGAAAAGAAAAGCCCCAGGCTGAGTACGGTGTAGCTTGCCACGAGGGTGACTTTGACAGCATTGGCATGCACCAGATCGTTCCCCATAACCCCTACGAGAGCCCAGATGAGAAAAAAACCCACTCCCGCCTGAATGAAGCCCCCATAAGCGCCGATACAGAAGAACAAGAGCCCCACCGCCCATCGGGGCCAGGGCTTTTCTCGTCCTTCCTCCCACATATGAGGGCGAAAAACGAGCAAAAAGGCCATGAAGGTAATAATACCGGCAATCACCAGGCGAAGAACCTGCTGATCCATTTCGATGGCCACCAGGGTTCCTCCCACGGATCCCGCCATAGCAGGAAGAATCAGGGGCAAAACCTCCCGAAAATCCAGAACCCCCTTCGCCCGGAAACGCTGGATGGCCACCAGGTTCTGCAGCAGTATGGCCACCCGGTTGGTGGCATTTGCCATTCCTACGGGAAGGCCGAAAGCATCGAGAAGAGGGAGCGTGAGGAGAGAGCCTCCTCCAGCCACAACGTTGAGAAAACCCGCACCGATTCCGGTAAGGAAAATAGCTCCGTACCACCAGCAATTCATCCGGAAAAACCTCCTTAATATTAGGCACAAACAGGGACCTTTGGAAAATTTGCACATTCCTCTTTTTTTGTGATATTATAACCAAAAGGAAGTTTTCCCCTCTCGAAGGGAACAACTTCATCGCAAGCGGTACGAAGACGTTTCAGACACCGGATTTCTCCGCATTGTGCAATACCTTCTTTCCGGAGGAGTTCGGGGGCCATAAGGAGGTGAAGGTCATGCAGCATGTGACAACGCAAGAGATCGTGGCACTCCGTCTTGCGGAAGGAGACGAAGTGGTAGAAAGCATCATCCAGGCCTGTAAGGACGGAAGCGTGAATGCCGCGGTTATTCTCGGCGCCGCGGGAATGGTACGGGATGTAACCTTTGCGTGGTTCGACGGAACCCAACTTGTACAGAGCGTGGCGAAGGGCCCCTTCGACATCACATCCCTCGGAGGCAGCGTCAGCGTCCGGGAGCAGAGCCTTTTCGTTCACATGCACGGCTCCATGAGCGGCGAAGATCACGTATGCATAGGAGGCGACATCCGAAGGGCCATCAGCAACACCAATCTGGAGGTATTCCTCCTCCCCCTGGAAAAGGTGGCCTTCGTGAGAAAGATGGACGGATGGCTCGAAACGCTTCATCCCCAGCTCCGGGGAGAATAGAAGGTTTATCTCCCCTTCCATAGTTTCTCTCCGGGAACAAGGGACATCAAAAAAGAAAAGCATTTTTGCGGGAAGGGCTTGAAGCCCTTCCCGCTCTTTATTTTTTGAGATCTCCCTTGTTTCCCCGGGTGTATTCCCGCAGTTTTTCCGGAGAAACCGGGAAAAAGGCATGATCCGTCCCCGCCGCAGCCCATACCGTATGGTACAGGAAAAGGTCCTCGTCCAACAAAGCCGGAAGCTCCTCGGGATATCCCAGGGGCGGAACGCCTCCCACCTGGAACCCCGAGTATTCGTATACGAATTCCGGAGAGCACATTTTCACCTTTTTGGCCCCCAGAAGAGCTTTCACCTTTTTGAGATGCACCCTGTTGATTCCGGAAAGAAGTACCAGTACGGGAGAGTCGTCCACCAAAAGTACCAGGGTCTTCAGAATCTCTTCCGGAGGTACCCCTACTGCCTGGGAAGCGTCTTCCACGGTAAAGATGGTCTCCCGGGAAAAGACGATTTCCCCTTCGTACCCGAGCTCATCCAGACGGTTCCGTACTTTTTCCACCGGTTCAACCAGAGAAGTTGCCACGTTACTCATCCTTTCCTTTCCAATCTGCGAACTTACTGCTGCGTGTCACGTTTCCAGTCCCAAAAAATTCGGAAAAGCTCCCGCCTTTATTTTAGGGCCCCCGGTCCTCTTCATCTTCGGGAAGAGCATCCGCCGAAAGGGGCTCGACCTCCTCTTCCTTCGGGGAAGCTTCTTCTCCGTAGAGCATACGGTATACCGCATAGTTTCCCATAACCCGGTGCACGTAATCGTTGGTTTCGAGATAGGGGATTTCCTCGATCCACTCTTCCTGGTCCTTTCCTCGGTCCTCCCACTTGCGCACCGCTCCGGCCCCGGCGTTATACGCCGCCGCAGCCTTGGGGAAACTCTTGAAGAGCCTCATCCGGGAGGCAAGATAGGATGTCCCGAGAAGAATATTGGTGGCGGGATCGTAAAAACGGGGGTTCTCCACCTCAAGCCGCCGAGCCACGTCCCGGCCAGTGGCGGGCATAAGCTGCATAAGCCCCATGGCACCGACGTAACTCGTAGCTTCCGCATCGTAACCGCTCTCCTGGCGCATGACCGCCCAAACGTAATTCGGGGAAATCCCGAAGCGTTCGCTTTCCCGGAGCACATCTTTTTCGTAAGCCCGAGGATAGAGCATTTCCAGCACCTCCCGGGGGAGATACTCCAGGGTACGGACAACCCCGCTGAAGGTGTTCGCCAGGAGATAGGCCCCTCGAACATCCCCGTCCCAGAGAGCGATCCGGGCAGCCCGGAAGCGATCCGAAGCCTTGGAGCTCTTGGCGAGGGAAAGCCGGGCATACTGAATGAATCCCCACTCCTCGAGAAGGGAGGGAGAGCTCTGCAGCACCCGGGGAAGCTCTTTCTTTATAGGCTTGCTCCCTTCGGGAAAAACCAGAAAGGAATAATAACTTAAAGGATAGAGAGAACCAAGCTGTTTGCGAAAACGTTCCGCCTTGTCCGGACGTTTGAGGATGTCCTGGGTTCGGGCAATCCAGTAGAGAAACCGAGGGGGCCAGGAGGTTCCCGTAGCATGGGGAAGCCCCCGGCTCAGCTCGTTGGCCGCCCGCTCCAGATTGCCCTCCTTCCAGGCATCCCAGGCACCGTTCCAGTAGCTCTGCATGCCGAATTTCCCCGAGGGGAAGGATTTGCGCAGCTCATCCCTCCATTTGGGAAAGTTCCGAGAAGGGCCAAGTTCGTGAGCGATTACCATGAGATAATAGAGAGCGGTCTCCCGAAGGGCACCGTCCTTTTTCTCCGCCAGCTCCTCCAGGGCCTCCACGGCAGGAGTTTTTACGCCCCGGTAAGCACATATACCGATTCTCCGGGTAGAACTTGCTCCATAGGAAGCTCCTCGAAGGGCGATCACCCGCCACTGATCGAGAGCTTCTTCATAGCGCTTGAGCTGATACAGCGAAAAAGCCCGCCAGTACTCCGCCCTTCCCCGGGCTCCCGCCTCCAGGGCTCTGTCAAAAAGCTTCAGAGCTTTGTGATAGGAGCCTTCCGCATAGGCGGCATAACCCAGGGCGGTGAGGATCCTCGCCGAGGGTTTTTCCACCTCTTCGAGTATTTTCAGAGCCTCCCGATTAAGAGGAAAATCGTCGAGCATTCTCAGGGCATCCTCCGCCTTGGCTCCCGGAAGAGCGAGAAGCGCCGCGAGAGCGGGATGACGATAGCTCTTGGTTTCTCCCAGATCCGCCATGATACGGTACCACTTGGCAGCTTCCGCATTGTTGCCCGAAACCCTTTCGAGACGCCCCAGGGCGTAGGCCACGTAGTACCGGAGGAACTCGGGAGGAGGGGTTTTCCAGAAAGCTCGGGCCTCTTCGAGGGCTTTCGCCCTTTCACCGGTACGCTCGTATCCGAGAATTTGAAACATGCTGCAATAGGGGCGAATCTCCTCGGGAAAGGTTTTCTTTCCCGCTTCGATAAGTTCCAGGGCCTCGGCATACCGTTTCTGAAGCCACAAAGCGTTCACTCCAAGAGAGAGCTCCCTGGGAGGAAGCGACGTCACGTCCGGAGAAACCTGCATGAGAAGAGCGTCAATTTCCGCCCATTTCCGGGCAAGGAAAAAATCTTGCATGGTAGAAGCCTCAAGGGAAGGTACAAATCCCCCCATAAGACAGGCCAATCCGGCAAGGATCAACAAAAAACCCCGGCATCCTCTCCCGACTCCGGAGCATGCTCGACCTTTTTCCGAAACATACCTTTTGTGCGCCATCCTTGCATCCTCCTTCCCGTTTTTCCCGGGATTTTTTCGTTTTTCATCTCGTTTTCCCCACAAAGCCCTTTCAGGAAATTCGAAAACCCTCTGGAAGGGCTCGTGAAAATCCGTCCAAACCTCCGGGCATTGTATCATAGCCCTCGGAAATTCCCCGCCTTTTTGGAGAGCGGGACTTGCGAAAGCTTCCGTAAAAGGGTACTCTTTGTTCTAAGAAAAGAGTGAGCTTTTTTTGCAATTTGCCATCTAATTCCGAACTTTTGGAGGAATTTTTTATGAATCACGCACTTCTTCTCGGCGGTTTCGCTCATGCGGCGGCTCTGTGGGAAGTCTATATAGCCCCCAAACCAGGATTGGTGGACCGCTTCGGATCCGGAGCCCACCAGGATATGAACTATCTCACCTTCGTGAAAAGCGCGGTGGTTCTCGCCCCTTTCTGGAAAGAACAAAGTCTTGAGGGCCTGAAGGGTCTTGCCCCCGCCGAAGCCTTTCCCCGGCTCCGGGCCCGGGGGATTTGCATGGAAGAGAAAATGTTTCGGGCCACCTGCAATATCAACACCCATAAGGGGCTTATTTTCGTTCTCTCCCTGCTCCTTTACGGAGCGGGAAAAAACCGGGAAGAAGAAGGCAAGCTTCTTCCCCAAGATATCTGCTTCAGAGCAAAAGGCTGCGTGGAAGGCATGATAGAACGGGAGTTGGAGCCTTTGAGAAAAACGCTTCCCCCCCGAGCTCTCACGCACGGAGAACGGCTCTACCTGCAGCACCGCATTACGGGCATTCGGGGAGAAGCGGAAAAGGGCTTTCCCGCCCTTCTGAACGCCGGGCTTCCCTCCCTGGAAAAGGCCTTGGAAGAAGGGCATTCTCTTCACGATGCGGGGCTTTACGCCCTGCTGCATCTCATGCTTGCCGCGGAGGACAGTACGGTAATACACCGGGGAGGCTACGAATTCTGGAGCACCGACTATCGTAAAGCGCTCCGGGACGTTCTTCGACGAGGAGCTCCCTTTTCTGAGAAAGGCAAAAAGGCCTTGCAAGAACTGGATCAACATTTCTCACGGCTCCGCATCAGCCCCGGAGGAGCGGCAGATCTGCTTTCCGCAACCCTTTTCCTCCATTTCTGCCGCGAGGCAGGCCGGAAAACCGGGCTTTCCCGGGAAACCGCCACGGTGACGGTTTCTCAGGCGGAAAACTAGGATTTCGATTATGAAACGGCTCCCCTTTTTTCTCTCCATGGAAGGATGCCCCGGAAGGTGCAGCTACTGTAACCAGCACAGCATCACGGGCCAGACTTCTCCCTCCCCGGAAACAATAAAGGCTCTCCTGGAAAAGGAGGAATCCCCCCTGGAAGTTTGCTATTTCGGAGGAAGTTTTACCTGCCTTGCTCCGGAAAAACGCAAAGCCTATCTGAAAGCCTTCCGCGCCGCTCCGGAAGGAAGCCTGCTGCGTTTTTCCACACATCCCCTCGGAATTTCCTCCGCCATGGTGGAGGAAATTCGGGAATATCCTCTCTCCCAGGTGGAACTCGGCATCGCCTCTCTTCAGGACGAGGTGCTACGCAAAAACCTCCGGGGATACGAATCCCGGGAGGTTTTGGAAATCCTGACATTTCTCCTGGAAGCGGGGCTCCCCCTGGGATGCCAGATGATGATCGGCCTTCCGGAACAAACCCTGGAGGGAAGCCTGGAGGATCTGAATCGGCTCGGTTCCCTTCCTCACAGCCGGGGCATGCACCTGCGGCTTTATCCCTGCCTGGTCTTGCGGCATACGCTTCTCGCCACATGGATGCAAAACGGAAGCTACATCCCCCTCTCTCTGGAAAATGCGGTAACCTGGGGAGGCCAATGGCTTCTCAAGGCGGAAGAGTATGCCTTTCGGGTTCAGCGCGTAGGGCTCTGCGACACTCCGTCGCTTCACGAAGACACCCTGGCAGGGCCTCTGCATCCCGCCCTGGGAGAGCTTATTCGGGGAGAAGCTCTGGCGCGGAAGCTCCTCCGAGACAATCCTCAAGGTCCCTGGTATCTTTCCGCCAGGGAACGTTCCCAGTTTTTCGGACATGGCCGCACCGTCGCCGCAAAAATGGCGCGCCTGGCAAACCTCCGCGAGGAGGAACTTGTCCGAAGGATCATTCTGCTTCCTTCCTAAACCATCCCCCGGATAACCTGAGCCGCAATTTTCGTAGCTGCCCCGGGCTTCGCCAGGAGGGCCGCCTTTTTTCGCATTTCCCGCAACATTTCAGGATTCCCGAGAATCTTGCGGAGAGTGAGGGGAAGATCTTCCAAATGCTCGCAGTACAAGGCAGCTCCCTCCTTTTCCAGGTAAAAGGCGTTTTCCGTCTCCTGAAGAGGAATGGGAGAAATAAGCACCATGGGGAGCTCCGCACAGAGCGCTTCGGTAACCACCAGCCCTCCGGGCTTGGTGATCATGAGATCCGCCTCCTGCATGAGCCTCGGCATGTTCTGCACGAAGTCGAAACGCTCCAGCCGGATGCGCTCCGGAGGAACATAGCCGGAAAGCCGTTCCAGGAGGCCCTCGTTTCTTCCCGCCACGAGAAGAATCCGAAGAGGGGAATCCAGGTTTTCGATCCAGCGCAGTATCTGAATCACCTTGCCGTCGGACACCGCGCTTCCGGAAAGCAGAATCGTAAAGGGCTCCCCGGAACTTTTTCCCTTCTCTTTCGCGAGGGCAAACTCCTTTTTTACGGGAATGCCGGTAATATCGATTTTCTCCTCCCCCACTCCCAGAAGGAGAAGCATTTTACGGATATCCTCGTGAGCCACGAAGTAACGATCCACATCTTCATGCACCCATATTTTATGAAGCCCGTAATCGGTAATGACGGAGTAGATTTCTCCGGCATAGCTTCCCTTCCGGCGCATGGAAGCGAGCACCAGGGAAGGAAGAAAATGCGTGCAAACCGCCAGATCCATACGGTTCTCCTCCACGAACCCCGTAAAGGGACGCACATGGCGTTCGCAAAGCCAGTCGATGAACTGAATCAACCGGCTCTCGTCCCTGGGCTTGTCCATGAGCCGGTACATGGCCTCGCAGGAAAGGTGAGAATATTCCCCCATGAGGGAATAGGTTTTTGAATAAACCATGCGGAAAAGAGGTACCGAGAAATGGAGCACGTCCGTAATAATAGCTCCTCTCCCCTCTTCTTCGAAAGCCTGGCAAAGAGCCTGAGCCGCCGCACGATGTCCGTTCCCCGCAGAAGCATAGGGGATTAAAACGGGTTTGGAACTCATACCATTCCCTCCTGAAATAAACTTCTGGAACTCTTTTGTATATCCCCGGGAAATTCGAAGGCAAAGAATGTTATAATGCCTCTCGCCATCTCGGGGAAAATAGTGTCTCCGGCTCCCCCCGCACTCTTATTATATACGGGAAAGGACCTTAGATTCATGAAAAAAACCCAAAAATTCGTCTCCATGGGAGAGGGGGCCGTGGGAACCGCCCTTCTTCGACTGGCTCTTCCCGCCGTAGCCACCATGCTTCTGCACAACCTTTTTCACCTGGTGGATACGGTTTTCGTCTCCCGTTTGGGAGGAACCGCCCTGGCAGCCATGTCCCTCACTTTTCCCGTAATTTTCGTCATGTTCGCCCTTCTCAACGGCATGGCCCTGGGATGCACCGCCCTGATAAGCCGTTTTTTGGGGGAAAACACGTTTTCAGAAGCCCAGGATACCGCCCGATCCGGCTCCATCCTGCTTCTTCTGCTCTGTTTTCTTCCTCTTCCTCTTCTCTACCGCCCCTGGGGAGAGAATTTCTTTGCCTTTATCGGAGGAGCCCCCTCGGTCATTCCTCTTTGCCTGGATTACATGCTCTGGCTCTTACCGAGCCTTCCCTTCATGGCCATCACGCTTCTCGGAGACAGTGCCTTCCGGTGCCAAGGAAATACGGTAATCCCGCTCTACAGCATGGTTATGGGAAACGGAGTCAATTTGATCCTGGATCCCCTTTTCATTTTTACTCTGAACATGGGGATAACCGGCGCCGCCCTCGCCACCTTCACGGGAAGGCTCTGCAGCGCCCTCTTCGTGCTGTACAAACTGAAGCAGGAAAGCCCCTTGAAGATTCTCCCCTCCCGCGGGCTCCCGAACCGCCTTCTTTCTCGGTGGCATTCCATTATCCGCATCGGCTTTCCCGCCTCTCTCAGCCAGGCAAGCATCGCCCTGGGCATTATCCTGATGAACCGAGTGCTTTCAAATTACGGCCCCAATGCACTGGCGGCATGGCTTCTGGGAAACCGGGTGGAAGGACTCGCCTTTCTTCCCGTCATGGGAATCCGAAACGCCCTTACTCCCTTCCTCGGCTACAACCTGGGACTTTGCAGAGAAGACCGCCTTCGCGAAGCCTTGCGATGGTCCGTACAGGCTTCTCTTCTTATCATGATTTCCGTGGGAATATTTCTCTATGCCTTTCCCGGAGTCATTCTCGCCATTTTCGCCCCTTCTCCGGAGGTGGAGCAGATGGCCATAGCCTCCATCCGGGCCTCGGTTTTCGGATATCCCCTGGCGGCCACGGAAATTACTCTTATGGCCCTTTTCGAAGGCACCGGCAAAACTCTCTACAGCATGGTGATTCAGATGCTCCGGGCCCTTCTTTTCCGTCCTCCCCTTGGATGGTTCCTGGCGACCTTTTTTGGCCTGGGAGCCTTCTGGTGGTGCCAGCCCCTTTCAAGCCTCGGATCCTGTACAATTTCGCTGTTTCTCGCTTTTGCGCTGCTTCGCAGCCTCTCTTCACAGAAACAAGATACGATTTGACCTTTGAAATCGGAGAAGCTACACTCATAGGTGTTCAGAGAAATAAATCTTTTCCCTTTGCAAGTTTAGTTTAGCATGGAATCACAACCTCAAAAAAATACATGGAGGAATCGCCTTTATGGACAGTAACGAACTGCAGGTCCTGATGCAGGAGAAGATGATGGATCTCCCCAACAAGGCCCACCGCGTGGTATCCTATCTCCTCCGAAACATGAGGGAAGCCGCATTCCGCTCCATAGGAGAAGTGGCGGAAGAGCTGGATGTCTCCAAGGCGCAGCTCGTACGGGTGGCCCGGATGCTCGGCTTTTCCGGGTACACGGAGCTCAAGGAGGCCTTGAAAGAGGCCATTCTGGACCAGGTCAACCCCTCGGCCATGCTTGCCCGCTCCCAGGATATGGAGGACAATATCGCCCACACCATTCTCCGGACGGAGCACGCCAACCTCGAAGATACGTGGACCCAGCTTTCGGAAGACAAAATAGAAACGTTCTGCTCCATGGTCAAGAAGGCCCGCACGGTATACTGTATGGGCTGGGGGATCTCCTCCCTCGCTATGGAATCTCTCTTTATGCGCCTTCGGGTTATGGGCCTCAACGGCTATCTTCTCAAGCGGGGGAGCCTTACCCTCCAGGAACAGGCCCGGGGAATCACTCCGGACGATTTGATCATAACCTCAGCTCTCCCAAGTTACGTCTCCGAGGTTACGGAAGTATGCGAATTCTGTAACGGAAAAGAAATCCCCATCGTTACCATTACGGACAGCCCCGCCGCTCCGGTATGCCGTTTCGCCCAGCTGAGCTTTTACGTAAGCGCCAAGAGCCCCACCTTCGGAAGCAGTATCATCGGGCCTCTTTTTCTTGTTCACGTGCTTACCTCGGTACTGGCCATCTCCATGGGCGAGCGGGCGCGAAAGGCCCTGGAGGAACAGACCGCCTTTCTTCACGACACCCGGATTTTCCATCCCATTTTCGGCCTCAAATACTGATGGCATCGGAAAATCTCGCTCAATCTCGGCACATCTGGAAAAAAGACGCTTCCTCCGGATGGTATCTCAAGGAAGATTCCCTTATCCGGGAAGCGTTTTTTCGGCTTTTCTACGAAAATAAACTTGTCTTCCAAGGGCCTCTTTCACCGGAACATCTCGACGAATGGGGACGGGGGCATTTGGTGACCGAAGGTTTGTGTCCGCCGGAACAGCCTCTTTCCATGCTCCGGAAAGAGCAGGATCTTTTCTTCGAGAAAACCCCGCTTTCCTCTCAAAAAGAGATCTCCGGAGGACCCCGGCCGGAAATCCTTTCCTGGAGCATTCCCGAGGAGCTTCTCTTTCGGGGAATTCAAAAAGTTCAGGAGGGAGAGCTGTACCGAAAAACCGGAGCCGCCCACGTGGGAGCTCTCTTTTCCAAAGAGGGGGAGCTTCTGGTAATTCGGGAGGATCTGGGGCGCTACAATGCAGCGGATAAAGTTCTGGGTTGGGGACTTCGAGAGAGGATACTCTTCGAGAATACCTTTTTTCTCTTTTCCGGACGCATGCCCGAAAGCCTGGTGAAAAAAATCGCGGTTCTCCGCATTCCCCTGGCCGCAAGCGTCTCCGCTCCCACCTTCGACGGGGTAGCCCGAGCGGAAAAAGAAGGAATTACTCTCATCGGTTTTCTGCGCCCTCCTCGAATGAACCTCTACGTTCGGGGAAAAGTTTCTCTGGAGGGAATGTCTCTTTCGTAAAATTCAAAAGGGGAGCCCCTTAGGGGCTCCCCTTTTGAAACATCGCAAAAATTCCTTTCGAGGAAAGAGAGACACCTTACAGATCCAAGGTTTCTCCGAATCCGAGAAGGACAGTCTCCGCCGCATCCCCCACCTTTTGGGCAAATTCTTCAGGGCTCGCCTGAATAAGAGGAAAGGTATCGTAATGTATGGGCACCACCTTGCGGGGCCGGATAAAATCTACCGCCCGAACCGCATCATCCACATCCATCACGAAATTTCCTCCGATGGGAAGAAAGGCCAGATCGATCTTCTCCTCCCGGAGAAGCTGCATATCCAGGGTAAGCCCCGTATCTCCGGCATGGTAGATCTTTTTTCCTTCAACTTCGATTAGAAATCCCGCAGCCACGCCTCCGTAAAGAAGCTGATTATCTATAACCACTCCCGAGCCGTGGAGAGCGGGAGTCATTTTAACCTTGCCGAAGGGAAAGCGAAAGGTTCCTCCGATATGCATGGGATGGGTGGCAATGCCCTCTCTTTCCAGAAGAGCGCAAAGCTCGAAGTTGCTCACCAGGATAGCTCCGGTCCGTTTCGCCATTTCCACGGCATCCCCCAGATGATCCCCGTGGCCGTGGGTTACGAATATGTGCGAAAGCTCCCGGAAATCTCCCGGCGAGGAAGACGCCTGGGGATTGCCGGAAAGAAAGGGATCCACCAGGGCCTTCAGATTTTCTCCCTCCAGATATACCGCCGCATGACCAAGATAACGCACTCGTACCATGAGATATCCGCCTCCTCTCGTTTCTTTGGGGCTTCTTCGTTTTCGGATCAGTCCTCCCGTTCTTCCGAATTTTCCGGAAGAACAGTTTTTATGGAAAGCTCATCCAGCTGCAGGGGTTCCACAACCCCCGGAGCGCCGGACATGAGACACTGGGCCTTCTGCGTTTTGGGAAAGGCCATGACTTCCCGGATGGATTTGGCACCGCAAAGCAGCATCACCAGGCGATCGAAGCCGAGGGCAATGCCTCCGTGAGGAGGGGTACCGCTTCCCAGAGCCTTGAGAAGAAAGCCGAAACGCTCTTCCGCATCTTCTCGGGAAAAGGCGAGGGCCTCGAAAACCTTGCTCTGCACCGCGGGATTGTGGATACGGATGGAACCGCCTCCCACCTCGTTTCCGTTGAGTACGAGATCGTAAGCCCGGGAGCGCACCTCTCCGGGATTCGAGGAGAGAAGCTCCATATCCTCCTCCTTGGGAGCCGTAAAGGGATGGTGCACCGCCACCCAGCGATTTTCTTCCTCATCCCAATCGAGAAGGGGAAAATCCACCACCCAGAGGAAACGCCAGCCCTGCTCCAGGAGATCGTGCTCCCGGGCAAGCTCCAGCCGAAGCTGTCCCAGCACGGTACAGGCCTTTTTCCAATCCTCGTCGGCTACCACGAAAAGGGCATCCCCATCCTGGAGGCCCCCGAGTTTCCGAAGCTGCTCCTGTTCCGAAGAATTCAGGAATTTACAGAGGGGCCCCTTGAGAGCTCCTTCCTTTATTTGAAAAGCTCCGAGCCCCTTGGCTCCAAGTCCCTTGGCCCGTTCCTCCAGGAGGCTCAGCTGTTTGCGGGAGAGGCTGCCTCCCCGGGGAAGCGGAAGCCCCCGCACCGCTCCTCCCCGGGCCAGAAGCGCCGCAAAAGCCTCCATGGAAGAATGTTCGAAAACCTCCCGAAGATCCACGATCTCCAAGGGAATCCGGAGATCCGGTTTATCGCTTCCGTAACGGTTCATGGCCTCTTTCCAGGACATTCTCAGAAAGGGAATCTCCATCTCCTCGTCGAGAATTTTAGTGAAAAGGCCCCGGATATATTCTTCGAGAAGGGCAAAAATCTCCTCCTCCACCAGAAAGCTCATCTCCACGTCCACCTGGGTGAATTCGGGCTGCCGATCCGCCCGGAGATCCTCATCTCGGAAGCACTTTGTAATTTGGAAATAACGATCGCATCCGGAAACCATGAGAATCTGCTTGAATATCTGGGGCGACTGAGGAAGCGCGAAGAAATGCCCCGGATTTACCCGGCTGGGCACGAGATAATCCCGGGCTCCTTCCGGAGTGGAACGGGTAAGAAAGGGAGTTTCCACCTCGAGAAAGGCGCGGTCCGAAAAGAAATTTCGGGTATACCGGGCCACGTCGTGCCGAATACGAAGATTCCGCTGCATTCTGTCCCGCCGTAGATCCAGATAGCGATGGCGAAGCCGCAGATTTTCATCCACCCGATCCGCCTCATGAAGCTCGAAGGGAAGAGGAGCGCTCGGAGAAAGCACCAGAAAATCCTCCGCCAGGAGCTCCCAACGCCCCGTAGGCATGGAGGGGTTTTCGGTCCCCTCGGGGCGAACCCGCAAAGTTCCCTTTACCGCCAGCACGAATTCGCTCCGTAATCCCCGGGCCTCGTCCTGAAGCGTTTCGTCGAAATTTTCGGGATTGATCACTACCTGAAGAATCCCCGTATGATCCCAAAGCTCCAGAAAGAGAATCCCTCCGAGATCCCGACGGCGGCGAAGCCATCCGTTAAGAACGATCTTGCAGTTTTCCTCCTCGCGGCTTACGGAACCGCAGTAAACCGTACGCTTCCACGATGCATCGAAATGGCGCCTCTCCATAAAACGTTTCCCTCTTTCCGGTTTCTCTATTGTATATCCCCCTTATCCCAGGGGAAAAGCAATGCTTTCTCTCCGAAAGAACTTCAGAGAGAAGAGCTACTCTTTCATCATTGCGGCAAGATAGGAGGGGACCTTTTCCAAAGGCACGCTCTCCTGTTCGCCGGTACGGAGGTTCTTCACTCCCGCCACTCCCAGGGAGATTTCATCTCCTCCCAGGATACAGGCCGCCCGAGCTCCATCCTGGGCCGCCGCCTTGAGTTGGGATTTCATGGTTTTCCCCGTGTAATCCATGGAAGCGGAGATGCCGGAAGTCCTCAGCAACGCGAGAAACCCCATGGCATCTACCCGCAGAGAGGGTTCCGGCGAAATGATCGCCACGTCAATCCGGGGACGTTCTCCGAGGGAACATCCCTGCTGCTCCATGGTAAGCACGATACGCTCCAATCCTGCGGCAAAACCCACTCCGGGGACAAAGGGGCCTCCGATGGCCTCGGAAAGATTATCATAACGCCCGCCTCCGCAAACCGCATTCTGAGCTCCCAAATCCCCCGAAAGAACTTCGTAAGCGGTTTTCGTGTAGTAATCCAGCCCCCGGACAAGCCGCTTGTCCAGCACGTACTGAGCTCCGATGGCTTCGAGCCCCCGGCGCACCGTATCGAAGTGCTCCCGGCATTCGCCACAAAGGCTGTCGAAAATGGAGGGAGCTCCTTCGGTCTTCTCCTTGCATTCGGGCCTCTTGCAATCCAGGATACGCAAGGGATTTCTTTCGTAACGACTCTGGCAGGTAGTACAGAGATCCGGAAGAAGAGGAGCCAGGAATTCCCGTAAAGCCTCCCGATACTTGGGACGGCAGGCGGGACACCCCACAGAGTTAATGACCACTTCCAGGTTCGTCATGCCCAGCCTGCGATACAGCTCCAGAGAAAGATGGATAATCTCCACATCCACCAGGGGATCCTGAACGCCGATGGCCTCGAAATCGAGTTGCCAGAACTGGCGATAACGCCCCTTCTGAGGACGCTCATAGCGGAACATGGGCCCCGCACACCACAGCCTGGCAGGCTGCCGAACATCTTTGTTCATGCCGCTTTCGAGATAGGCCCGCATCATGGAAGCCGTACCTTCCGGGCGAAGGGTAAGACTCCGTTTTCCCCGATCCTCGAAAGTATACATCTCCTTTTCC
Organism: Synergistaceae bacterium; assembly: GCA_036769705.1. GTDB lineage: Bacteria > Synergistota > Synergistia > Synergistales > Aminiphilaceae > DAIPKP01. Next base: position 69,592 of record DAIPKP010000003.1, read on the forward strand.
ACCACGTCCGTAGTATCCCCTATGCCGCGGCAAAAGAGCTCCGTATGCTCGAATATGGGAAGGTGCACCTCTTCGTATCCGAAATCCTCCGCCACCTTCCGGGCCATTTGAAGAACGTAGGCCCATTTCCAGGATTCGTCGGGAAGGATATCCCGTACTCCCCGGGGAGCTTTTATACTTTCCGCCATAGCGCACAACCTCCTTACAATTTATGAAAAGGCAAATGCTGAAGAGCATTTCCTTTCACCAAAACAAAAATTCCATACGGAGACATCCTGAGATGCCGTATGTACAACATATTCTCGATTTTCTTCTTCGAGAAGAATCGGCATGACGAACAGATATTCAAGGCGGGTAAATTCAAGTATGATAGCATAGGAAAGGGATTGGGGGAAAAGGATTTTTCCCGAAACCTCAAAAAACTTCGGATATTTCGCACGCTCTCCCGGCAAATGCCCTACTTCAAGAGAGGGAAGACGGGAAAAGCTCCGAGAAAATACCGCAAAGGCCCGGATACGGGAAGCGGCCTTCTTCCCGTATCCGGGCCTTTGTACGTAGCATCCCAAAAAGAGCGCTACCGATGTTCTATTTGAAACCGGATAGCCGTGCGCTCTTCCCCCTCGATCTCCACCTTGGAAAAAGCGGGAATGCAAACCATATCAATACCGTTAGGAGCAACGTAACCCCGAGCGACGGCAATGGATTTCACCGCCTGATTAACTGCCCCGGCCCCGACAGCCTGAAGCTCCACAAGCCCTTCTTCTCTTAAAACCGCTGCAATGGCCCCTGCGACAGACTTTGGTTGTGACTGAGCTGAAACTTTAAGTATTTCCACCCTATCCGCCCTCCTTCAAAGAAAAATCTCATGAGAAATGTGTGCGCCAGTATAATGAAGAGCTACAAAACTGCTCGGAAAGTAAATTATAAGTATTAATAAAAAGCTTTGCAAGGGGAAAAAGTCATTTTTTTCGAAGGAAGTAAACTTTTGAGTCTATAATACCATGTTTTTTCATTTTTTTAGGGATTTTCGGAAAATGCTCTTAAAAAGAACATTTACCCAGCCTTTCCTCTCGCCACAATTCTCTTGCATCACGAGGGAAAAGGAGAAAAAACAAAAAAAGAGACGCCTCTTTTAAAAAGAAGCGTCTCTTGTAGACGTACCTTAAGTTCCTGAAAATCCTTTTGGCTCCTCAGGACGTAAGGGGTTTTTTCAAAAAGCCTTGCCTATGCTATGCCTTCTGAACGTTTGCCGCCTGCATACCCTTGGCGCTTTGGGTAATCTCGAAAGTTACCCGCTGCCCCTCGCTGAGAGTCTTGAAACCGTCCCCTTCGATGGCACTGAAATGGACAAAGATATCCGTACCCTCGTCGCTCGTAATGAACCCATACCCCTTCGCATCGTTAAACCATTTGACTGTTCCCTGAGTTGCCAAAATGCTACCTCCAGAAAAAATAATTGTGTTGATTTTTGAAACCAACCACAGAGACTCTACTCTATCCCACCCTTTGTGTCAAGAGGCATAAAGCATTTTTATGCCAGAAATTCTTGGGATTCCCTTACCAAACACCTCCTCCAAGCCCGGGATTTCTTTCCAAAAACGTAAAAACGAAAAGAGTTTTTTTCAGGAATGCTCTCCCGAAAGGGTTGCATTATCCAGTCTTTTACGGGTATAACTTGTAGCAGCACCGTGCAGTTTACCGAGGAGGCCTCGATAACCTATGGAACAATACTATTCTCAAAAAATATCCAAGGAGCTTCATCTGAAGCCCGGACAGGTACGGGCGGCCATGAAGCTTTTCAGCGATGGCTGCACCATTCCCTTTATCGCTCGATACCGCAAGGAAGCCACTTCCTCTCTGGACGAGGTGGACCTAACCAATATCCGGGATCTCTGGCGTTCCCTGGAAGATCTCGACAAACGCCGCAAAGCCATTCTGGAATCCCTGGAAAAGCGGGAGCTCCTGACGGAGGAGCTCGAAAAGAAGCTGCGCACTGCCCCCAATATGACGTCCCTGGAAGACCTCTATCTTCCCTACCGGCCTAAACGGAAAACCCGGGCCTCTGCGGCCCGAGAACGGGGACTCGAAGCGCTTGCCCAAATTCTCTTCGCACAAAAAGGGGTAAACCCCGATGAAAAGGCCCGGGAATTCCTGGACCCCGAGAAGGGTATCCATACCATAGACGATGCCCTGGACGGAGCGGGAGACATTATGGCGGAATACATCAGCGAAACCCCCGAAGCTCGGCAGGAACTCCGGAAACTTTACGTTTCCCAGGGGCTTCTCCGCTCTCTTCGACCCCCTAAAAAAAGCGAAAAAGAAGCCTCTCACTATGCGGACTATTTCGACTACAAGGAATCCTTGCGCTCTCTCCCCTCCCACCGTATTCTCGCTCTTTTCCGAGGCGAAGCGGAAGGTATGCTCTCTCTCTCCATTCAGGTTCCCGAGGACAAAGCTCTCTCTCTTCTGACGCACCGTTTCGTTTCGGGAAACGGATTCGATTCGGAAGAGGTGCGGGACGCCCTGGAGGATGCCTGGAAACGGCTTCTCAAGCCCTCTCTGGAGACGGAGGCCCGGAAAGCCCTTAAAAACAGGGCAGATGCGGAGGCTATCCGAATCTTTGCCGTCAATTTACGGGACATTCTCATGGCTTCCCCTCTGGGAGAAAAATCAGTTCTCGCCATCGATCCGGGATTCCGTACGGGATGCAAGGTGGCATGCCTCACCCCCCAGGGAGAACTTCTGGAGCACACGGTGATTTTTCCGCACACATCTCAAAAAAAACAGGATGAGGCCCGGGAAATTCTGACGGAGCTCATCCGCAAACATTCGCTTCAGGCCATAGCGGTGGGCAACGGCACGGCGGGAAGGGAGACCATGGCCTTTCTACGCACCCTCAAGCTCTCCTCTCCTCTTCCGGTAATCAGCGTAAACGAGAGCGGCGCCTCCATTTACTCCACTTCCGAAAGAGCCCGAAAGGAATTTCCCGATTTCGATGCCACCGTACGAAGCGCGGTTTCCATCGGACGCAGACTCATGGACCCCCTGGCGGAACTCGTCAAAATCGACCCCAAGTCTATCGGCGTGGGACAGTATCAGCACGATGTGGATCAGAAAATGCTGCGCCAGGCTCTGCATGACACGGTGGAACAGTGCGTGAATGCGGTAGGGGTGATGCTCAATACCGCAAGCCCGGACTTGCTGACCTACGTCTCCGGCCTGGGCCCCCAGCTTGCATCGGGCATCGTGGCCCATCGGGAAAAACACGGCCCCTTCAAAAGCCGGAAAGAACTTATGGATGTTCCCCGGCTTGGAGAAAAGGCCTTTCAGCAATGCGCGGGATTTCTACGCATACGCTCGGGAAAGAATCCCCTCGATGCCAGTGCGGTACATCCTGAAAACTACTCCGTGGTAGAGCAAATGGCAAAGGATGCGGGATGTTCCGTGGAGGAGCTTATGAAAAATCCGGAAATCCAGGAAAAACTGGATCTCTCCCGGTACGTTACCTCCCAGGCGGGAATGCCCACCCTGGTGGATATCCGGCAAGAACTCGCCCGGCCCGGCAGAGATCCCCGGGAAGTTCTGGAACCTCTTCTCTTCGATGAAAAAATCCAGACCATGGAGGATCTTCTTCCGGGAATGGCGCTCCCGGGAATCGTCACGAACGTCACCGCCTTCGGAGCTTTCGTGGATATCGGAGTTCATCAGGATGGGCTCGTCCACATCAGCAAGATGGGAAACCGCTTCATCTCCAGCCCCACGGAAGTGGTAAAGGTGGGAGAGCAAATTCGTGTAGCGGTTTTGGGAGTGGATCTGGAGCGCAAGCGCATCTCTCTTTCCATGCATCCCGATGATTTTCCCGAAAAATCCACACAAAAAAGCACCTCTTCGGAGAGTGTTGTATAATAGGAGTGTTCCACGAGACTTCTCATGAGGAGGTGTTTTTCATGCCCAAAATAGAGGAAATCATTCCCGCCCAGGATCCGGGCCGATCCATGGCGAATATGCGTCTTTTTCAGGAAGTCGTAGGAGATATCGCCCGGGAACGGATCATTCCGAAAAAGATCTCCGCATCAAAAAACCCCCGCGTCTCCTATGCCGGAACGGAAGGGGGGAAAAACGAAGAGAGTTTCCTTCTGGATTTCGACTGGCATTTTCCTCCCTCCCATCCCCTGGAACCCGCAGCGGCGCCTCCGGGAAAAGAGGACAACCCGAATCGGCTGGATTCCCTTTCGAGCCTCCGGACCTCCGAAGAGCGCCTGGAAAATCTTCAGCGGGTACGGAATTTTACCAAAGAGAGCGTTCTGGAAAGCTTGAGAGAAACGTCTCGCGGAAAAGTCTCCTTTTCTTTCGGGCAAAACGCCTCTCCTCAGCTTGTTCTGAAAGATCCCATCACAGACCATATTCTATGGCAGGCACCTTTGGAAGAAGCCCGAAACACGCTTCTGCGGGGAACGCCTCTGAAGGGATTGAATTACAGCATAAATGCCTGAAAAAATCGTTCCGAGGAATGGCTTCTTCCGGAAGTTTCAATTCCCTTCGATTTTCTTTTCGGGGGGAATTTTTAATTTCCCTGAAGCATATTTTCTCTTTGTCTTCCTCATGTTATAATGAAAAAAGAGCTTTTTCTTTTAATTTTTACACAAAGGAGGAATTATGTATGAAACGCAGAATCGCAATCTTCGCAATGGTGGCTCTTCTCTCTCTGGGGATGTTCTCCGTCGCTTTCGGAGCTCCTCGTTCCCTCCAGGAAATCAAGGATAGCGGCACTCTCCGGGTAGCTGTGGAAAACGAAACCTGGGGTGTTTTCCATATCTGGGAGGGAGAGCAGATCTCGGGCTTTGAAATCGACCTCTGCGACGGCATCGCCGCCGCCCTGGGAGTAACCGCGGAATACCTCCCCGTCGCCTGGGGAGAAGGAGAGGAAGGAACCATTACCGGAGCTCTGGAAAAGGGCGTATGGAAAGAGTGGGATATCATCGCCGCAGGAGTTACCGTTACCAAAGAACGTCAGGAATTCGTCTCCTTCGGCGAATGGATGTTCAACGCAGGGCAGGTTCTTATCGTTCGCAAAGACAGCGGCATCAAAGACCTTCCGGACGCGGCAGGCAAAAAGATCGGAGCCCAGCAAAACACCTCCAGCATGGAAGCTATCGCAGAACGCCTCAAGGGAGCCGAAGGAATGCCCTTCGAAATGGTACAGAACGCCTTTGAAGCCCTCCGGGAGGGATCGATTCAGGGAGTGGTTATCGACGCTCCCCTAGCCTTCCAGGAAGCCAAAGCCCATGCGGACATCCTTGAAGTGGTGGAACGCCCCATCACACGAGAGCGGTTGAGCCTGGTGCTTCCCAAGGATTGCGATCCGGAACTTCTTAAGATCGTGAGCGAAATCATCGTGAAAGAGCGTAAGAATCTCCACAAAAAGTGGTTTTAGAGCAGCGCTCTGAACGCTGAAAAATCTCGTTTTCCCAGCGCTTCCCCGAATTCGGGGAAGCTTTTTTTTTCCACACAAACCATGGTATACTCTAAAGGATAGTACATGCAATTAAAATAAAAGTGCTTTTTCATCAGAAGGGGGAGATCTATTTGTCCTTGCGCGTGAAGCTTTATGGAATTATTTTGGGAATGGCGGTTCTGGGTATGATTATCATGGGAGGCCTTAACTATACGGTGGCCAAGAAACAACTCATCGAGCTGGCCCGGGAAAACCTGGAAAGCACCGCCCGGGAAATTTCCAAAAATGTGGCCCAGATTTCCGAACGCAACGCGGGGCTTGTTAAAACGATCCGACCGATTATCGTGGGGCTTTACGACCAGATGGCAGACGACATGATCATTAAAGATACGCTTCAGCAGGTGGCAGATGCAAATCCCCAGATACAGCAGATTTTCGTGGGCACTGCGGATGGAGAAATGCTTTTGATCCCTTCATCGGAGTTCGGTGAATTTGATGATCCCCAGAGCAAGGAATGGTACAAGCTTTCCGCCAACGACAAGGTTACCGCCCTGGGCCCCTACGAAGATTCGATTTCGGGACAAACCGTCATGACCTACAGCATGCATCTTACGGGGAACTACGGTGACGATATCGGCGCTCTGGGACTGGACGTTTCCATGAAAGCCTTTCAGGACCTCGTGGCCAACCTGAAAATAGGAAAAACGGGGAATGCGCTTCTGATCGACAGAAACAAGCGTCTCGTGGCGGATGCCAATGAAACGCATCTGGGGAAAAAAGTGAATCTTTTCGGTGTAGCCATGGAAGAGCTGGCAGATAAAGCTCTGACGGGGGAAACGGGAATCCGGACGGTTTCGGTAGAAAATGCAAAGAGGACCATCTACTACAGCCCGGTAAAGGGAACGGATCTTTTCGTCTTTGTCTGCCAGAACGAGCAGGAAATTCTCGCCCCCGCAAACTCCCTCTTTCGAAACGCCATGATCACCATCCTGATTTCCACCATCGTGCTGGGGGGCATCATCTGGATGGTGGGACACTCCATCATTCTTCCGGTAAAGCATACCGCCGAAGCGAACAAGCGACTTGCCGCAAAGGATCTTACCGTAACCTTTCCCCACATTCGGGACCCCCTGTTGCGACAGTTGAGCGATAGCTCCACGCTGCTCCTCGAATCCTTTCAGCAGCTCATGAGCAACCTCCGGCACACCACGCAGACCTTGCAGCACAACGCTCGGGGGGTATCCCAATCTTCCGAGAGAACCAGCAGTTCCGTACAAATCATAGAGGCCGCCATGGAGGCGGTTCGTTCCATGGCGGAAGCTACCTCGGCGGCCATCGAGGAAACCAATGCGGGCATCGAGGAAGTGGCTTCGGGAGCCCAGACCGCTTCAAAGGCTGCGGGGAATGCCAGCGAGGCCGCCACGGCTTTAAGGGAAAATGCGGAGGAAGCCGGAAAGGATACGGAACAGACGGTACTCCGGGTTCAGGAGATGGCCCAATCCTTCGACGTGGTAACCACCTCGGTGGATGAACTCAACGTTCTCGCTTCGCATATCGGAGAAATCGTAGGAGCCATTACCCAGATCGCGGATCAAACAAACCTTCTGGCTCTGAACGCCGCCATCGAAGCGGCCCGGGCGGGAGATGCGGGACGCGGCTTTGCCGTGGTAGCGGAGGAAGTCCGGAAGCTGGCGGAACAAAGCAATGAAGCAGCTTCCCAAATAGGCAAACTGGCGGAGGAAATCCTTTCCGGAACCGGCCTGGCGGTACAGAAAGCCCGGGAAGGAAAGGACATCGCCCAGAACGGCGTGACCTCGGTGGAACAGGTCCGCTTCCGGCTACATGAAGTGGTGGCCTCCATCAACACAATCACGGAACTCAATCAGGATATCGCCGAAGCGGTTCAATCCCAGTCCGCGAGCACCGAAGAGATGGCGGGAGCCATCGATCACGTGGCGGGGCTTACCCATCAACTGCACGAAAAAGTGGTGGAAGTGGATTCCTCCCTCAAGGAAACCGGAGAAGCCGCAAAGGACATGGAGACCGCTTCGGGGGAACTCGGCAAGGTCTCTGCGGAGATCGAAGCCATGGTAGCGGAATACAACCTGGGAGGAAAAACGTCTCCTCCTCAGCTCCATTCCTGATCCGCCTTCCCGAAGACGATCTTGATAATCTGAAAGAACGAAAAGAAAAGAGAGAGGATCCCGTTGTTTCGGGATCCTCTCTCTTCGTTTGCTTTACGCTCCTGAAAAGGGCGTTTTTTTATAAGGCTATTCCGAGACCTTTGCGTCCTCGGCCTTTGCATCTTCCGAAACTTCGGGAGCCTCTGTCTTTTCGGGAGCCTCCGAAGTTTTCTTCAGGATTTCTACGGGATATTCCTTCCGAAGTTCCTCAAGTTTCTTATAGAAAGCCTCCTGCTGCTTCTGCTGGGTAAGCATGGTCTTGATTTCCGCCGCCGCCTCTTCCAGAGGCACCACCGAGGAAGGCTGCTTCTCCTCCATTTCGATGATGTGCCATCCGAATTGGGATTTAACGGGATCGCTCATGCTTCCTACTTCGAGGGCAAAAGCGGCATTCTCAAATTCGGGAACCATCTGTCCCTTGACGAAAAAGCCGAGCTCCCCGCCTTCTTCTTTGGAAGGGCAGGTGGAGTATTCCTTGGCGGCATCTTCAAAGGGCTTTCCATCCCGGATTTCCTGCAAAATCTTCTTGGCTTCCTCTTCGTTCTCCACGAGAATATGGCGGGCCCGAACTTTTTCGGGAGTGGCGAACTTGTCCTGGTTCTCCTCGTAAAAGGCCTTGACGTCCTCATCCGTGGCGCTTACATCCATGATGATGCTCCGCACCGCATAGTCCCGGACGAGATTGCTCCGCAGCCTTGCCAGATCTTCCGCAAATCCTTCCTGGGTATCCACCTTTTCCGCTTCTCCCCAGAGGAAAAGAAGTTCCCGGTTGATCAGCTCTTCCACGACCTTCTCCTGACCTGCGGGGGTATTGAAAAAAGCGGCCTGCTGCGGAGGGAGCTGCGAAACGACTTCCGCCACGTCCTGCTGCGTTATCTCCGCATCCCCTACCCGGGCAATCACCTCTGCCTGTTCCGCCGCAAAGGCTCCGACACTGCACAACAATAACGCCGCAAGAGCACTGTAGAATATTCGATGCATTTTCATATATCCTAACCTCCTTAAAAATTTATGCCCGCCAAGTGTATCACGTTTTTTCCGGGAAACCATGGTAATTTTACGGGGATTCCCGGAAATCTTCTCTCTCGAAAAGGTGCCAGCGCCGCCCTACCAAATAGGAGATTCCGCAGAGGATGATTCCCGAAGGAAGTATGGCAATGCCGCAAATTTCCACGAGAAAGACCACCGCCGCCACCGGAGTGTTGGCAGCTCCTCCGAGAACCGCCGCGGCCCCCAGGAGAGCGAAAAGATCCGAAGGCAGGGCGAAAAGATGGGCGAAGAAGCTTCCTCCCATGGCTCCTACGAAAAAGGTGGGCCCCACCATTCCCGCGCTTCCTCCGGCTCCCACGGTGATACCCGTAGCGAGAGATTTCCAGAACCCTTGAAGAAGCACATCTTCTCCCTGGCCGTGAAAGTAGAGAGAAAGATGCTCCTGCCCGGTACCGCAGATGGTACCTCCCGAAAAAAAATCGATCAGGAGAATGAGAAGAGCTCCCGCACAGGCCCGTAAAAAGGGATTTTTCCAGATAAGGCGCATTCCCCGGCGGGCGGAACGCAGTAAAAGTACGTGGCAGATGGCGATACCTCCGAAAAAGAGCCCTCCTCCGCCGCAGAGCAGGAAAAAAAGGGGCGTTCCCTCGGGGATCGCAGAAAAAGGAGCCAGATGCGGATGTGGAGCCCAGGGGAGCCAGAAAAAGGCATATTTCCACGCCCAGAAGCTGCACCAGAGGCCTCGAAAGAAACGTTCCGGAGAAAAGGAGTAGCAGAGGGGCTTTTCCAGGCTCTCCATGGCGAAAAGAGTGGCTCCCAGGGGGGTGCCCAGAATAACCGCCACTCCTGCGGCAGCTCCGTAAAAGAGCTTTTCCCCGAGGGGCTCTCGCTCCTGGGAAGAGACTGCGGCGAGAGCGGACCCCACATAAGCCGAAGGCCCCACGATACCCCCGCTTCCTCCGGAAACGAGAGTGACCAGAGTACGGAACCCCTTTACAAGCCATGCACAGGGAGGAAAATTCTCGCCCTCGGAATAAATCCGCCGCAGGCTTTCCATACCGTGTCCCGCGACCCCCGGGAAAAAACGCACCTCCAGGAGAGCACACAAAAGGAGGGCTCCCGGAAGAAGAAAGAGCCTGCTTCGCGGAAAAACTCCTACCCGGGCCTCCCCGAGGCCGATAAGGCTCACGAAAAGGGATACCACACCTCCCACGAGAATGCCCAAAAGAGCCAGATGAAGGATTTCCACCATTCCCCGAAAGAAAATACGCTCTTTCGAGAGAAAGGGATTTCCCCAATCCTCCGGGGAGAGAAATCTCTGAGACACCGGCAACGCCTCCATGTTTTTCCAGCTCTTTCCAGAGAGCCTTTCACAATTCCGAAAAAATTCGAACGCCCTCTTCTCCTTCAGGAGGTATGATATGCACCTTCCGGAATCTTTTTCGAAAAAGGGCTTCTATACCAGAAAAATAAGGTTTTTCAACAGAGAACTCAAAGATTACGGGAATCCTCTTCCAAGAGGGCATGCATCTCCCGGAGCCCCCGGGCAAGCTCCTTCCGGAAGCGCTCCAGCGACGTTTCCAGAGAAAGTCTGCTGGAGAGGGAAAAATGAAGACCTCCGGAAAAAACCAGATAACGCACGCCGAACCCCTCGTCCACCACGGGGCCGAACCCCGCAAGCTCAAGCCCTGCTGAAACGCTGGTGCTGGTGGAAAGGACGTTACGTACCAGCATTTGCCATCCCGGAGAGAGAAACAAGGAAGGAAGACGTTCTATACCCAAAGACTCCCCCTGCCGACGATACATCTGCAAAAGCCCATAGAGATGACGGTCCACTCCGTGTCCATCCTTGCAGACTCTCCCCCGGCGAACATGTTCCTCCGCCGCCTCCCGAAGAGCGAGAGCCCGCTCCCGGAGGGAGGTATTCTCCTCCATGGAGGCTACGAATCGGCAGGATTGCCGGGAAACCGTCCGGATGGCTTCGGTACGGCCGTGAAGAAAACGGCGGGTCATGACGGGTTCGTAGCTCGTACAAAAACCCCCGAAGGTGCGATACCGGGCAAGCTGGAGAGCCATCTGCACGAAAGCGTCGGGACTCACCCGAAGAGATTTAATGGCATCCTTGCCGAAATCTTCGAAGAGGAGAGTTCTCATGGCGGTTTTACAGCAAAGCTCGTCATAGGCATCCGCAGCCTGCCCCAGGAGCTTGCGAGCATCCCGGGAAAGAACGGGAAGGAGCTCCGCAAAGGAAAGGGACTCCGTTTTTCCCTCCGGAGAAGAGAGGTGTTCCGAAAGATCCGACCCCAGGAACGCCGCAAAGCTGGACATGATAGATCCATCCGTACCGGAATGCTCCATATTGATGGCGGCCCTTCCCCGGGGAGTAACGATAAACTGCAGGGTTTTATCGAACCACCGGGAACGGCCGTTCCCGTGAAGCATAGAAGCCGCCAGGGCGGTGGTGTTTTCGGGTTCTTCGTGATCCAATACCACCACAAAGAGAGCCTCTTCCAGGGCATGGAGAAAGGCCCGATTTTCTTCCGGAGCTTGCTCCAAAAGGAGCTCCCGTGCCCGAGCCCAGGAATCCCTGTTCCAGGTAGTAAAAAGCCCCGGGCTCTCTTCATCCGGAAGAGGGGGGCGAGGATCCCGGATAATTTGCTCCAGAACCTGCCGCAGGCTTTCGTAGGGGCAAAGCTCTCCTTCTTCGTCCAAAAGAGAAAGAACATAGAATCGCCCTTTCCGGATAACTACCATGTGGCGGGGATTCACCACGGGATCTGCCTCGGTGGAAATCATGTTGCGGAGTACATCCCGATTCTCCCGGGGAATTCTGGAGGCTCCGAAAACGCGGCGATACTGGGACATGCAAAGGGGAGTTCCCCGCTCCGTGTTCGGGGGAAAGCGCTCCTCCCGGATAGCCCGATAAAAAGCAGCTCCCCGCAGGGCAAGAATTGCGGCCCTCTCCGCCTGCCCGGAAAAAATCTTTTCTTCCGGAGCCTCCAGAAGATAGAAAATGTTGCTGTAAAGAGGTAGAGAAAGGCGGCTGCAGAGATAGCTGTCATCCCAGAAAGGCTCGAGCCAATTCGGCATGTTTTCCCGGGAGGCATGAACCTCCAAAGCTTTTTGAAGAGAAGCTCCGGCTCCGGAAGGAGAGAGAAATTCCTCCGCCGCTTTTGCGGTTTTTTCCCGCTCCTCCTCCGAAAGAAGAGGCCCGGTCCATTCGAGGAAACGGCACACCGTTTCCTCCAGGGGCGGTACGGGAAGGCGCGGAAGCACATCCTGGTTTCCAAAGGTAGAGTTCTGTTCCGAAGGCTGCCCTTGCACGGAATTCATGAAAAAATCCCTCCTTCTGCAACGAAAGATATTTCCGCTCTCTCCGTTCGGGAAAATTTCCCTTCGCAGCTCTCGGAGCCTGATTTTCCGGAAAAAGCGGCAGGAGCGTACATCCCTCTCATCATAGCATTGATTGCCGGAAGAACTGAAAAAAAGAGGCTCCTAGGAGCCTCTTTTTTTGATCCTTTTCCAGAAAAACCCCCGGGAATTTTCGTTCCTATCCCTTCGGAGGCTCCCATTTCTTAGCCACTCCCTGAGTTATGCGGTCGATCACGATGGCCATAACCACCACGCTCACTCCGGCCTCGAACCCCCGGCCCACGTCGATACGGTTGATGGAAAGAAGAACTTCCTGACCAAGCCCCCGGGCACCGATCATGGAGGCCACCACCACCATGGCGAGGGCCATCATGGTAGTCTGGTTCACTCCTGCGAGGATGGAGGGCATGGCAAGAGGAATCCGCACATCCCGGAGAAGCTGCCATCGGGTAGCACCATAAGCTACGGCGGCTTCTTCCACCGCCGAAGGAACCTGGCGAAGCCCCAGGGCGGTAAGCCGGATTACCGGAGGTAAAGCGTAAATAAGGGTTGCCAGCACCGCAGGGACCTTTCCCAATCCGAAGAGCATCATGGCAGGAATAAGATAGACGAAGGAGGGCATGGTCTGCATGGCATCCAGCACGGGTTTCAACACCAGGGCGGCTCCGGAAATTTCCGCCATGAGAACCCCCAGGGGAATACCGAAAAAAAGCGCCAGAATAACGGCGGTACACACCACGGAAAGAGTTTCCATGGCAAGTCCCCAAAGACCAAAGATACCGATAAGAAATGGAAGCAATGCAAGAACGACTGTGGGAAAAATCTTTTTCGTGGTTCCCCATACGGTAAGAGCCACGAATCCGATAATCACCCACCAGGGAAGCATATCCAGAAAATCGTTTATTCCGAGAAGAACCTTGAGGATCCCTGCGGAAACACTATCGAAAAAAGGAGCGAAGGACACCACGAGCCAATCCACGAAATGGTTGACCCCCGGCGCGATATGATACTGAAGACTTTCGGGAAACATGGTTTTCTCTCCTCTCTATCCTGCGGCCTTGTTTGCCATACGCCGTTCCGCCCGGTTGAGCTGCTCCCGCTCGTCCTGAACGAATCGGGCCACGTAATCATCCACGGGATCCGAAACGATATCCTCGGGAGTTCCCACCTGCACCACCCGACCGTCCCGCATCACCGCCATGCGGTCTCCCAACCGCAGGGCCTCGCTGAGATCGTGCGTCACGAAGAAGATGGTTTTTTTCATTTCTTCCTGAAGCCGCATCAATTCATCCTGCAACTCCCGGCGAATGAGAGGATCCAAACCGCTGAAGGGCTCGTCCATAAGAAGAATGGGAGAGCCCATTACCAGAGATCGGGCAATACCCACCCGCTGCCTCATTCCTCCGCTGAGGGAAGCGGGATGGTAGGTTTCCCACCCTTCGAGCCCCACCTTGCGGATGGCCTCGAAAGCCTTTTCCCGGCTTACGGCCTTGGTCTCCCCTCGAAGACGGAGACCGAAACAGACGTTTTCCATCACCGTCCGGTGAGGCAGCAGGCCGTAGTGCTGAAAAACCATGGATACCTGGCGCCTCCGAAAGGCCACGAGCTCCGAAGGATTCATGGCGGTCACATCTTCACCGTTCACCTTCACGATCCCTCCGGTAGGCTCCACCAGCCGGAGAAGACAGCGAATCAGAGTAGACTTGCCGCTTCCCGAAAGCCCCATAATAATAAAGGTTTCCCCCGGAGCGACCCAGAGGGAGACATCCTTTACCGCAAGCACCGCATCGTCGTCATTTTCGAGAGCCTCCAGGCGTTGGGGATCATGCAGCACCTCCGCGCCATAGCGATTTTTTTTGGTTCTCGAATAGATCTTCCACAGGTTCTCGACTTCTATGGCTCTTCCAACGGATTCCACAGCGGTCATATTCTCCTCCTTCTTTCAAGAAACATGTATTTTTAAAGAAAATTTCTATAAGGGTGAAGACTTCCAAAGATACGGCTCTTTCCGGCAAAGATCCCTTTCCCGGAAAAGCATTTTCCCCCGAAAACATAGTATTAAAGCATCACCCAGGCACCCTGAAAAAATGTGTGAAGACACAACAGAAACTGGAGAGAAGAGCTCCCTCGAAAAGAGCTCTTTTCTTTTATAAACAGGAAAACCCCGAAATCCGGAGTTCCGGATTTGAAACGCTAGGATCAGCGAGAAAAAGGGAAGTGTTACGGCTTGTTCCGCTTATTATAACAAATACCCGGGAAGGATACAAAAAAAGGATCTTTCCCGTCCCGGTAAAGCAATACCAGGAGATCTATCCAGGCATGGATAAGCATACAGGGAAGCAGGGAATCCGTAGCCGCAAAAAGCAGGGAAAAGAAAATGCCCAATCCCAAGGCTTCGGCAACTCCCGGCCATCCCTGGTACGTATGGGCGAAACCAAAGGCAAGGGCTCCGGAAAGATGGGCGGAAACCGGGGAGAGACCAAGGGAGAGAAAGTAATGAAATACAAAAAGCCGGTAAAGAATCTCCTCGCAAATTCCGGCGGTACAGCAAAGAGCCGCAAAAAGACAAGCCTCCCGGAAAGAAGAGGGAAAGAGAATCCGCACCTTTTGGGTGGTGCTCCGGAAAAAAGCCCGTACCTCCGAAGATTTTACGAGTGCCAGGGTAAGGACTCCCCCCAGAAAAAGTGCCGCAAAGATCAAGGAACATCCCTTTTCGGGAAAGGAAAAGAAAATCTTTCGAAGTTCTCCTTCTCCGAACTCCCCGAAAGAGACGAGAAGAGACAGGGCAATCCCTGTATAGAGCCACTCCCAGAAGATAAGCATCCGGTAACAGGAGCTCCGGGAAAGATGCCCCTCCGAAAGAGCCCTTTCCAGAACCGCAAACTGCCCCTTCCCCACAAGAGGAGCGGCACCGACAAGGAAAAGCGCAAAAAGGTGATAGAGATAGAGTATGGGATTTCCTCCTTTCGCCGCCGTGGTTTTCTTCCGTCACTCCCTTTGGGGAGGCTCCTTTTCGGCCTTGTGGAATTCCGGGGGTTTGTACCGCTTTATTATCGCATAGGAAAGGCCCTTCTCCACCCTCCAGCCAGGGTGACATCATACACATTCCGCTGTAAATCCGAAATTTGCTCCTTGCTTTATAAGACACTTATGCGTATAATCCCCCCTTGGCATCGTGGAGATATGAGAACGTCTCCGGTAATTTCCCGGAAGTTCTCGACGGATACATTTGTGTTCCTACGATGGTTGCAAGGGGATAGGGATTTTCCTTCCGGAGAAGCGAAGCTTCTTCTTTCGACGGGTTCCTTGGGCAGCCATACGGAACGGTTTCGAAGTTTCTGAGGCCTTTATGGCCGGTGGTAGTTCCTTCGTTAAGAAAAGACACTCCCTCCCCCATGGCGCCACAAAATCCACGGACACGCAGAATTTCCCATGCTGTTCCAAAAAATGAGGTTTGTTTATGATACGATTTGACGAATTCGGTTTTTCCCCGGAGATTCTTCGGGCCATCGAGGATCTTGGCTTTGAAACCCCCATGCCCATTCAGGAAAAGGCTATCCCTCTCGCCCTGGAAACCGACCGGGACATTATCGGACTTGCCCAGACGGGAACCGGTAAAACTGCGGCCTTCGGGCTTCCTCTCATCCAGAATGTCGACCTTTCCCTTCTTAAACCCCAGGGATTGATTCTTGCCCCCACCCGGGAGCTCTGCCTCCAAATCTGCCGGGATCTTCAGTCTTTCGCCTCCCATCTTCCGGCACTACGGATTCTCGCGGTATACGGAGGAGCCGATGCGGAACCCCAGATTAACGCTCTCCGCCGGGGAGTACACATCATCGTGGCTACCCCGGGAAGGATGAACGATCTTCTGAACAAACGCCGCAAGATCGACCTCTCCGCCATTAGCCGGGTAATCCTGGACGAGGCGGACGAGATGCTGGATATGGGCTTCAAAGACGATCTGGACGCCATTCTTTCCCAGACTCCGGAAAACAAAAAGACCTCCCTCTTCTCCGCCACCATGCCCCGGGAGATGCAGGAGATCGCAGAAAACTATATGACGGATCCCGTAGAAGTCAGCGTGGGAGTAAAAAACAGCGGCTCCGACACAGTGGAGCATCTCTGTCACATGGTACGTTCCCGGGACCGCTATTCCGCCCTGAAACGGGTGGTGGATTTCCGCCCGGAGATTTACGGTATCGTTTTCTGCCGCACCCGGCAGGAAACCAAGGATGTCGCTCAAAAATTGATCAACGACGGATATGATGCGGACGCCCTGCATGGAGATCTCTCCCAGAACCAGCGGGAGTACATCATGCAGAAGTTCCGGCAGAAGAATTTACAGCTTCTGGTAGCTACCGACGTGGCCGCCCGGGGACTCGACGTGCAGGGTATCACTCATGTGGTACACTACAATCTTCCGGACGATCCCGAGACCTATACTCATCGGAGCGGACGCACCGGCAGAGCTGGAAACGAAGGCATCTCCATCGCCATCATCAATCTGAAAGAGAAACACAAGATTCATTCTATAGAGAGAAACCTGAAGCGGAAATTTTCTTTTCTTTCGGTACCCAAAGGAAAGGACATCTGCGAGAAACAGCTTCTTCACCTTATCGACAAAGTACAGAGCACTCCGGTAGATCACGAGGAGATCGAACAGTTTCTTCCCATGATTTCCAAGAAGCTCGAACATCTTGGCCGGGAAGAGTTGATCAAGATGTTTCTTTCCCTCGAATTCGACCATTTCCTTAGCTATTACAAGGATGCGGAAGATCTCAGCGCCCCGGACCGTCAGAGAGATTCGGAGAATTTCTCTTCCCAGCGAAGCTCTTCCCGGGAGCGAGGCTCCTTCAATCGGCAGGGCAATTTCGCCAGGCTTTTCATCAACCTTGGCGCCATGGACGGACTTACTCCGAAGGAGCTTATCTCCTTCGTAACGGGACAGATGGGCAAGCGGGGACTTCCTCTCGGGAAAATCGACATCACCAAGAGTTTCTCCTTTTTCGAGGTTCCCCAGGAAGAAGAAACCCAGGTTCTCAAGGCTCTTCACAAGAGCACCTACAAAAACCGTAAAGTGGTGGTGGAGCCTTCGAACAAGAGCCGGGGAAGCTCTTCTTCAAAACGTTCCTTCCAGGATAAACGCTCCTTCCGGAACAACAAAAACCGCAAGGTTTCCATGGCTTCCTGAGAAACCTCCGAAAAACACTCAAGAGAGGAAGAGTCTTAAAGACTCTTCCTCTCTTTTTCTTTGCTCAAAAACCAGTTTAGGCCTTTCTCCGAACGTACCATTTCATGTTGGAATTCCGGGTTTCCACAAGGTCCCTCTTCTCCGCATCCATAATGAGCTTTTTCAGCTTGGGGTATTTGTATTCCTTTATGTTGATACCCCGATCGATAAGAGCATCGCTCACCTGGGCAAAGTGAATCCATTTTTGGTGAGGGCTTATGGCATAAATCACTTCCATGAGATGGCGAATAATGACGGGCACGTCCGAAGCCCCTTCTTCGGAGGTAATTTTGTAGGGCGAAAGGGTAGTTCCCTTAGGGGTGCTCTGAGCTCGGATTACATTACGCCGCAGAGCATCACCGATAAAATCTCTCCAGGAAGAATATCCCTCCACTTCACCGGAAAAATTTTCGTTCAGTAGCTGCATACGGACCTTCACGGATCCCGGAGTGGGGATTTTTTTTCTGCGGATCATAAGCTCTACCGCCTCAGCAAGAAGCGTAAAGGCATCTTCTCTCTTCAACGGCTCAAGCTCGTCCTCACCGTTTTCCTCCTCCTCATCCGGGATGAGAGCCCGATAATCCGTGTACTCGTCGGCAAACTCCAGCAAATGCTCCGAAGCGGTGTTGGAATCACAGACTACGATGATTTTCTTTCCGTGCTTCTTCAGGGTTTGCAGAAGCGGTCGAAAATCGATATCCCCCGTAAGAAGGATATAAATTTTGATGTGGGGATACTGAAAAATCATTTCCGTAGCCTTGGTGATGAGCACGAAATCGGAGCTGTTCTTTCGTCGCTTGCTTTTTTCCTCCGGCTGGGGGAGATGAATCAGTTCGAAACCCTTTTCCGAAATGTTCACCGCCAGAGTGTTGTTGATAGTGCTGCTCCAATTCCCGATGGCCACCGCCGAAGCGATATTTCCGATCTGCCGGGCATACTCCAAAAGCCCTTCCACAAAAAGAGAGTCCGCCGAGGGCGTTACATTTTCCACATCCCACAATACCGCAAGATTGACATCCACTCTCACACCTCCTTAAAAATATTTGTTATCCCTTCCGTATCATACACGAGAGAATCCTTTCCGTCGATTTTCCATCTCTTTTACCCGGAAAATCATAAAACTTTCGGAAAGGAGAAACCGGAAGATGCTCCCTTTTCAGGGAAATTTCTTCCGGTTTCGTCTTTCCAAAATCCTGAAAAACGTCTATACGTACGGGTCTACGAGGTGCCGGAGATCCTCCGGAGCATTCATGCCCAGGAAGGAACGCCGGTATCCCGGAAGAGGAGCGAAGGCAGTTTCCTCCACGACGGTCAACTCTATCCAGGGATAAAAACTTTTCACCTGCCTCTTTCCCTCCTCCAGGGCTTTTTCCACCCAAGGGAGACAGGAGCGGGAGTAAAAAGCGTGAAGAGGCTCCAGATACTCCCCCAGCCGGGCTACCAGGGCCTGGCTTTTCTCCTGCCGGCCTTTCCAGAGAGTACGCACCACCATTTCCTGAATCCAGGGCATGTCGCACCCCACGAAAAAACCCCATTCCGTGGAAAGATGCTCGAGGCTCCGAGCAAGTCCTTCCAGAGGGCCTTTTCCGGATGAGCGATCTTCCACAATTTTGAGAGGAAAGGGAAATTCTCCTCCGGAAAGAAGTTTTTCCAAAGGGTTCCGATCTTCCGGGCCTATGGAGAGAAGGATTTCTTCAAAACACGGAGCAAGGCGCAGGAGAATTCTGCCAAGAATAAGCTCCCCCTGAAGTGTTAAGAAGAGTTTGTTCCCCCCCATGCGACGCCCCCGGCCTCCGGCGAGAATAACGGCAGAAGCGGGAATTTTCCCGCCCCTGCCGCGCGTTTGTCCGTTAAACATGATAACTTCAGATTGCAACTACTGGAGATCCTCCAGTTTTTTCTGGAAAACCAGGTAGTAGAAGACCGCCACGAAGAGGATGCCTCCCACCATGTTCCCCAGGGTAACGGGAACAAGATTCTGGAGGAATCCGCCTATCCCCACGTTGGCAAGTTTTTCCGCAGGAAGTCCCGAGGCGGTAACCACGGCTTCGCTTCCCTTGACGAGCAATCCCATGCTCATGAAGTACATGTTGGCGATGCTGTGTTCGAAGCCCGAAGCAACGAAGGCCATGATGGGGAAGAAGATAGCCCAGATTTTGCCCGCCACATCAACTGCGGCCATGCTCATCCACACTGCCAGCACCACGATCCAGTTACAGAGGATGCCCCGGAAAAAACCTTCCACGAAGGGAATGCTCATCTTGCCAGCGGCGATTTTAAGAGCGTTGGCTCCCACGGCGCCCCTCCAGAGACCGGAATAGTAGATAAGCAGTGCCACCAGAATGGAGCCGAGGAAGTTGGCCACGTACACCCAGAACCAGTTCCGAGCCACTCCGCGGAAAGGCTGGCATCCGGCGAAACTTCCGAGGACCATCATGCAGTTCCCCGTAAAGAGCTCACCTCCCGCGATGACCACCAACATGAGTCCCGTAGAGAAGACCGCCCCGGTGAGGAATTTGGAAAATCCAACTCCCACATATTTGGAAAGGTCCTGGGAAACCACGGTGGCCAAAAATCCCGCAAAGGCGATATAGGCTCCCGCGAGAATTCCCATGATAATCATCTGAGGAATGCTCCAGCTGCTCTTTGCTTTCGAGGATGCACAGGCACCCTTGGCAATCTCCACGGGGCTCTTAAACGCAGTGTTCATTTTAAAAACTCCTCCCTTGTTCTCCTATATTTTCTGTATTCTGTTTAAAAAGGACGGGAACTAGCCCTTTGCGACCTTTACCGCACTGATCTTGTATCCCGGAGTTTCCGAAACCGGGTCTACCTCCGCCGAGGTAAGGAAGTTGGCTCCGGATTCCGCGAAGTGGAAGGGGAGGAAAACCATTCGAGGAGGCACCCGATCGGAAATCTTTGCCCTTCCCTCCACGGTTCCCCGCCGGGAAGACACAAAAAGGGGCTCTCCCGGCTCCACCTGAAGCTCCGCCGCATCGGTGGGATGGATTTCGATATAGAGCTCTTTCACAAACTCTCCGGGGGCGCTCCGGCGGCTCATGCTGCCCGAGTGGTAGTGGTAGAGCAAACGCCCCGTGGAGGCGAGGAAGGGATACTCCTCATCGGGCCATTCGTGAGGAATCTGCCATTCGCAGGGAGAGAAGATGGCCTTGCCGTTGGGCCGGGGGAATTTCCCCACGTGTAAATTCGGGGTACCGGGATGATCCGGGTTGGGACAGGGCCAGGAGAGCCCTCCCTGATCGAGGCGCGCGTAGCTTATGCCGGCATAACTCGGAGTGCATGAGGCGATATCCTCGAAGACCTCCGAGGCGCTCCGGAACTTCCAGTCCCCTCCCATACGATTGGCCAGTGCCGTGAGAATTTCCCAATCCGGCCGGGCCTCCCCGGGAGAATCCACGGCCTTGCGAATCCGTTGCACCGTTCGGGTGGTGTTGGTAAAAGTACCGTCCTTTTCGGCCCAGCACGCTGCAGGGAACACAACGTCCGCAAGCTGCGCCGTCTCGGTGAGGAAAATATCCTGTACCACGAGAAGATCCAGATTTTCCAGGGAATGACGGACATGATTGGTGTCGGGATCGGTAACCATGGGATTTTCTCCCATGATGTAGAGCCCCCGGATTTCTCCGTTTCCTGCGGCTTCCATCATTTTCACCAGGGTTTTGCCGGGTTTATCGGAAAAATCTGCGTTCTTCCAGAGACCCTTGAATTTTTCCCGGGCTTCGGGGCTTGCCACTTTCTGATAGCCCGTAAAGACATTGGGAAGAGCTCCCATATCACAGGCTCCCTGCACGTTGTTCTGTCCCCGCAAGGGGTTCACTCCCACCCCGGGGCGCCCCATCATGCCGCAGAGAAGGGCCAGATTGGCGAGGGATCGTACGTTATTGGTTCCCGAAGTGTGCTGGGTGATACCCATGGTGTAAAAAATGGCGGAATTCGGCCCCTGGGCATAAAGCCGGGCGGCCTTTTCCACATCCTCCGGAGCAAGGCCGGTAATTTCGCTCACTTTTTCGGGGGTATAGGCCTTTACCGTCTCTTTCAGAGCTTCGAGATTTTCCACCCGCTCATCCAGAAAAGCCTGGTTCTGGAGGTTGTCCCGGAGGATCACGTGCATCAAGCCGTTTATGAGGGCCACGTCGGAACCGCTCTTCTGGCGAAGATAGACATCCGCATATTTAGCGAGTTCGATCTTGCGGGGGTCGCAAACGATAAGCTTGGCTCCCTCGCGTCTGTGCTCCTTGATCCAGGAACCGATGACGGGATGTGCTTCCGTGGTGTTCGATCCGATAACGAGCATTACATCCGCCTCTTTGATGGAGGGGAAATCGTTGGTCATGGCGCCGCTTCCGAGGGTCTCGCCGAGACCCGCTACAGTAGCGCTGTGTCAGAGATGGGCGCAATGATCCACGTTATGGGTGCCCACCACCTCCCGGGCAAGTCTCTGGAGAAGGTAGTTCTCCTCGTTGGTGCAGCGGGCGGAGGAGAAAAAGCCCAGGGTATCCGGGCCGGATTCTTTTTTGAGGGTTCCCATCTTCTGAGCCACGTAATCGAGAGCTTCCTCCCAGGAGGCTTCCCGGAAGGAATCTTTCTCCCGGATAAGAGGCGTGGTAAGCCGTTCGTCACTGTGCACGAACTGCCAGGCGAAGCGCCCCTTCACGCAGCATCTCCCCTGGTTGAGAGAGGTGGAGCTGGTGTAATCGGTGGTAACATTGGCGATGCGCCCGGTTTTTTTGTTTACCTGGACATTGAGCTCGCAGCCCACGCCACAGTAAGAACAGATGGTCTTGGTGGTCTCCATCTCCCAGGGACGCCCCTTGCCAGCAGAAGTTTTTTCCGCCAGGGCTCCTACGGGACAAAGCTGCACGCACTGCCCACAGAAGGTGCAGTCGGAATGCTCCAGATCTTTTCCTACCGGAGGATGCACCATGGTATGGATACCCCGGTTCTGAAAATCGATGGCGTGATACTGGGCAAGGCTATCACAGGCCCGGATGCATCTTCCACAGAGAATGCACTTATTCATATCCCGAGTATAAAAAGGATTGGCGTCCTCCAGGCGATGCTCCCGGCAGGTATCTCCCGTTTCGGCAAAACGCGAAGCCTCGATTCCCAGTTCATAGGCCACGTTCTGGAGCTCGCACTTACCGTTGCTGGGGCAGGAGAAACAATCCAGGGGATGGCGCACAAGAATCAATTCCACCACAGCCCTCCGTGCTTCGAGGACCCGGGGAGAATGGGTAAAAATCTCCATTCCTTGAGCCACGGGGGTGGTACAAGACGTGAGCAGCTTGGGATTTCCCTTCATTTCCACGAGGCAAACCCGGCAGGCCCCTGCAGGGGGAAGCGCGGGATGATCGCAGAGAGTAGGAATATGGATATCCGCACTCCGGGCAGCCTCAAGGATAGTCATACCGGGTTTGGCGGTTATCTTTTTCCCGTTGATCGTAAGTTCGATATCATGCATTTTTTCCCGACCTCCTTATGGCTATTTCCTGGAAATGGCCTTGACAGGGCACGCTTCCATGCAGGCACCACATTTCACGCATTTGTCCTGATCGATGACGTGGGCCTTCTTGACCTCTCCTGAAATAGCTTCCACCGGGCAAACCCGGGCACACTTGGTACAACCGATGCATTTTTCGGGATCGATAATAAACCGGGTGAGAGCTTCACAGGCCCCGGCAGGACAACGCCCCTCGTTGATATGAGCCTCGTACTCATGTCGGAAATAGCGCAACGTGGTAAGTATGGGGTTGGGAGCGGTCTGGCCGAGACCGCAAAGAGAGGTTTCCTTGATCATCTTTGCCAGATATTCCAAATTGTCGAGATCTTCGGGCTTTCCCTTTCCCACCACGATACGATTGAGAATATCCAGCATCTTCTTGGTACCCTCTCTGCAAGGAACGCACTTGCCGCAGGATTCCCGCTGGGTGAATTCCAGGAAGAATCTCGCCACGTCCACCATGCAGTTATCTTCGTCCATGACCACGAGCCCTCCGGAGCCCATGATAGCCCCGGCTCCCGTGAGAGATTCGTAGCTGATGGGAAGATCCAGATGCTCCTCCGTAAGGCATCCTCCCGAAGGGCCTCCTATCTGAACGGCTTTGAACTTTTTACCGTTGAGAACGCCACCGCCGATATCGAACACCACTTCCCGGAGCGTAGTGCCCATGGGGACCTCCACCAAACCGGTGCGGTTTACTTTGCCCGTAAGAGCGAAAACCTTGGTACCCTTGGATTTTTCCGTGCCGATGGAGGAATACCATTCGCCTCCCTCCCGAAGGATGGTAGGAACGTTGGCCCAGGTTTCCACGTTGTTGATATTGGTGGGTTTTCCCCAAAGTCCCTTGTTGGCAGGAAAGGGAGGACGGGGACGGGGCATACCGCGCTTACCCTCGATGGATGCCATGAGAGCCGTTTCCTCTCCGCAAACGAAGGCTCCCGCTCCTTCCTTGATATGGAGATCGAAACTGAAATTCGTACCCAGGATATTTTCTCCCAGGAGGCCGTACTCCTTGGCCTGGTCGATGGTCCACTTGAGCCGTCGGATAGCCAGGGGATACTCAGCCCGGCAATAAACATATCCTTCATTCGCCCCCATGGCATAGGCTCCGAGAAGCATACCCTCCACCACCGCATGAGGATCCCCTTCCAAAATGGAGCGATCCATGAAAGCTCCGGGATCTCCCTCGTCGGCGTTACAGATAATATATTTCTTATCTCCCTTGGAAGCGGCACAGAAACTCCATTTGAGCCCCGTGGGAAATCCTCCGCCTCCGCGTCCCCGAAGGCCGGAAGTCTTGACCTCTTCCACCACCTGCTCCGGGGTCATTTCGGTAAGGGCCTTCACCAAAGCCTGATAACCATCCCGGGCGATATATTCGTCAATATTATCGGGATTGATATAACCGCAGTTTCTCAATGCGATACGATACTGCTTGCTGTAAAAAGGAATCTCCTTGTAATGGGGAATCTCCGTAGCCTTGAGAGGCTCTTTGTACAACAGGCGTTCCACGATACGTCCCTTGTAGAGATGTTCTTCGATAATTTCCGTCACGTCCTCGGGGGTTACCCGGCAATAAAAAGTTCCTTCGGGATACACCACCACCACGGGACCCATTTCACACATGCCGTGACAGCCCGTGGGAACGAGAAGCACCTCTTTATCCATCCCCCGCTTGGCGAGAGTTTTTTCGAAGGCCTCCATTACTTCCTTGGAACCGCTGGAAACACATCCTGTACCGTTGCAAACCAATATATGAGATCGATAGAGACTCATGAAGTTTCTCCTAATCCGTCCGGCCGATGACCAAATCGTCGAGGACCTGGCCGTTTACCACATGTTCCGCAATGATCCGGGATACATCTTCGGGAGCAACCTTTCCGTAGGTCACCCGAGACTCCCCTTGACGAATCACGTCGAGAAGAGGCTCCTCTTGGCACATGCCGATACAGCCCGTAGTCTCCACCGCCACATCCTTGAGCCCCCGCTTATCGAGCTCTTTCATTACTGCATCGAGAATGGCCCGAGCTCCTGCGGCAATGCCACAGGTTCCCATGCCGATGATAATGCGGGTTTTGCCTCCCGAGCGAGCAGCGGTAAGGTCCGTGGCCTGCTCCTTGATTTTTCGCAAATCCTCAAGATTCCGTATCTTGGGCAATACGTACACCTCCACATACAAAGTCCCTTCGGAAAACGGCTTTCTCTCAGACAAACCGATTCAGGCATTTTCTTCCTGAAAAGGCTTCGCCATCCAGAGCTACCATCTTCGGTAAGGGTTTTTACTGGAAATCACTCAAATTTCGCGAGTATTCCCTCCACTTTATCCACCGTAAGGCGCCCGAAAGTTTCATCGTTAACCATGATAACCGGAGCCAAGCCACAGGCTCCGATACAGGCCACGGGCTCCAGAGTAAACCGCAAATCCTCGGTGGTGCCGTTTTCCTCCACCTTCAGAAGTTCCTTCACTCTTTCAAGGATCTTGAGACTTCCCCGAACGTGGCAGGCGGTACCACGGCAAACTCTGATAATATGGCGTCCCCGGGGTTTTAAGTGGAATTGAGCATAAAAAGTCGCCACTCCGTAAATCTCCGCCAGGGGAACGAGCATCTCCTCGGAGATAGTTTCCATGGCCTCGGAAGGCAAATAACCGAAAGCCTCCTGGGTCGCCTGGAGAACGGGGATAAGCCCGCCCTTTTTCTCCTTCCAGGGTGCCACGATTTCCCTGGTTTTGGAGACGACCTCTTCCTTTACGATAACTGTAGTCATTCTCTCCCTCCTTCAAGACGAAAAACCTTTTTGTTCCTCCACCTATTCGAATTTCTGTGCTTCGGATAGTTTGTTAAAAAAAGCGCATATCAAAAACAAAAAAAGATCTCGCCACATAAAAACTCCCCTCGACCTTCCTGGCAAGAGAGCTTTTTGTGTACAACAGACTTTCTGAAACATTTTGAACATTTTTTTGGATCTTCCCAAGGATACCATCTTTTCCCGGAAAACGACAAGTCCTATAAAGAACTTTTTTTCAAAAAAATTTTCTTCTTATGGACAAAGAGAGGGCCTCCGGAAAATTTTTCCGGAGGCCCTCTCTTTTCTAGCTACACGACAACGTCAAAAAGGAAACGTTAAACCTTATGGCGCTCGAAATAATGGGTATGCAGGAGATGATGCGCCTTCTCGCTCATGGGCTTGCCAAGATACTTTTCGTACAGTTCCACGATATAGGGGTTTTCGTGGGATTTACGGATAGGCTTGTTTTTGTCTTCCCGATAAATCGCCTCGGCACGTTTCCTGATAATTTCCATTTTACCGTGATGATAGGGTTGGCCGCCACCGCCGATGCATCCTCCGGGGCATGCCATGATTTCGATGGCGTGGAAAGGTTCCACTTCCTTATTCCGGATGGAATCCAGAAGCTTCCGGGCGTTCCCCAAACCGTGGGCGATACCGATATGCAGTTTGAGCCCCGCCACTTCCAGCCAGGCCTCCCGGATACCTTCCATGCCGCGAAGTTCGTCAAAATCGATGCGTTCCAGAGGCTTTTCGGTAAGAATTTCCACGGCAGTACGCACCGCCGCTTCGATAACACCGCCGGTGGCTCCAAAGATAACCCCCGCTCCCGTGGAAGCTCCAAGGGGATTATCGAACTCCTCCTCCGGAAGAATTTCGAAGTTTATATTCGCCCGCTTGATGAGATGTGCCAGCTCCCGGGTGGTAATGGAAATATCCACATCGGGATTACCGTTTACGGAAAATTCTTCCCGGGAACATTCATACTTCTTGGCAAGGCAAGGCATAATGGAAACCACCACCATTTTCTCCCGGGGGATGTCCAGCTTTTCCGCAAGATAATTCTTGGCTACGGCTCCGAACATCTGTTGGGGAGATTTTGCCGAAGATGGCACGTCGAGGAGATCCGGATAGTTGTGCTCGAAAAACTTCACCCAGGCGGGACAGCAAGAGGTAAGGATGGGAAGCCGCACGCTGGTGTCGCCGTCGAGATGCCGCTTCAGTCTGTCCAGAAGCTCCGTTCCCTCTTCCATAATGGTGAGATCCGCCGCAAAGTCCGTATCGAAAACCCGGTCGAAACCAAGGCGCCGCAAGGCCGAAGCCATTTTGGCGGTTACGAGAGTTCCCGGCTCGAGACCAAACTCCTCTCCTAAAGCAGCCCGTACCGCCGGAGCGGTCTGGACCACCACGAATTTTTCGGGATCCGCCAAGGCCTGAACCACTTTCCATACGTAATCCCGCTCCGCAAGAGCTCCCACGGGACACACTGCCACGCACTGCCCGCAGAAGGTGCAGACCGACTCCTCCAGAGGCATCTCAAAAGCCGGAGCCACCACGGCCTCAAACCCACGGTTAATCGCCGAAAGGGCCCCCACGGTCTGCACGTCGTTACACATGGTTTCGCAACGGCGGCACATGATGCATTTGTCCATATCCCGGCTGATGGCGGGGGAAATGTCTTTTTTATAGGTGGATTGCTCCGCATCGGGACAGCGAATCTCCCGAAGCTGGAAACGTTCCGCCAAAGCCTGAAGCTCGCAATTTCCGGATTTGGGGCAGGTAAGGCAATCCTTGGGATGATCCGAGATCATGAGTTCCAACACGGTTTTCCGGGCATTGAGCACCCGAGGCGTGTTGGTGCGTACCACCATGCCGTCCACCGCTGGAGTGGCGCAGGAAGGAGCCAGACGGGGGCGCCCTTCCACTTCCACCACGCAAATCCGGCAGGAAGCCGTTTCGTTGTGCATGGGAGTGTTTTCCAGTTCCAGGAAACAGAGCGTGGGAATATCCACACCAACTTTACGGGCCGCATCGAGAATGGTGCTGCCCTTGGGAACCTGGACCTTGTATCCGTCAATGGTGAGAGTAATATTCTCCATTTGTCATACCCTCCACTTACTTCTTGGAAATCGCCGCAAATTTGCAGGCGTCCATACAAGCACCGCACTTGATGCACTTTTCCGCATCAATGACATGTGCTTCCTTAACCTTGCCGGAAATGGCGTCCACGGGACAGACCCGGGCACAGGCGGTACATCCCACGCACTTTTCCGGGTCGATAACGTAACGCACCAAATTTTTACATTTTCCCGCAGGGCAACGATGCTCCACCACATGGGCCACGTATTCATCCCAAAAATGTTCCAACGTGGAAAGTACCGGGTTGGGAGCGGTCATCCCCAAACCGCAGAGAGCGGTATCCTTGATCACCATGCCAAGCTCTTTAAGCCGATCCAAATCATCCATGGTGGCTTTTCCATCGCAAACTTTTCCCAAGAGGGCGGAAAGACGCTTGGTTCCCACTCTACAGGGAGTGCACTTGCCGCAGGATTCCTCCACGGTAAAGTCTAGGTAGAACTTCGCTACTGCGGGCATGCAATCATCCTCGTCGAGAACGATCATCCCTCCGGAGCCCATCATGGATCCCGCCGCAAGAAGAGTGTCGTAATCGATAGGGGTATCCAGGTGTTTCTCCGTAAGACATCCTCCCGAAGGGCCTCCTGTCTGAACGGCTTTGAACTTCTTGCCGTTCCGGATACCACCGCCGATGTCGAAGATGACCTCCCGCAGGGTGATACCCATGGGAACTTCCACCAACCCTACGTTGTTCACCTTTCCCGCGAGAGCGAAGACTTTGGTGCCCTTGGATTTTTCCGTACCGATTTTATTGAACCAGTTCGCTCCCTTGAGGAAAATCACCGGAACGTTTGCCAGGGTTTCCACATTGTTCACGATGGTCGGCTTACCCCAAAATCCAGCTTCCGCAGGGAAAGGAGGCTTTGTCGTAGGTTCTCCCCGTTCTCCCTCCATGGAGTGGATCAGCGCCATCTCCTCGCCACAGACGAAAGCTCCCGCTCCGTAGCGAATATCAATATCGAAGTTAAAGTCGCTTCCCAGAATATTGTCGCCCAGAAGGCCGTATCCCCGGGCATCTTCGATGGCCTTGGTAAGGCGCTGCACCGCCAGGGGATATTCCGCCCGGATATACACTTTGCCTTCCGAAGCTCCGATGGCATATCCCGCAATGGCCATGGCCTCCACCACCGAGTGGGGATCTCCCTCAAGAATGGAGCGGTCCATGAAAGCTCCGGGATCGCCTTCGTCGGCGTTGCAGATAACGTATTTCTGATCCGCCTCATTTTTATATGCGAACTCCCACTTAAGCCCCGTAGGAAATCCGCCGCCTCCGCGTCCCCGGAGCCCCGCAAGCTTCACCTCGTCGATAACCTCTTTAGGGCTCATGCCTTCGAGAATCTGCCCCAGGGCTTGGTATCCATCCCGGGAAATATATTCGTCGATGCTCTCAGGATCGATGAAACCGCAGTTCCTCAAGGCTACCCGAAGCTGTTTCTTATAAAAATCCATGTGCTTGGAATCCGCCACATGTTCCCTCGTCTCGGGGTCCACGTAAAGAAGCCGAGTTACCTGGCGCCCTTTGATGCAATGCTCTTCTACAAGCTCCGGAACATCTTCGGGAGCAACCTTGACGTAAAAAGTGTTATCCGGAGCAATTTTGACAATAGGCCCCTGCTCGCAAAATCCGAAACATCCCGACTCGATAACCCGAACTTCTTCGCCAAGATCTCTCTCCCGAATCTCTTTTCTGAAATTCTCAACGATCTGAGCGCTTTCGGAAGATTTACATCCCGTTCCCGCACAGACCATAACGGTAATTTTTTCAGCCATCAGGCACACTCCTTCCGCATTCTCACGATTAATCGTGAATGGTCTTGTACGCTTCGGGAATCACGCCATCCACAAGATTCCCGCCCATGACGTGTTTATCCAGGATCTCCTCCACCTTCTCCTTGTCCACGTAGCCATAAACTGCGGGAGGCTGGCCAGGGAGGGATACTTCTACGGTAGGTTCCGCATAGCAGTACCCCATGCACCCCGTCTGGGTTACCACCACATTGTCGAGATTACGCTTCTTGGCTCCCTCGATAAAGAAGTTCATGATTTCCCGAGCTCCTGCGGCAATACCACAGGTAGCCATGCTCACTTTGATCTGTACGAGGTTCTCGATATTGCTTCCCTTTTCCCGAAGTTCCGTAGTATCTTTTATCTTGTTCTTCAGAGCCCGAAGCTCTTTGAGGTTCTGTATCTTCGCCATAACCGCACCTCACTCCTCTACTAAATGCTAATCCTTATAGTTGGCAAGAATGCCATCCACCATATCCGGAGTCACCCGACCGTAAACCTTGCCGCTCACGATAACTACCGGAGCAAGGCCGCAAGCTCCCACGCACCGCAGCGTGTCGAGAGAAAATTTTCCGTCCTCCGTAGTCTGCCCCGGCTGAATACCGAGTTTCTTGGAAAATTCCTCCACGATCAGATCGGCTCCCCGAACGTAACAAGCGGTGCCCAAGCATATGGAGATGGGGTACTTTCCCTTGGGGGTCATGGTAAAAAACGAATAGAACGTTACCACTCCATACACCTTCGCCAGAGAGACCCCCATCTTACCCGCAATGAACTCCTGGACCTCCCTAGGAAGAAATCCGAAGATTTCCTGAGCCTTGTGGAGTACCATAATCAGCTCTCCCCGCTTGTCCGGAAGCGAATTAATAAACGCCTCCAGTTTTTCGTAGCCCCCTCCTGTCTCCTTGGAACAACAGGTCTTCATGCCAACGCCTCCTTTATTTGCCTCTGAGAAAAATAAAAAATCACCTTTTGCCGAATAGGCCCCTCTCAATTGCCACTCTTTTCACAAACAAAACATGGAGCATAGGATGCACTTTACGTCCTGAAAATGAGAAGTTGAAAGGTCATGAAGAGTCTTGCATTTCGTACACAAAAGTGTTTTTTCCCCGCTTAGGGAAAATTTCTACCAAAGTTTTCTCTCCTTGTCAAATCTCTCTATTTCTTCAAAGCTCTTTCTTGCAAAAACTTTAAAATTGCAACAAACAAAAGAGGGGGTAGCAAATTTTTCGCCGCTCCCTCTTTCGTTGATTTTTTCCTGCTTCTCTACAAACTATTTTTCGGTTTTTTCGTGGAAAAATTTCTCCGTCTTGCCGCTACATCCTCGACAGACAGAGCCGTGATATGGAGGATACGCTTCGCCGCAGACCGGGCAGATCACAGGAGGGGCCTTGGGGCGAACTTCGAGCAACACCTTATTCACGACAACTTTCCGGTAATCGAAAAGAGCGGCCCCCGCGCGGTTTATTTCGTCAAGAATCTCCGCCAAACTCTGTTCTTTTTTGGGAAGGAGTTTAAAAAACCACTCTTCCACCCGGGGCCAGCTCCGAAGCTTTTCCATGCTCAGAGAGATACGGACACCCTCTCCGCTTTCTTTGTCGTAAAAAACAGCGGCGAATTTTCCGGTATCCACGATTCGCAGCCAATGATTTCCCACGGTGCAAGGAGTGAGAAGCTGCACGGAATCCGCCAGGCATTTTCTCGTTTCACAGATAACATCCATAAGAATGCCCTCCGGAAGAAGTTCCCAGGCCAGGTTGACCATGTGCAGCCCCACCACACCCCCAGGAGCGGCCTTCCCGTGGAAAAGCTCCAATTCGTTCAAAAAAGCTTCGTAAGATCCATAACGCCCGTACCGCATCAGGAGGCTATTTTTTCGATACGTACCGCACAAGCCTTGTAGGAAGGCGTCATGGTATCAGGATCGAAGCTTTCCGGATCACCGTTAAGCAGATGATTGGCATTGGTCTCCCAGAAGTGGAAGGACATCCAGAGCATCCCCCGAGGGATACGCTTGGAAACGTTGGCTTTGATCCTTACTTCACCCCTTCTGGATTTGACGAGAATCATTTCGCCATGGGAGATACCCAGAGCCTCCGCATCGGGGATGGAAATATCCGCACATTCCTCGGGCATCCGCTCGTTCAGCCCTTTGGCCCGCCCCGTCTGGGTTCGGGAGTGGTAGTGCGTCAAACGCCGCCCGGAGCTGAGTACCAAGGGATATTCTTCGTCTGGAAGCTCGCTGCTCGGAGCCCAGTCTATGGCCTGGAAAGCTCCCTTGCCCCGGGTGAAATTGCCATCCTTGTGGAGAATGGGGGTTCCCGGATGATCCTCGGAAGGACAGGGCCACTGAATACCCCCGATAGCATCGAGGCGATGGAACTTGATCCCCTTGAAAGCGGGACACAGTTCGGCTATTTCATTATCCCAAATTTCCCGGCCGCTGTTGGAAGGCCATTCGTATCCGAACCGCTTGGCCACTTCCTTGAAAACCCACCAGTTCGGCTTCGCCTCCCCGGGAGCTCTTTTGACCGTACGTACCCGGCTTACCCGGCGTTCGGTATTTGTAAAGGTTCCTTCGTCCTCGCACCATGCCGCGGAAGGAAGGATGACATCCGCGAAGACCGTGGTTTCGTTGGGGAAAATATCCTGAGCCACCAGAAATTCCGCCGAGTTGAGGCAGTGGGAAATATGACGGATATCCGGCTCGGTGGCAACCAAATTCTCTCCGAAAATCCAAAAAGCCTTGAGTTTCCCCGTGGCAAGTCCCTGAGTCATGTCGGCGATCTTCATTCCAGGAACGGTAGGTAAATCCGGAACACCCCAGAAATCCGCAAACTTACGGCTGACTTCGGGAGAATCCACCTTTTGATAACCGCAGAACATGTTGGGCATGGCTCCCATGTCACAGGCTCCCTGCACGTTGTTCTGACCACGCATGGGATTGACTCCGCCGCCTTTGACTCCCATGTTCCCCAGGAGCATCTGGAGGTTTGCCAGGGACATGACGTTGCGTTTTCCCGTGACGTGCTCCGTGATGCCCAGGGTATAGATGACCATGGCGGGCTTGATGCTTCCCAGCATGCGGGCGATGGAGACGATAGTCTCTTCGGGAACCCCGCTTATTTCGGAAGCCCTGCTGGGGGGATATTCCGCGACTTTTGCCGCCAGGGCATCGAAGTTTTCACATTTTTCCTCTACGACAAAAAGTTCGTGGAGGAAAAATGTGAAAACTTCGATGCCCTGGCGGCAAAAGTCGCGGAATATCCC
>DAIPKP010000289.1:0-1072 GCA_036769705.1 Synergistaceae bacterium
ATCCCTCCTGCTCCTTCTCAAGGAGTATCCCCTGGAAGAGGTGACCACCGCTCTCACGGAAGCTCTTTTCCTTCGCTCTCTGCACACCTCCACGGTACGCCAAATTCTGCTCAACCGCAGAGGGGAGAAAATAATACCCCGAGTGGAAACGCCGCCCTCTCTTCGGGAATACCGCATACCTCTTCCGGAGCTGGCAATCTACGACAGTCTTCAGAGTTGCTGAAGGGAGGAGGAAGAACATGCAAAACCCAGATACGGGAATTCTCGAGGCCTCCATAGAGCTTGCCTGCGGAGAACTACGGCTTGGCGCAGTGGAACAAGCCTACCGTCACCTGGCAGAAGAGGCGGCGGAACACCATCGAAGCCGGGAGGAATATCTCCTCGCCTGTCTTACGAGGGAAGTGGAAGCCCGTACCGAAAGACGCACGAAAGCTCTTCTTCGCCGAGCCCGTTTCCCCAGCACGAAAAGCCTGGAAAGCTTCGACTTCAAACGCCTTCCGGAGCTGCCGAGGACAAAGATACTGGAACTCGCTTCGGGAGACTTCGTTCGCAAAAAGGAAAACGTGATCTGCCTCGGCCAGTCGGGAACGGGGAAAAGCCACATAGCCCTCGCCCTGGGGCTTTCGGTAATCTCCTCGGGACAGACCGTACGCTTTACCACCGCCGTCAATCTGGCTCAGGAGCTTCTCGCCGCCAAGGACGAGCACCGGCTTCCCAAGGCCTTGAAATCCTACGAGAAGTTCGATCTCGTAATCCTGGACGAACTGGGCTACATCGGCCTCGGCCCCGGAGGCCCCATGCTCTTCCAGTTCTTCTCGGAACGCTATGAAAGGGGGAGTGTCCTGGTTACCACGAATCTCGAATTCAGCCGCTGGACCGAAGTCTTTCAGGATGTTTCACTCACCGCGGCGTTACTCGACCGCCTTACCCATCATTCCCACGTTCTTCTCTTCAACGGAGAGTCCTACCGATTCTCCGAAAGAGCAAAGAGAGGGTAACCTCCAGCCGAGGGGGTGGGTCCCTTTTCGGATTATTTCGGGAGATCTGCACCCGGATCACAGTACCATCAGCC
>DAIPKP010000130.1:0-4782 GCA_036769705.1 Synergistaceae bacterium
AAAATATACAGTTTTACATGATTCAGAATAAGTATGAACCACTTTCAAGGGTGGCTTGTTTAGTACGCCCTTAGAACATATTTCTTGTTGCTTTTCCATCCATCCCGCCTGACCCAATACCCGGAGCACCGTGGCGCAAAGAGTGGTGGCAATAGTATCTACACGGTTTCTTCATTAAAATTTGCAATGCATTGAAAACACCTTCAAAAACAGCTCCGATATTGCGGAAAAGCAAGCGATCTCAAGAAATCAAAGGCACATAAGGAACAGCCCTTGAGCACAACATGCAGCTAAGCTCTCTTGTATTTCCTGAAACCGTCTAAAATATCCGCAAAGGACTTCGGGTTGTATTTTTCAAACCCCGCATCATCCACAAAAACGAAATCATAGGAAGCCACCGACTGAACTCTGTTCGTATCTTCGCACCACTGCTGAAGACGTGCCATCTTGAGCGGTACATCCAAATCCTCCTGGCCCTTTGTTTCGACCACAACTACTCTTCCATCAGTCAGACGCACAATGAAGTCCGGATAATAATTTGAGATATCGCCACTCGCATTCACGTAATCAAGCTTGAAATGCACCGCCAGGTAATTCTTTGCGTAAGCCGCCACATCGGAACATTGTTCAAGAAAGCCGGCAAATTCCAATTCGAAATGGCTATCGCCAATTATTCGGTTAAAAACTGATTTCCTCGGAATCATATACCCCTGATTCTTCACAACAAAGGGGCGTATCTTTCGCAGCTTGATGGTGTCTCGAATCTCCGCATCTCCTCTATCACATATGGTCAGGTCATTAATGGCTTTCTTAAAACTCTCGATCACCGTCTTCGTAGCAGTCAATTCCGAAAGGTTCCGCAAGGTGTTCGGGGATTCCAGGTCGACGGACTTCCCAAAAAGCAGATCCTGCACAAAAACCTTCACCTTACCGTAGAGCACGTCATAACCGCTGATCAGCCTCAGCTCTTTCATAACGGTCTGAGAAAAATATCCGATTACACTTCGATAATCGACATTTCCCGCACTATCCAGTACCGTGGTATGTGTGATCTCTCCGGTGGTAATATCCTTGAAAACGATTTCCCGCTGCTGTTCTTCCGTGAATTGCCGATACGTCACAGGTCGAAAGGTAAAGCTGTTCGCATCAAGACCAATTAAATTCTTATATTCCCGGTGGATTCGAGGCGTCAGAACCGGAATTTCTATATCCAAAGAATCAATGTCTTTGTGAGGATTTTCGGTATCCACTTCCACGATAAGCGGCGTTTTCGGTTCGGTACCTTGGCCCATTTCACCATGTTCCAGTTCTACGCCTTCCACCTGAATGGATTCCACGAAATCCATGAAAGCATCCGTTCCCACCACGCTGACATATTCTTCGGTATTACCCGGGTACATCTTGCGCAATCCCCGTCCCAGAGTTTGTTCGGGCAAGATGTTGCTCTTCGCTGAATAAGCCCGTAATCCCACGATGGTAGTCACATTCCGAACATCCCAGCCCTCTTTGAGCATAAGCACCGAAACAATTGCTTTATAAGGGCTCTGATTCGAGTCGATCACGTTCGACTGCCTGCGGAGAAATTCCAACTCTTCCCTGGCTTTACTGGTTGTGGCCTCCGAAATTTCTCCGTTGTTCTTGGTATGAATCGTCAACACTGCCCCGGCAAGATCAGGATAGCGATTCTCGAGAAATTCCGCCACCTCGTCACAATTGCGGGTATCGTCGGTCATTACGAAAAGGATGGCTTTTTTCCCCAGCTTCTGATGTTCCCCATACGATTTTCTCCACTCGATAACTCCCAAGTCAAGATAATCCGCATACTTTTCGGTAAACTTGGCACTCTGTTTTTCCGAAAGCTTTGCCCGGCTCGCAGCATCCGGCAACACCGGATGTTTCACCACATTCTGTGAAATAGCCTCTACCAGAGGATAATCCGATACCGTTTGCACAAAAATTGCCCCATTGTTGTGCTTGGGGGTGGCAGTCACATCCACCTGCAAGCTCAGGCTACCTCCCTTTTGCAAAAGGCGATTGTGAATATCTTCGATGGATTTGAACCAGGCAAGCGTCGCATCGTGGATATGGTGGGCTTCGTCGTTGATCACCATCAGCTCGTCCACATCCCGCACGATCATTCCCAAATCCACCTTGGAATCCGTGGTTTTTCCCGTAGGGCGCTTGCCGAGAAAATAATCCATGGTATTCTCGTCCTCCGGGGAGGGCATAATCTCTTCCCCGGAATACACCCTATGGATGTTGGTGAGAAAAATATTTCCCGTTCCCCGGGTTACATGCACCTCATCCTGCTTGTGCAGGGTAAGCTGAAAGTCATTCCGCCAGTTACGCCCGTCATAACCATTATCCGGCAACACCGGGTCTTCGAAGAAAATCCGCAATCCCTGAAAATCATGATAAATTCTGTCCAGGACGATAATGTTTGGAGTAATTACAAGAAAATTACGCGACAGCCCTGAATCCGGCTCATACAGCTTATGGTAAAAACTCCAGGCCAGGATCAAACTCATCACTTTGGTCTTACCGCTACCCGTGGCCATCTTGATGACGTAACGCCGCCAGCTTTCGTCAAACATCCCCGCCGACACGGCATTGCTGCTATCAAAGCGCATCAAGTCATATTTATCCCTGGCTCCTGCCACATCGTACAGATAGACCACGGTTTCCACGGCCTCCCGCTGAGCGAAGTAATACTGAAAAGAACCCACGATGGCATCTTTTCCTGGAAGCAGATGAGATTCTTTAAACCACCAGTTGAGCAGGCTCTTGCTGGTTTCGCTCGCTCCTACGTAACCGCTATTCCGAAAATCCCTCACCTTGCGGCGAAGCTGTGCCACCAGGGGAGGAGTCAGTTTATCCATGGTCATTTCGCGCAAAGCTTCATCCGCAGGAAACCAGCGCACTTCGGGGGCGAGAATCGCATAGGGGGAACTCGGAAAATCCGGATGCAGTGCCATTACTTGCCTCCTCCTACATTTACGTCCACGATCGTCATGGTATCGTTACCGAAAATATCCACCACTTTCACCGCAATCCTGCGGCGTCCCGGAGGAACTTCGTGAAAAACGCTCTTCAACTCCAGGGACCGATCTTTTTTGGTACGGAAACTTTGCCATTCGTTTTCAAAAATGTAGTCCCCGGTCCATTCCTCCCGAATTTCTCCGGTAATCGGATCTTGAACGTGCACGATCTCCCGTTTGCTTTCAAAATCGAAATCCACGCTCCAGTAATCTATCCAATCCGTCCAATGCCGGGTAAGCTGTTCTCGCTGAATAATGCCCTTCTTATCCTTCACCAGCTTCACGATCTGTCCCTTTTCCACCACGATCTTGCTGCCCGCCTTTTTTGTCTTTCCCAAAGCCTCTTCCGCTTGGGCGATACTATCCTGAGAATAGAACACAGAAAAATCCGTCACCTCCACGGCAACGGCGGGAAAGGTATTCTTCTTCCCCGAAGTGACATGGGGCCTCACCTCGATATAGGCCACGTCGTGGAAAACCACCTGATTTTTTTCTACCGCCCGTTTATCGAAAACTTCGGCGGGAATGTATTTCGGAGCAATGTCGATACCCTTGCCTCTCGCCTCGTCCAGCACGTTGGGAAAAAGCCCCATCTCGAACTCGAAGCCGAGGATGTCCACCTTGGTGATATGCTTCTTGCGGCACTCCAGAATAATTTCTTCCACGAAAAGCCGTGTCACCGGAAGATTTACCGGCCCTATAGCCACAAGCCGCCCGGCCCGTTTGCCGTGAAAGCTCTCGAACTGCGTCACGGGCTCCGCACAATAGGCCCGCAAGATAAGCTCCAGGAAAGCTTTCTCCTTTTGTGCCATCTGCTGCCGCTGTTCTTCTTCCCGCAGGTTTGGATTGACTCCAACGAAATGCTGCCGCTCGTATCTGCCGAGGTTGAGAATTTCGAAAGCCCTGTAATTTCTGCCTTCCGCCTTCAATTGCCGCTGCACCCCGATCATCCTCTTGCGGGTGGTATGAATGGCGAACTTGCCCAGATCCGAGCAAATCCATTTGCGCCCGAGCTTTTCCGCCACCGCTGCGGTGGTGCCGGAACCGCAGAAGAAATCCGCCACGAGGTCGCCTTCATTGGAAGAGGCTTTTATGATACGTTCGAGGAGAGCCTCTGGCTTTTGGGTGGGGTAGCCAACTCGTTCGGCTGCCATTGGATTGGTTAAGTTTATGTCAATCCAAATATCCTCAACTTGCTTACCCTTTGTCTCGCTAAGATACCATTTGTAGCGCCAACCAGCCCCTTTATTTTGAGGAGAGATTAGTTTGCCTTCCTTTTTAAGTCTTTCAAAAGTTGCTTGAGAATACGTTTTCAGCGAGACGCTTTGCCAAGGTCCGTTTGGATCATTATCTGGATTCTTAAATCTTTCAACATAATCTTGAGAATGCGGGACAAATTGCTGATTGAACGCCAATCGCTCTAACGATTTAGCATATAAAAAAATTGTATCGGTATTCGCAGGGAACTTACCCGCCCGAGCTTTACTACTCCCAGCAAAAGGCGTTCTCTTCCAACTAATTTGATTCAAGAAATTCGCATTCCCAAAAATCTCATCAAGCGCCAGCCGAATATAACTATTCACCCGCCAATCACAGTGCACATAGATACTTCCGTCCTCGGCAAGCAGATCCCGCATCAGGACAAGCCGCTCATAAATCATGGAGATAAAGGAGTCCGCCCCCTTCCCCCAGGTGTCGCGATAGGCGATCTCTTCGAGGATATTGGGCTTCTTGGTGAAGGTAT
>DAIPKP010000290.1:0-1065 GCA_036769705.1 Synergistaceae bacterium
AGGCGCTTCGGCCTCTTCCGGAAAAATGGCATGGTCTCAAGGATCAGGAGATACGCTATCGTCAGAGGTACGTGGATCTTATCGCCAACTCCGAAGTGCGCCAGATTTTCCGGCAGAGAGCGGAGATTATCCGGGCCATCCGGGATGTCATGGATAGTACGGGGACCCTCGAAGTGGATACTCCCATTCTCTCGTCCCTTGCGGGGGGCGCTAACGCCCGCCCCTTTAGCACG
This sequence comes from Synergistaceae bacterium, assembly GCA_036769705.1. GTDB lineage: Bacteria > Synergistota > Synergistia > Synergistales > Aminiphilaceae > DAIPKP01. The sequence goes on from DAIPKP010000290.1 coordinate 234, forward strand.
TTTCACAATGCCCTGGGAATTCCCATGTACATGCGAATTGCTACGGAGCTTTACCTCAAGCGTCTTGTCGTGGGCATGATGGGACGGGTTTACGAAATGGGGAAAAATTTCCGGAATGAGGGAATCAGCCCCCGGCATAATCCCGAATTTACAGCTATGGAAGTGTATTGGGCCTATGCAAATTATGAAGATATGATGGACCTTACGGAACAAATTATCGTGACTGCAGCGGATGCCACGGGATCGCGGAAAAAAACCTGGTATGGCCGGGAAATTTCTCTGGAGCCTCCTTTCCAAAGAATTACCATGGCGGAAGTTGTGGAAAAATATGCGGGAGTCGATATCCATGCAATCTCTTCCGATGAAGAAGCCCGGGCAATCGCTCGGAAGAAGGGGCTGGATATCGAAGGGCACGAAAGCCGTTTTCTCGTTCTTTCCATGCTCTTCGAAGCCTTCGGAGAGGAAAAGCTTGTACAACCCACTTTTGTGCTCAAGCATCCCGTGGAAATCTCTCCTCTTTCCAAAAGGGATCCGGAAAATCCGGATTATACCAACCGCTTCGAACTCTTTATCAGCGGTATGGAATTCGCCAATGCCTTCAGCGAGCTGAACGATCCCATGGATCAGAAGGAGCGTTTTCTGGATCAGCAAAGCAAAAAGGAGGCGGGAGATGAGGAGACCCATCCTTACGACGAAGACTACATTACCGCTCTGGAATACGGCCTTCCTCCCACGGGAGGACTTGGCGTCGGAGTGGATCGCCTGGTAATGTTGCTCACGGAATCCGAAACCATTCGGGACGTTATTCTCTTTCCCACCATGCGTCCCCGGG
>DAIPKP010000024.1:0-27485 GCA_036769705.1 Synergistaceae bacterium
AAAGAGTGCTGGAAGACGCCCTGCACGCGCTGGATCTTCTTCTGGCGGCGGAGGCCCAGGTTCACGGTGCCACCGTCGAAGAGGTACACCTCCACGAGGCGGCGAGCGCGGATACCATTCTGGATTTGCTCGGTTTTTTTCTGCTTCTCGAAGATTTGGGATATCCTTCCATGGGGAGTACTCCCCTTCGGGTAGGAGGAGGCCATGTGCGTTGTGCTCACGGACTTCTCCCCGTTCCGGTTCCGGCGGTGGCGGCCCTTCTCGCCAGAGGGGAAATCCCTTTCCAAGGAGGCCCCGTGGAGGAGGAGATCGCCACTCCTACGGGGGTGGCATTGCTTCTTTCCCGAGGGACCTTCTACCCCCAGCTTCCTTCGATGACGCCCCTGCGCGTGGGATACGGAGCGGGAACCAAGGATTTCGACGTTCCCAACGTGCTCCGGGGAACCCTGGTGCGCCGGGAGCCCCAGGGACTCTGGATTCTGGAAACAGGTATCGATGACGCCACGGGGGAGGAGATGGGATATGCTCTGGAAAAACTCCGGGCTTTGGCTCCGGAGGTGCATCTTTCCCAGGCAATCGGCAAGAAGGGACGCCCCTTCTTTCTTCTCCGGGTGCTTGCGGAGGAAGAGCATCGGGAGGAGCTCACCCACCAGATTTTTGCGCTTACTCCCACTTTGGGAGTGCGTTCCTGGAGAGTGGAGCGCATTGCCATGGACCGCACCATCGAGAAAAAAACCGTTTTTATGGATGGCAAGCCCTATCCTCTCCGGGTGAAAATTTCCACCGCTTCGGGAATCTCCAAGGAGAAGCCGGAGTTTGACGACATAGCCGCCCTTCTGGAGGAGGATTCTTCGAGTGAATAGAGAAAGCCTTCGTAAACGTCTCCGGGAATATCGGGAAGGAGCTCTTTCGGAATCCGGCCTTCTCTCTTTTTTGGAATCCTTTCCCTACGAAGACCTCGGGGAGGTAAAGCTCGACATCCATCGGGAACTTCGCCGGGGATTTCCCGAAATCATTTATTCCCCGGGCAAAAGCGCCGCCCAGCTTCGTGCCATTGCGGAGGCCTTGAAAGATCGTCCGGGAGCGGTGCTTTTTTCCCGTATTCTTCCCGATCAGGTGAGGCTTCTCCGGGAGATTATGGAAAACCTCGAATACTCCGAAATAGCCCGGGGGGCTTACCGAAAGGGAGAGCCTGCGGAAAAAAGAGGAGAACTCCTGGTGATTACCGCGGGAAGCAGCGATGTTCCCGTGGCGGAGGAGGCGGCCCTTACCGCGTCTCTCATGGAGTGCGAGGTCGCCCGGCTTTACGACGTGGGAGTGGCGGGAATTCACCGGCTTCTGGACAATCTTCCGCTTCTTCGGCGTGCTTCGGCTCTCGTGGTGGTGGCGGGAATGGATGGAGCCCTGCCGAGCGTGGTCTCCGGGCTCGTGATGGCTCCGGTGGTGGCGATACCCACGAGCACGGGCTACGGAGCGTCCTTCGGAGGACTTTCGGCGCTTCTTGCCATGCTCAATTCCTGTTCTCCCGGAATAACCGTGGTGAATATCGATAACGGCGTGGGAGGGGGCTATGCGGGAGCTCTCATTGCCCGGGGGGCTTCCGGAAAAAGTGCATAGGTGCTTCCCGGGAAATGGTGTAAAATGTACTCCGTGTATTTCCATCTTTTCGAAGACTAAGATGCGAATGGTACAGAGGGAGGCGGAGAGATGACGGAAAAAGAGAAAGAGCTCTCTCGTATGGAAAATTTTGAAAAAGAGATGGCTCTTGCGGAAGAGCGCATGAAAAAATTGAAAGAGGATCTGGAGCACGTGGATCCGGAGGTTGTGGAGAAAGCGAAGAAAATTCTTCAGGCCAATGTGGCGGCTTCCTCGAACGATGCGGAGGATCTGGATCTCGATCTGGAGTTCGATCTCTCCGAAGGACCTTCGGAAGATTCGAAAAAAAAGGGTGACTCATCTTCATGACCACAGTTTTTAAGAAGAACGGATTCAAAAAAAGGATTTTCAGGGTACTTTTCATAGGGTTTTTGCTCGGAGGAATATGCCTTTTCCCCCTTTCGGGATACGCATCCTGCATAGGATTCGGCTGAGGTCCCACTGCCACTCCGACCCCGGCGGGGCCGACGGCAACTCCTATACCGCCTACAGCGACACCTACCCCCACACCTTCTCCTGCGGCGGCAACCCTTACCCCTTCCCCCTCGGTATCCCCTTCTCCTACGGTAAACCCGACTCCTACGGGAACCGTTTCCGGAGGAGGCGGTGGTGGAGGATGCTCTTTGGGGTTCCTCCCGGGAGCGGTGTTGCTTGTTTTGCCTCTATGGCTGATTCGCAAGAAATAGACGCTCCAAAGATCCCCTGCGGGGAATTTCCTTTTCGAAAAAGGAATCCATTGCCATTCTTTCCGGGATGTGGGAATATTTAGCGTGTCGGGAATTTTCTCCTTTCGGAGGTTTTTGCTCATGCGGGGAGGCGTTGAAGACTGGAACTTTATTTAGCTCGCCATGGAGAGACGGAATGGAATGCTCTCCGGCGATACCAGGGGAAGAGCGACATTCCCCTCAACTCCCGGGGAAGAAGCCAGGCTTCTCTTCTGGGAAGGCGTATTCGCTCGTTCAAGCCCGAGGCCATTTTTTACAGCCCTCTTCTTCGGGCCCGGGAAACTGCCCGGATTATAGGGGCTTTTTCACGGGATCATTCTCTTTGCAAACCTCTGGAGGAGCTTCAGGAATGGGATTTCGGCCTTTGGGAAGGGCTTACGGTGGAGCAGATCGAGAGCTCCTACGGCTCTCTCTACTCCCAGTGGAGAAAAAATCCCGGAGCTCTTTCTCCTCCGGGAGGGGAGTCTCTGGATGCTCTCAAGGTTCGTGTAAAAAAGGGACTTGAAAAAATCGAAGAACACGGTTTTTCTCGGGTTCTCGCAGTGACCCATGGAGGGGTGGTCCGGGCGGCTCTTTTGGTAATCCTGGGCCTTGAGGACAGCTCCTTCTGGGAGATGACCATGCGCAACTGCTCCCTTACAGGAGTGAAAAGGGTTCGGGGAAAAGCGGTTCTTTCCCTGTATGATGATGATTCCCATCTCTCTCCGGAAAGATAAGGGAGCCTTGCGGAGCATGGAAGAACCGAAAAACGGGGACAATACGAGGGGGTAGCATGAAATCCTACGAAAATTACCGGGAAGAAAGACAAAAGCTCTCTCCCCAGGAGGAGCGCCGTCTTTGGGAGCGTTTTGCCGAAGGGGATGAATGTGCCCGGGAGCAACTTGTTCTTGCCTATCGCCCTCTTGTTTTCTGGGTTGCTCAGAAGTTCGGAGTGCCCCATTTCGTTTTGGGGGATCTCGTACAGGAAGGCATGATGGCCCTCCTGAAATCCATGGATAACTACGATCCCCGAAAGGGCATCCGGTTCAGCACCTATGTGGTCTACCGCCTTCGGGGAAGCATGGTGAACTATTTGCAGCGAGTGGAGGGAAAGGCCCCGCTTCCCGTGGAGGATGTGGAATATGCCCTTGGGGCGGAGGATATGCAGGATACTCTGGACCTCGTTCTTACGGTGGAACACGAAATGGAAAAACTTCAGGAGCGGGAGGCTGAAGTGATTCGGTCTCTCCTTCTGCGTGGAATACATGCGAAGGAGTACGCTGCGGAGCATCAGCTGGACGTAAGCCATGTCTATCGAATTCAGCGGCGGGCTCTGGAGAAATTGCGGCGATGGATGGGAGTGGAGGGGCCACAAAAAGAGCCCGAAAGGGGATAAATCCATAAGACAAGTGTCTCATCCTCTTTTCTCGGGAGTGTGCTCTTATGGAACGAAAACTGCAGCGGGTACAGCGGTGGATCGATCGATGCCGGGAGGCGTGCCGGATGAAGAAGTGGCATACCGCCCTCATGGAGATCGAGTCCGCCAAGGCGGATCTTGAAGGGGCCCGTCGAGCCATTTGGGAACGTGCGGAGGCTCAGGAAACCGAAGAAGATCTTTTTCTTTCCTCTGCGGGAATTATCTTTCGCCGGGCCGGAGTGGCTCTTTTTCTGCTCTTTCTCATGGCGGTTCCCCTCAGCGTGGGAGAGCGGCCTCCTTTTCTCGCGGAGAGGGAACAGAAAATTCCGGTTTTCGTGACGAAGGACGAAAGAGAGCTTCTTACGTCTCTTCGAAAATCCCTGAGTGCCGGAGCCATACGTTTTTCCGAGGCGGATTTTTCGCAGGAAGAAGGAGCCGGAAGAGTTCCTGATAGTTCCGGGGAACCTCGTTCCTATGCTTCGGCTTCCGGTACGGTTTCGCTTCGGGAGGCTCCGGTCCCCCGAAAAGATGAGAATCCTTCGGAAGAGGGATTGGGAGTCGATGAAGTTCTGGCCCTTGTGCAGGTAGGGGAGCGTGCTCTCAGAGGTTCTGCGATTCAGGTTGTAACGGAGTAGGGTAATTCCGGAAAAGAAAAACCCCTTCTGGGGATATGTGGGAAAGCCGGAAAAGACTGGAAGGAGTTGGTTGTGGGGTGAGGCGACCTTGTCGAAGTGTATGGTGCGGCCTGGTGTTGCTGTTGCTTATGGTGACGGCTTCCGGAGCGTTTGGAGCGGGGCCTCTTGTTACGGGGGTTCAAATAGAGGGTAATGAGCATGTGATTTCCGATCACATCCTCAGCGTTATCCAGACCCGGGCGGGGGATCCTCTCGACCGGGAACAGGTGCGTAACGACGTGGAGGCCATATACAGTCTCGGCTTTTTCGCCCTGGTGGATGTGGATATGCAGCCTCGGCCGGATGGAGTGGACGTAATTTTCATGATTCGGGAAAACCCGGTGGTGGAAAACGTCCGTTTTCAGGGCAACACGGTCTTTACGGAGGAACAGCTCAAGGAAGTGGTCTTTACCACTCCGGGGAATGTCTTTAACCGCGTCTTTTTTCAGCATGATCTTCAGCGCATCAAGGAGAAATACCAGGACGAAGGATACGTGCTTATGCGCGTGGCGGATGTGGCGGTGGAGGGAGGAGACATTATCGTCTCCATCATCGAGCCCCGGGTGGATTCCATTATCATCCAGGGGAACACGAAAACCAAAACCTACGTCATCGAACGGCGGCTCAAGCTGGAAAAGGGAGATCTCTTCAACGCCAAGGCCCTTCGGAAATCCCTGAACACCCTTCAGGGGCTGGGATATTTCGAGGATGTCAGCGTGGGGTTCGAGCCCAATGACGATCCCTCCCTGGTGATTCTCGTACTTACGGTGGAGGAAAAGCGTACCGGCCGGGTAACCTTCAATATCGGCTATGGGAGCAGCTCCGGATGGCAGGGAGGGCTCGGTTACGAGGATCCCAACTGGCAGGGACGGGGACAGCGATTCGATGTGGGATTCGATACGGGAGATCGCGAGGAATACTGGCTTTCTTTCAGCAATCCCTACATGGACAAAAAAGTCTATGCCTGGAACATCGGGTTCGATAAGCGTACCTGGGACGAACTGGATTACAACGGATCCGTGGAAAATCCGGATGGTTCCCGAACCTCCAAGTGGACCATGGAATACGATGAATCCTCGAAAGCCGCCTTTATAGGAGGCGGACGGAAGTTCGGCCGGAACGAGGAGTACCATTGGTATGCTACCCTGAACTGGAGCGAATCGGATATCGCCGTAAGAAGTTACGATATCAAGGCTATTCAGGAGCTTGGTTATAACGACATGGAAGAGTTCAAGGACGACCGGCTTCTGGACGGAAAGGTCTTCTCCGTTACCGGCAAGGTACAGCGGACCAACATGGAGGAGTACTCCAGCTATCCTCACGGAGATATCGAATCCAATACGTACGAACAGGCCCTGGAGGCTTTGGGAGGGGAATACTCCTTCTCCGAATGGTGGCTCGAGGCGAAATACTACACCCCCATTCTGGGAGTACGGGATATTTTCGATTCCTTCGGTACTTTGAACGAAGAGGAAAATCCCATTATCTTCGCCGCCCGGATCCGGGCGGGATGGGCTTCGGGAACCATTCCCTGGGTGGAGCTCTACTCCATCGGAGGAGATTCCACGCTTCGGGGATATGAAAGCGAATACTTCAAGGGCGACGAAATGCTTCTCGGGAATTTCGAGCTTCGGCTTCCCGTGGAGGAGACCTTTTCCCTGGTGCTCTTTTACGACACCGGAAAGGCCTGGGACAGCCGGGACAACGAGAGCATGAGCTTCTCGGATCTTGCGGACAATTACGGTTTCGGGGTCCGGGTGCGGACTCCCATCGGAAATATCCGGCTGGACGTAGCGGAAGGGGACGAGGAAACCCGAACCATCTTCAGTATGGGTGAACTCTTCTAGTCCGGATATATCGATGAGGCGAAGAGGGGCTTTTTCTTTTTCCACGGCATGTGCGGGGGCTGCGGCGCTGATCTTGGCCGGAGCCCTTGTTTTCGTACCTCCTTCCTGGGGGAAGGCGGATGAAGGTGTTTCCGTCCAAGGCATTCCTTTCTGGCTTACGGAAACCGTGGAAAAAAGTCTCGGAGCGGTATGGAGAGAGCTTTCTTCCCGGGCTTCCCGGGAGGAGGAGCGGGAGCGGGTGCTTCGTTTGGTGGTGCAGCGACTCTATCCCGGTTATTCTTTGGAGTTTCTTCGTGCCTTGCCCCAGGGCGGTTTGGAAGCCCGTTTTTCTCCTCAGAAAGGACTCCCTGATAACTGGAGGGTATACCTTTCTTTTCCACCTTTGGAAGCGCCTCTTTCGGAGTGGTTTCGGAAAGATGTGGCGAGACTGGAAGAAAATCTTGTCCGGGGCTTGGAAGGAGTTCCTTCTCCCGTTTTTGGCTGGGGGGATGTGGCTTTTCGGGATTTCCTGGCCCGGGAAACGGAGGCATGTCTTCCCGGTTGGCACGGGACTCCGGTAATGCGCTTTCGTGAAGGAGAGGGGCCGGAAATGGAAATTTCCTTCACTCCCCGCCCTCCCCTGGTTCTGGCTCTGCTTCCCTCGCTCCAATCGGAAACCCTTCCGGTAATTCTTCGGCAGGATCTCAAAGAGGGTATGCTGAAAGATCTTTCGCCCCTGGTGGGGCTTCCCGTGGCATGGCTGCGCCTTCATGCCGCGGAAGTGGAACTCTGGTCAGCTTCGCTGCTGGGAGAACGAAACGTTACATCCCGGGCAGATGCGGATCTTGCGGTACATTTCGAAGCGGAACAGCTTTCCCGGATACGGGTGGATGTGGAGAGTGCTTCCTACGTTATTCAGGGATGGCTTGCGGGTTATGCGGGGAGTGACGGGCATTATCCGGAGCTGGGATTGCATTTCGGGAAAAAATTTTCTTCCCGAAAGGACGGCGTGGAGCTTTACGGCGAGTGGATTATGAAGGCCAACGATTTTTCCCTGGAAAGCCGCTGGGGACTCCGTTGGTCTCCTTGGCAGGACATCTTTCTGGGAGGAGAATTCGCCTATCCCGGAGAAGACCTCTGGTGGCGTTTCTGGGCGGATCCAAGGGAAATTCGTTCTCCCTATCTCTGGTGGCGTTACAATCCTGAAGGAGAACATAACGGGGCCTTGGGATGGCGAATCAACGAACATTTTTCCCTGGAACTGTATTACGATGAAAGGGCTGGGGATCAACTCAGCCTCAGAGCAGTAGGGAACTTATAAGGAGGATGCCATGGGTATGGAGGAAATGGCGGTATCCATCGAAAAACTTGCGGAGCAGCTTCAGGGAAGGGTTGTGGGAAACGGAACCCGGAGGGTTTGTCGTGTAGGAACTCCGGAAGAGCACGATTCGCAGGCGGTGGTACCTCTCTGGGCATCTCCGGAGGATCTCCTCTCCCATAAAAATCCCGTGCTTCTTACCCGGGAGGATCTTCTCCCTCCGGGGTTTGACGCCATCCTCGTGGAGAATCCCCGCAAATCCCTGATACCTCTTCTCGAAGCTTTTCAGATCGCCTCTCCTTCCAGGAAAGGAGTCCATCCTTCCGCCTGGGTGGATCCCCGGGCGGTAATTCATCCCGAGGCTTGGATTGGGCCTCAATGCGTGGTGGAGGAAGATGCGATGGTGGAGGAAGGGGCGGTGCTGGTAGCTCAGATATACGTGGGAGCTCGTTCCCGAATAGGAAAGAATAGCCGTATCGAACCTCAAGTGGTCCTTTATTCCGACGTAGTTCTCGAAGAGGATGTAACCGTTCATTCGGGAACCATCCTGGGAGCCGATGGTTTCGGTTATGAACCTCAGGAAGAGGAACCTCCCCTTAAAATACCCCAGATCGGGGGGGTCCGCATCGAAGGAGGGGTGGAGATCGGAGCCAACGTTACCGTGGATCGGGGAACCATCGGGACCACGCGCATAGGAGCGTACAGCAAGCTTGACGATCATGTGCACGTGGGGCATAACTGCGTGGTGGGAAAGCGTTGCCTCCTGGTGGCCTTCGTAGGCCTTGCGGGAAGTGCGGTGTTGGAGGACGATGTCATTCTCGCTGCCAAAAGCGGCGTGGCTCAGCATGTCTGTGTGGGCAAGGGAAGCCAGATCGCAGCCTGTGGAGGGGCTACCAAAGATGTGCCTCCCGGAACCGTGGTCTCAGGATTTCCCGCTTGGGAACATCGAAAGGAACTTGCGGCTCTGAGCTATCTGCGAAAAATGCCTGACATGGCTAAAAAAATCAAACGAATGGAAAAAGATCTGGAACGCTTGAAGGAACGATTTCCTTCATGAAAAATCACACTCTTCGGAAAGAAGTCCTTTTTTCGGGGGTGGGATTGCATCGGGGAACCTCGGGAACGCTTCGCCTTTGCCCCTCCGAGGAAGGAAGGATATCCTTCTGCTTCGGAGAGAAGAGCTTTGATCTTCGGGAAGCTTCTTTTGAGGGAGGAGGTCGGGGAACCACCCTTTTCTTCGGAGAAAGATACTCTCTTGCCACAGTGGAGCATCTCCTGGGAGCTCTGACGCTCTGCGAGATATGGAGTGTCCGTATCGTTGCAGATGCAGAGGAGGTCCCCATGGGAGACGGAAGTGCTTCTTTTTTTTCGAGAGAGCTTTTTCCTCAAAGAGTGCCTCTCTCCAAAGAGCTTCTTCCTTTTTATCCGGGAATGCCTCTCGTTGTAGGAGATCCCGGCGTGGGGCCTTCCATCGCTCTTTTCCCCGCTTCCCGTTTTGGCGTAACCTATGCTTTCGAGCATCCTCATCCCTGCATAGGTTCTCAATGGAAAAGTGTTCTCTGGGATTCTGCCGTTCGGGAAGAGCTTGAAGGGGCCCGAACCTTCGGATTCCTTTCGGAGGTGGAGGCGCTCCGAAAGCGTGGCCTTGCTCAGGGAGGATCTTTGAAGAATGCGGTGGTTTTCGACGAAACCCAGGTTATGAATCCCGAAGGCCTTCGTTTCCCCGATGAATGTGTGCGGCACAAGATGGTGGATCTTCTGGGGGATCTCATGCTTCTCGGAAGACCTCTCGTGGCCCACGTGGTAGCCCTGCGGGCGGGACATGCCACGCATCTTCGTCTCGTGGAGCGGCTCCGCAGAGCTGCGGGAAAGGTGTAGATCCCTTTTTCCGCATAGATGCTCGGCGTCTTCCGGGAGAAGGGGACCGGGAATGCATGTTATCTTACTGAAATGTGTCGAGGAGGTTATATCCTGTGAGCGAAAAAAATAGAGTGGACATTCTGGAGATTATGAAAAGACTTCCCCATCGTTATCCTTTTCTCCTGGTGGATCGTATTCTCGAGCTTGAAGAAAACCGGGTATTGGGGTTGAAAAACGTTACCTTCAACGAGCCCTTTTTTCAGGGGCATTTCCCCCAGGAACCGGTTATGCCGGGGGTGCTCATTCTCGAAGCCATGGGGCAGGTGGCGGCCATGATGGTGCTCTATCTTCCGGGAAGCGAAAACCTCGCCCCCTATCTTACCGGGGTGGAACATGCCAAGTTCCGTCGTCCCGTTCGCCCGGGAGACCAGCTCATTACCGAGGCCAAGGCGCAGCGTTTCCGCCGCCGGATGGGAAAGGTTTCCGTCCGAGCTACCGTGGAGGGAGAGCTTGCGGCGGAAGCAGTACTGAGTTTCCTCCTGGCGGAGCGGCTTGACACCAAAAAGGGAGATGCCTGATGGTTACGGTACATCCCAGCGCGGTGGTCTCCTCCAAGGCGGAAATCGGAGAAAACGTTTCTATCGGTCCTTACTGCATCGTGGGGGATAAGGTGCAGATAGGGAACGGCACGGTTCTCGAAGCTTTTGTCCGTATATGCGACTATGTGCGGATAGGGGAGAACTGCCGTTTCTTCGAAAACGTCACCCTGGGCCGGGAACCCCAGGATTTCGATTTTAAAGGCGAAGAAAGCTGGGTTCTTCTGGAAGACGGAATAACTCTCCGGGAAAATGTTACCATTCACCGGGCCAGCGGAGAAGGAAAAGCTACCAGGGTCGGTCGGGGATGTTATATTATGGAGGGGTGTCATCTCGGGCACAACGTGGAAGTTGGGGCTTCCGTCACCATGGCGAACAAGGTGGGGCTTTCCGGCTACGTTAACGTGGGAGAACGAACGGTTATCGGCGGCATGGCGGGGGTGCATCAGTTCGTACATATCGGCCGGAACTGCATGATAGGAGGGCTTGCGAAGATCGTGAAAGACGTCCCTCCCTTTCTTCTGGTGGATGGTCATCCCGCCCGGGTTTATGGCCTCAACAAGGTCGGGCTTCGCCGAAACGGATTCAATCTCGCCGCCCGTACGGAGCTCTCCCGGGTTTACCAGCAGCTTTACCGGGGGGGATTGCCACTCCGGGAAGCCTTGGTTCTTCTCCGGGAGGAAAAAGGTCAGGATCCTCTCGTCCGGGAGATCCTGGATTTCGTGGACGCCGGAAGTGGCCGGGGAGTCACTCCCTGGGTGCGTTCCTGAAGGCTCTCATGATACGACTGGCTGCTTTCGATGTGGACGGAACCCTTACGGACGGAGGGATTTACCTGGACGGAGAAGCGGGAGAATGGAAACGCTTCGACGTTCAGGACGGCATGGGGCTTTCCCGGCTAGCCCGATCCGGCGTTGTGCTTGCCTTCATCAGCGGCCGCTATTCCCCCGTTACCGAGAGAAGGGCCCGGGAGCTTGGAATTTCCCATTGTGTCAACGGAGTGAAGGAAAAGCTTCCGGTGCTCCGGGAGCTTGCGGAAAAACTCGGGATCTCCCGGGAAGAAGTGGCTTTCGTGGGGGATGACGTGAACGATCTTCCCTGCATTTCCTGGGCTGGTTTGGGAATCGCCGTGCAGAATGCGCTTCCCGAGGTTCGGGAAGCCGCAGATATGACAACCCTCCGTTCCGGAGGAGCCGGAGCGGTGCGGGAAGCGGCGGAATATATTCTGGCCCGCAACGAATCCGAAGGAGCGTAGCGGCGTGGCCAGGGGATGGAAAATCCTGGATCGGTATATGGCGGCGGAGCTGGTGCAGCCCTTTATTTTCGGAATTCTCGCCTTTACGGTAATTTTCGTAGCGGGAGGGGTGCTCTTTCAGATCGCGGATCTCATCATCGAACGTGGTATCAGCATGTGGGTGGTGATCCGCCTTTTCCTCTACCGCCTTCCCGAGGTAGTGGCCCTGGTAATTCCCATGTCTTCCCTTCTGGCGGCTCTTCTGGCTTTCGGAAGACTTTCGGGGCGCAGCGAAATCGTGGCGTTCCGGGCTTCGGGAATCTCCTTTCAGCGTATTCTCCGGCCGGTGATCTTTCTCTCTCTGGGAGTGGTTTTTCTTTCGATCCTCTGGAACGAAACCGTGGTACCCCTGAGCAATCGGGCTTACTATGCGGTAATGCAGAAGGAAGTTCTGAAGGAACGTCCCTCTCTCGTGAAGGAACGGGTTTTCCTGAGAGAAGAGAGCCAGGGGCATCTCCGGCGAGTGATCTATATCGATCGCCTCAAGCCTCGGGCGGCGAAAATGGAAGGAATTCTCGTCCAGGAATTCGATGAAGGAAGGCTCTCCCGAATTCTTTCTGCGGAAAAAGGAGTTTGGGATAAGGGCATATGGACTCTGGAGGATGGTAAAATCTACGAGGTTACTTCCAGGGGAGGAGTCTCTCTGCTCATGACCTTCGAAAGCCAGAAAATTCCTCTGGAGCTTTCTCCTCTGCAGATGGAGCAGTCCAATCGGGATCCCGATTCCATGGGAATCATCGAGCTCTTCCGGCAAATTTCCGTGGTTTCCGCCCACGGAGGCGATGTGCGTCCTCTCTGGGTCTCTCTGCACATGCGCCTTGCCTTTCCCTGGGCTACAGTGGTGTTGGCCCTGGTGGGAGCCTGTCTCGGAGTGCAGCATCATCGGGGAGGAGCGGGGATCGGCCTTGGAATGAGCGTTCTCGTGGCCTTCGGCTACTACGTGGTCATGTCCTTCTTCCGGGCTCTTGCTCAGGGAGGAAAGGTGCCTGTCTTCGTGGGGGCCTGGTTGCCGGTATGCCTTTTCCTCTTTCTTGGAGGTGTTCTCGCGGGCAGAGCGAACAGGGTGGGACGATAGGAGATCCTCTTTTTATCGGCTTTATTCACTTTCTTTCGATGCGTCGGGAATTTTTGAAAAAATCGTTTTTTGCGGGAAAAATGTTTTTCGGTTTGGTGTGTGTTCGGAAAAAGCAGGGAGAAACTAGGGGTGCGAGTTTTCGGGGAGGAAAGGGAGCTATGGAAATTATGCGTGCAGTGGTAGCGGGGGAGGGGTTGCTTCCCCAGGAGATCGCCCGGCGGTTGACTGCCCGGGGGCATCCTCCTGTGATTTACGCTCTTCGGGAAGAGGTGGGAGAACTTTCCAAATTCGCCCTGGAGCTACTCCATTTCCCGAGGCTGGAACTGAAAGCGGTGATGGAGGATCTCCTGCAGCGGGGAGTGCAAGAGCTTATCCTTGCGGGGGGGGTTCCCAAAACTCTCATGTACCATCCCGCCCTTCTCGACGATTCCGCGCGTCAGCTTGTCCAGAGCATCCGGGAGAGGGATGATCACTCCCTTCTGGGAGGCGTGGTCTCCTATATCGAAAAGGCGGGAATCCGGGTAGTGCAGTATGCGGATATCATCGAAGATCTTCTGGCTCCGGAAGGACATATCGCGGGGCGTGAGCCTTCGGAGCGGGAGTGGGACGATCTCCGCTACGGAAGAGACGTTGCACGCCAGGTATTGCATCTTTCCTTCGGACAGACCGTGGTGGTTTGCGATCGCTCCATCGTGGCGGTGGAGGCCATGGAAGGTACCGATGCGGCGCTTCTCCGGGCCGGAGGGCTTTGCAAGGGAGGAGTGGTGGTGAAGATGATGCGGGCGGATCAGGATATGCGGTACGATCTTCCCACGGTGGGCACCAAAACCCTTGTCACCATGGCCCGGGCGGGATTGAAATGTCTTGCGGTGGAGGCGGACAAAACGGTGATCCTCACTCCCGAATATGTACAGGGAATTGCCGCGGATATGGGTATCGCCGTGGTGGGAGTGCGCCATTGTCCCTCTTCCTGAGCGTAGGGGAGATTTCGGGAGATTTCTACGGAAAAGCCCTTCTGGAAGCTCTCTTTTCCCGGGGATATACCGGGATCCCCGAGGGGATGCTCGGCCCAGCATCGGCTTCCGCGGGAGCTCGTTCCCTCTGGTCTTCCGAGGAACTGCACATTATGGGGTTCTCGGATGTTCCGAGAGCTCTTCCCCGGCTTTTCAAGCTTTTGCACTCCATGACGGAGCATATTTTGAAAACCTCTCCCAAGGCGGTACTCCTGGTGGATAGCCCGGATTTTCACCTTCCCCTGGCGAAAAAACTTCGTCGCAAGGGGTACGGAGGAGCTCTGCTCAACATAGCTCCTCCTGCGGTATGGGCGTGGCGCCGAGGAAGGGTGAAGCAACTCCGCAAATATTACGATTGCTGTTTCCCTCTCTTTCCCTTCGAGCACGAGCTGCTCCTCCGGAAAGGGGTACCCTCCGTTTTTTGCGGGCATCCCTTTCTGGAGGAGCACTTTTTTTCGCAACCCCCCGCAGCTTTTTCCGGGGAAAAATTCTCTTCCCTGGCCCTTCTTCCGGGAAGCCGGGAGAGTGAGGTGCGCCATAATCTTCCCGTTCTTCAGGAAGCCTTTCCTCTGCTTCTGGAAAAAGGGGTTCGCCCCTGGATCTCCGTGGCCCCGGGACTTTCGAAGAAGGCCAGAGAGCTTCTCGTGGAAGCCTTTCCCGGGGAATACCGTACCGAAGAACCCGGAAGAGAGCTGATAAAGCGTACCGATGCGCTCATGGGCGCCTGCGGTACCGTGGCTACGGAAGCCCTTCTTCTCAATCGTTACATGGTGGTGCTCTACCGCATGTCCGGGCTGAACTGGAGCATCCTCTCCCTTCTTCGGAAGTTGCAACTCATGGGAGTGGAGTACGGAGCCGTGCCGAATCTTCTGGCGGATTATCCCGTCTATCCGGAACTCCTGCAGCACCAGGCCCGGGGAGCTTCGGCGGTGGCTCTTCTGGAAGCCTACGAAGGCTCTCGGGAGCTTCGGCAAAAAATTCACCGGCGCATGGAGGAGGCCCGGAAACGTTTGGGAACTCCCGGAGCTTTCGATCTTTGGGCTGAGAAGATCTTGGAGTACCTCGAGTAGCATGAGACGTTATCTGGTTCTCGCCAACGGCCCCGGAGAGGTCTGGGGATGGGCCCGTCCTCTTTTGAAGGAGATTCTTCGGAGGAAGGATCTCCCGGAGCTTTGCCTTCTTCCCTGCCAGTTCGCTTCCGGGAGAGAACTGGAAGCGGTGGAGCGGCATCTTCCGGTACAGGTTTACCCTCTTTCGGGAAAAACTCTTTTCCGGCAGCCCAGAAAGGGATTCTATTCCGGGATAATACAACTGGGAGGGGATCTTCTTTTCGGCCGTTATTTCGCCTGGAGGTACGGATGCCCTCTGGCCACATATACCTACGGCTGGAAAAAGGGCCTTCGGAGCTGCTGTCTTGTGGGTACCGCCTTCGAAACCATGCGGAAAAACCTGGAGAAACGGGGAGAATCCTCCCTGGTAACGGGAGATCTCGTGGCCAGTGCCCTGGAGGCGGATCCTCACGTTTTTTCCTGGAAGGCTCCCGAGGGAAGGCGGGTGGCCTTTTTCCCAGGAAGCCGGAAGGCTATCCGGCAGGCTGCCCTGGCTTATGCCGGGGAAATCCGGGGAGCTCTCGTGAAAAGGGTTCCCGAGGTGGAAATGGTGGCTCTTCTCTCGCCCTTCAGCGATCCCGAAGAGCCTCCTCTCTGGGAAAAAGAGGGCTTCCGCACGGTAACTACCGATACCGGAGGCGTTCTGGAAAAGGCGGATCTGGCTCTTACCCAGCCCGGCACGAATACCCTGGAGCTTCTGCATACCCGTACTCCAGGAATTGTGGCGGTGCCGGACCGGTTCCTTTCCCTGGTTCCCCTGCCGGGGATTTTGGGAGGATTGGATCGGATTCCTTTTGTACGTTCCCGTATCCGGCAATTTGGCATCCGGCGTCTTCGGTCCTCTCTCCGGGATTATCTCGCCTGGCCCAATCGTATAGCCGGAAAAGAAATCCTTCCGGAAAGAATCGGCCCCTGCTCTCCGGAAGAGATGGCTTCGGAGGCGGCAGAGCTTTTGCTCTCTCCGGAACGCCGGGAAATCATGCAGAAAGATTTGGCATGGCTCGGAGAAGAAACCATCGAAAGACCTGGAGATGATGAAGAGGCATCTTCCTTTTCTTCTCTTCCCTCTTCTTCTCCTCTGCGTTTATCCGTGCACTCCCGGGGTGGAACTGCGGAGGATCATCGGAACGCAGCGGTACGGTTCATGAATATTCTTGAGGAGCGAATGGAATGAAACGACTCATGCCGGGAGTTTATCTCCGGTTGCTTGCTTATGCGGTGCCCTATCGTAAAAGGGCTTTCTGGGCCTTTCTCTGCATGGTGGGAGCCGCCCTTTTCAGCGTGGTGCCCCCTTGGCTCATGAAGAACGTGGTGGATGACGTCCTCATCGGCAGACGCCTGGGAGTGCTCAACTTTCTTGCGGTGGGGCTGGTGTTCCTCTACGTGGGAAAGGCCCTCTTCTCCTACGGTCAGCGTTATCTCATGACCTGGGTGGGGCAGCGGGTGATCCTGGATCTTCGGGTGCTTCTCTACGATCATATCCAGCACATGCCCCTTTCCTTCATCTCGGGCAATCGGGTGGGGGAGCTTCTTTCCCGGATTACCAACGATGTGACGGTATTGCAGGACGTGGTTACCTCGGTGGTGGTGGATCTCGTGGTGCAGGGGGTTACCTTCGTAGGGATGCTGTGCTTTCTGCTCTATATAAACTGGAAACTTACCCTGGTGGCCTTCGCCATTCTTCCTCTGGCGGCTTTGGTGATCGATAAAACCTCCAAAAAAATGCGGGGAGTGGGGCACCACATCCAGGAACAGCTCGCCCGGGTTTCCGGAATAGCCCAGGAGGCCCTTTCCTCCATTCGCATCGTGCACTCCTTCGCCACGGAGGATCAGGAGCTTCGGCGCTTTCGGGAACAGAATTTCCTCAACTTCAAGGCCCTCATGCACGGAACCCAGATCTTTTCCGCCCTCGAGGGCGTGGTGGAGGTCATTCTCGTGGGAGCTCTGGCATTCATTCTCTGGATAGGAGGGCGTAAGGTAGTCACGGGAGAGCTCACACCGGGGGAACTTATCGCCTTTCTAGGGTATCTCGGTTTTCTCGTGCAGCCCATCCGGGTTTGCAGCCGGGCCATCAGCCGTATACAGCAGGGGTTGGCATCGGCGGACCGGATTTTCTCGCTCCTGGATACGCCTCTTTCCATTGAATCTCCTCCCTCTCCGGTCTATCCCGAAAATCTTCGGGGAGAGGTGATTTTCGAGGAGGTCCATTTTTCTTACGAAAAAGGTCTCGAGGTGCTTCGGGGAATTTCCTGCACCGTGAATCCCGGAGAGACCGTGGCCATCGTGGGCAATACCGGAGCGGGAAAGTCCACCCTGGTGGATCTCATTCCCCGTTTTTACGATCCCGAAAGAGGCCGGGTTCTCGTGGATGGCATGGATCTCCGAACCCTTCACCTTCCCTCTCTGCGAAGACAGATCGGTATCGTTCCCCAGGATCCGGTGCTGCTTCGGGGATCTATCGGGAGCAATATCGCCTACGGATATTCCCGGGCCACCGACGAGGATATCCGAAAAGCCGCGGAGCTTGCGGGAATTGACAAATTCATAGCTTCTCTCCCCCGGGGATACGATACTCCCGTGGGAGAACGGGGGGTCACTCTCAGCGGAGGGCAGCGGCAGAGGGTTGCCATAGCCCGGGCCATTATCCGGAATCCCCGGATTCTCATTCTCGACGAGGCTACCTCCTCTCTGGATGCGGAGGTGGAACAGCACGTCCAGGAGGCTATGCAGAAGGCCATGCGAGGGCGTACCTCCTTTGTCATCGCCCACCGTCTTTCCACGGTGCGCAAGGCGGATCGCATCCTCGTGCTTTCTCATGGAGTCATTACGGAAGAGGGAACTCACGAGGAGCTTCTTACCAGGGAAAACGGAGTTTACGCGCATCTCTACACCTTGCAGTTCGGGAAATCTCATGCGTAACCGCTTGTTTTTCAGCTATCTCGAATATATCCGGGGCAACGCTCCCCGGTCATTCTGGAGCATTCTCGCTCCTCTGGGAGGCATAGGAAGCCTCTATTCCCGGGGGCGTAATTTTCTTTACGATCGGGGATTGGGAGGCACCCGGGAGCCTCCTCTTCCGGTGATCAGCGTGGGAAATCTCTCCCTAGGAGGGACCAACAAAACCCCCTTCGTGGCCATGCTGGCCCGGAAGTTCCTGGAGGCGGATCTTTCTCCGGGTATTGTCAGCCGGGGGTACGGAGGAGCGGTTCGCAATACCCGGGTACTTCGAAACGGCGAGGGCGAGCGGGAAGTCGTGGGGGACGAGCCCCTTCTCCTCTCCTCCTCTCTGCCGGAAGTTCCCGTGGCTCTTTCGCCGAACCGCTGTGAGGGCGTGGGAGCTCTTGCCCGGGAAGGGTGTTCCGTGGTGGTGGCGGACGATGCCTTTCAGCACCGCCGCATGGGACGGGATGTGGACGTTCTGCTCATCGACGCCACCTGCCCCTTCGGCAACGAAAAGCATTTTCCCGGAGGCCTTCTCCGGGAAGGGCTCCGGGGAATAACCCGGGCTCACGTGGCGGTTATCACCAAGTATAATCAGGTTTCTCCGGAGGCGGTGGATCTTCTGAAAAAAAGGATCGCCCAATATCTTCCGGAGGAAAAAATTTTTCTCTCCCGATTGGCTCTCTCCCAGTGGTATCGTTTTGAAGGGGGGCAGCTTGTTCCGGTGGATTTCTTTCCGGAAGCTTCGGAAAAAGGATTTCTCGCTTTTTCCGCCATCGGCAATCCCCGAAGTTTCCGGAGGCTTTTGGAGGACCAGGGGCTTTCCATCCGAGAAGAGATTTCCTTTCGGGATCACCACCGCTTTTCTCCGGGGGATCTCGCTTTTCTGGAAAATCGTGGAAAAGCTCTCGGCGTGGCGGGGCTCATCTGTACGGAAAAGGATATCTGGAATCTTCCTCGGGAAGAAAGCTTTGAAATGCCTCTCTACGTTCCCCGGGTCTGTACCCGGGTGGAGGAGGAGGAGCGCTTCTGGGAGCTTTTGGGGCGCATGCTCCGTCCCCGGATAGTGGTGGCTTCCAACGGATACGGAGAGGATGCGGTGGGTGCCGCCCTTGCGAAGGTTCTGAAGGAGCGTTTCCCTGCGGCGGAAGTGGGAGCCTTCGCTTTGGTGGGAAGAGGGGCCTCCTATGAGAGCCAGGGGATTCGGGTATACTCCCCTCCGGCGGAAAGTGCCAGCGGGGGTATCGTCAAATACAGCCTCCGCATTCTGCTTCGGGAGATTCGGGCGGGGCTCCTGGGAAATATCCGGAGTCAGTTCGGTTTCTGGAAGCCTTTAAGGGGGAATCTCCGCACGGTACTTTGCGTGGGGGACGTCTATCTGCTTCTCCATACCCTGGGAGGGCAGGGGCAGATACCGGTGCTTCTGGCTACGGCCAAGAGCGTCCGCCTGGGAGGGCACTGGCGGGTGGAGCGCTTTCTTTTACGGCATTTCTGCCGCCTCGTATGGACCCGGGATGAAGAGACCGCCCGGGAGTTGGCATCTTCGGGAGTCCCCGCAACCTTCGAGGGGAATCCTCTTATGGATATTGTTCCCCCGAAAGGCCGGGAACTCTCTCTCCCCTGGAATACGGAAGAGGGGAAAAAAATACTTCTTCTTCCGGGAAGCCGGGAGAGGGCGTACGAGGATCTTCGGCTTCTTTTGAGAACCCTTCTGCTCTTGTACGGGGAAAAACCGGATATGGCCTATCGCCTCGTAGTGGCCCCCACCCTGGAGGAGTCCAGGCTTTTTCGGATTGCCCGGGAGGAGGGGTGGGAGCAAAAGGACTCTCTTTGGAGGCATTTCCGGGGATGCCAGATTTTCCTCTATCGGGGGCCCGTGGCGGAAGGAGCTTCTGGAGCGGATCTCCTTCTCGGCCTCGGAGGGACCGCCAACCAGGTATGTGCGGGATTGGGTATTCCGGTACTCTCGGTTCGGGAAAAGGGCAAGCTGGTGCAGAAAAAGCTTCTCGGAGAAGCGGAGATCCTGGTTTCTCCGGACCCCCGAAGCCTTGCGGAAAAGGCTCTTGAACTTCTGGAAAATCCCGAAGCCCTGGATCGGATGAGCCGGGCGGGACGGGAGGCCATGGGGCCTTCGGGAAGCTTGGAGCGCATCGTGAAAACTCTCGACGCCTGCTTGGGCTGGAGCAACCGGTGCCATGTCTACACGCGGTTTTCCGCTTATTGCGAATCCTCTGTGTTGCCGGAGGAAAAAGAGGAGGAGAAAGAACGATGTCCATTCTTGCGGTGATTCCCGCCCGTTATGCCAGTACGCGCCTTCCGGGAAAGCCCCTGGTTCCCCTGGGAGGCGTTCCTCTGGTTCTCCGGGTTCTCGAGGGACTTCGGAAATGCCGGGTGGATCGTATCGTGGTGGCCACGGATCATGACATAATTCGGGGGGTGGTGCGTGAAGCGGGAGGCGAGGTCATGATGACCCCCGAGGATCTGGCGAGCGGAGGCGATCGGGTCGCCTGGGTGGCCCGGGAAATTTCCGATGCCTCGGTGGTACTCAACGTGCAGGTGGACGATCCCTTCGTGGGGCCCGATATGATCGATCCCCTGGTGGCCAAGCTCCAGGAGGATCCCTCCCTTTCCCTGGCGCTTCTGGCGAAAAAAATAGAGAATCCCCGGGAAGTGGAGGATCCGAACATCGTCAAAATGGTTTTCGATGCCCGCATGCGGGCGCTCTACTTCAGCCGTTCTCCCATTCCCTATCCCCGGAATCCCCGGGAAGCGGTCTGGTACAAACACATCGGTCCCTATGCCTATCGGCGGGAGTTTCTGCTTCATTTCGCCTCCTGGGAGCCCACACCGCTGGAACGCGTGGAGAGCCTGGAAATGCTTCGTATTCTCGAAAGGGGCTATCCCATCGGCTGCGTTGCGGTGGAACGGGATACTTTGGAGATCGATACTCCCGAAGACGTGGAGCTTTGCGAGGCCTATCTTCGGGAAAGAGAAAGCTGAGAATTCCGAAAGCCGGATTTGAAAAGGAACCGGAAGAATATTCCGGCTTCCTGGAAATACAGAAAATTGAGGAAGGAAGAGATTCATGAATTCCATACATCCCGTGACATTGCAGGATGACAACATCGTCATAGGTACCGGCAAGCTCACTCTTTTCGCCGGGCCTTGCGTTCTCGAAAGCCTGGAGGGGGCTCTGGAAATCGCGGAGGAGCTTCAGAAAATCTGCGCCTCCCTGGGAGTGCAGTACGTTTTCAAAGCCTCCTTCGATAAGGCTAATCGAACCTCCCTTTCGAGCTACCGAGGGCCGGGGTTGGAAGAGGGATTGCGGTGGCTTTCCCGCATTCGGGATACCCTGAAAGCCCCGATTATCACGGATATTCACGAGCCCTGGCAGGCGGAAGTCGCGGCGGAAGTGGCGTCCATTCTTCAGATTCCCGCCTTTCTCTGTCGTCAGACGGATCTCCTCGTGGCGGCAGCCCGAACCGGCAGGCCGGTAAACGTGAAGAAGGCCCAATTCCTGGATCCCCGCAACATGGCTCCGGTAGTGCAGAAGCTCAGGGATTCCGGAGCCTCTCAGGTTATGCTCTGCGAGCGGGGAACCAGCTTCGGCTATGGCCAGCTGGTGGTGGATTTCCGCAGCTTGCCTCTCATGCGTTCTCTGGGATGTCCCGTGGTTTTCGACGCCACCCATAGCGTGCAGATGCCCGGAGGCAAGGGGAATTCCAGCGGAGGGGACCGGCGTTTCGTTCCCGTGCTGGCCCGGGCGGCGGCTTCCGTAGGCATGGATGCCCTCTTTGCGGAGGTGCATCCGGATCCCGAAAAGGCTTTGAGCGACGGCCCCAACATGATCCCCCTGAAACATTTTCGGCCTTTTCTGGAGGATATCCTGGAGGTGCATACCCTGGCCTGGAACCGGGGATTCGCTTCTCTCGATTTTTTCGAGGAGCCCCGATAATGGACAGATTGCCCCACGAAAGGGAAGGAAAAGAGGTTACTCCCGAGGAGCTTCTCGAAGTGGGCCGCAAGGTGCTTCGATCCGAAGCGGAGGTTCTTCTGGAAAATGCGGATAGCATGGATTTCGTCATGGTGGAGGCTGCGAAAAGCATCCAATACTGCAAGGGGCGTCTCGTGGTGGCGGGTTTGGGAAAATCAGGCCTTATCGGCCGGAAAATTGCGGCCACCTTCGCCTCCCTGGGAACTCCTGCCTTTTTCCTTCATGCTTCCGAAGGAGCTCACGGGGATCTCGGCATGGTCTGCCGGGAGGACGTGGGGCTCTTCTTGAGCAACAGCGGGGAAACCCGGGAAGTGCTGGAGCTGCTTCCCTACTTCCGCCGTCTCGGAGCCACGGTGATCGCCATGACGGGAAATCCTGCCTCCCGGCTCGCCCGGGAAGCGGATCTGGTTCTCTGCAGCAGGGTGGAGCGGGAGGCGGACCCCTTGGGATTGGCTCCCACCAGCAGCACCACGTTGCAGCTTGCCCTGGGGGATGCCCTGGCGGGAATGGTGACGGAGATGCGGGGGCTCCGGCGGGAGGATTTCGCACTCTTTCATCCCGGAGGAAGCCTGGGAAGGCGGTTGCTCCTGCGTGTGCGGGATGTTATGGGAGGTGCGGACCGGCTTCCTCTGGTACGGGAAGGGGCCAGCGTCAAGGAAGCCCTTTTTTCCATCACCAGCAAGGGGTACGGTGCCACTCTGGTGGTGAACGGCTCGGGAGAACTCCGGGGAATCTTTACCGACGGGGATCTGCGCCGCCTCGTGGAGGATCGGGGAGCCGAGGCCTTCGAGCTTTCCGTGGAAACCGTCATGACCCTCTCGCCCCGGGTGATCGCTCCGGACAAGCTTGCGGCGGAGGCGGTGCTTCTCATGGAACAGCACGAGGTCTCGGTACTGGTGGTGGCGGAGGGTGCCAGGCCCGTGGGAATGGTACACCTTCACGACCTTCTCAAAGCGGGAGTGGCCTGATTTTTCATGATTGCAAAGGGATTGTACGCCTGGGGCATCACCGGAGGATATGCGCTGCTCTATCCCTGGCTTCGCAAGAAATATGCCCTTGGATTTGACGAGCGTCGGGGTCTATACGGCGATGAGCTGAAAGCTTTGGGATCGCAAAAACCTCTCTGGATACACGGAGTTTCCGTGGGAGAAGTGCAATCCGCAGCTCCCCTGGTGGAGGCCATGCACAGGGAGGAGCTCCCGGGGCCCCTTCTTTTTTCCACCATCACCCCCACGGGACGCCGCATGGGAGAGATGCTCCTCGGCTCGAAAGTGGATCGTTTTTTCTACTATCCCTGGGATGTTCCCCGTATTGTCCGGAAGGCTTTGAGCACGCTCGGCCCCAGGATGTACATTACCCTGGAGACCGAGGTATGGCCCTCGCTTCTGGAGGAGCTTTCCCGCCGGAATATCCCCGCCTTTCTCGTGAACGGGCGTTTTTCCGACCGTACTTTGGCCCGGGGAAAACGATGGAAAAAATTTTATTGCCAGGCTTTGAACCGCTTCGAAAAACTTTTTTTGCGGAGCGAAGAAGAACGCTCCCGGGCTCTCTTGCTGGGAGTGGAGCCTCATAGAATCCGGATTACCGGA
The DNA here is from genome assembly GCA_036769705.1 of Synergistaceae bacterium. GTDB lineage: Bacteria > Synergistota > Synergistia > Synergistales > Aminiphilaceae > DAIPKP01. The sequence continues at coordinate 23,066 of DAIPKP010000024.1, forward strand.
GAAAACAAGGCGGGGGCGGTGCTGCAGCGAAAACGCCAGAAACCGGAGGATCTTCCGCCTTTTCCCGAGGGGCCTCCGATCTTTCTCGGAGGAAGTACCCATCCGGGAGAGGAGGCGGTACTCCTTCGGGCTTATGAAGAACTTCGCCGCAGGGGATACCGTTCCCGGCTCATTCTCGTACCCCGGCATCCGGAACGGGCTCCCGAGGTGTTTCGGGAGGCCCGGAAAATCTCTTCCTCAGTGCGGCTGCTCACGGAATGTGCCGGAGAAGAGCCTTGGGAAATTCTCGTGGTGGATCGCATCGGAGTGCTTTTTCATCTCTATTCGCAGGTTCGAGGGGCTTTCGTGGGAGGAAGCCTGGTTCCCCGGGGAGGGCAGAATCTCATGGAGCCCGCCGCCTGGGGTATTCCCGTGCAGCATGGCCCTCACATGGAGGATTTTGCCCGCATCGCGGGGGATCTCGAAAAACTGGGGTGCAGCCGGGAAATCTCTTCTTGCGAGGATCTGCTGGAGGATTGGCTTGCCTGTTTGGAGAACCCTTCCCGCCGGGAAGAGGCCCGTAAAGGAATAGCCTATGTGGAATCCCTGGATGGCGCCGCCGGAAAAGCCTGGGAGGAGATACGGGAATATCTTTAGCCGGAAAAACGGCGAAACCGAAGACTCCAAAAAATCCACAGATTACGCAGATTACACAGGTTATATTTTTTTCATCTGCGTAACCCGTGTTATTTGCGGGTAGTGTTTTGGGTTTTTGCATCTTTCGGCAAATCCTTTTCCCCCGGAGAAAAATCCACAGATTACGCAGACCATACAGATTATATGTTTTTTTATCTGTGTAATCTGTGCAATCTGTGGATAGTTTTTTGCCTTTTTAGCCCTGAAGGGCTTTTCTCGAAGAATTTTCCTCCAGCACGAAATGCGCCAGCATTTTTTGCAGATCCTCCGTGCTTTCCCCGAGGGCATCTCCTTCCGCGGAGAGCTCCTTCGAGGTGGCGGCGTTCCTTTGAACCACCTCCGCGATACGCTGCATCTTTTCACTCACTTCGAGGGTAGCCCGGGAAAGTTTTTCCACGGATTCGTCGATCTCCTGGCTCGAGGCCGCCTGTTCCTGGGCTCCCGCCGCCACGTTCTGCATGGCCTGGTTTACGGTCATAACGGATTCCAGGGCCTGATCCAGCATGTTCTGGGCAGTCAGAGCCCTTTCGGAAGTCTTTTCCAAGGCTTCGGTGGATTTTTCCGTGGAAATTATGGATTCTTTGGCATGAGTCTTCAGCTCTTCGATAAGGCTGCTTACCTGGTGGGCCGCCCGGTTGCTTTCCTCCGCCAGCTTCCGGACCTCCTCCGCCACCACCGCGAAGCCACGGCCCGCATCGCCCGCCCGGGCGGCTTCGATGGCTGCATTGAGGGCAAGAAGATTTGTCTGGTCCGCAATGGAAGTGATAGTAGAGACGAAGGAGGTAATCTGTTCCACCGAGGATCCCAGGACGTTCATGCTCTCCCCGGTAACGCGGGAGGAATCCGTGATCTCCCGAATCTCCTGAATTACCTGGCGCACCTCGCCTACCGCATCTTCCGCAGTCTGTCCCATCATCGAAGCCGCTTCGGCCCCTTCCGAGGCGGCACTGGCCACGGTGGAGGCGCTGGCGGCGATCTCCTCGATGCCCCCCCGAACCTGTTCCAGGGAGGTGCTGTTTTCTCCCGAAGCCTGTTCCACTTCCCGAGCGAGGGTGCTGGCTTCTTCCAGAGATCTTTCGGAGTTTTGAGAGCTTTCCCGTAAATTGGATGCCAGGGATGTAAGGTTTCCGAAGGATGTCGATATGCCTCCGAAAAGATCCCGAAGCTCCTGAACGGTGTTATCCAGATTCGCCGCGAGGTTGCCGAACTCATCCTTGCGGTGTACCTCGGAACGGATGGTGAGATCCCCCTTTGCCAGACGTTCCACCAGGAAATTCATTCTTTTCAGAGGTTGGAGAATGCGCTGTACCAGGAAGATCATCAGGAGCGTTGCCAGAAGGAGAACTCCCGTTCCCACTCCCAGGGTGATGAAAAAAACGTGCCGGGATGTCTTTTTCAGATTTGCCACGGATTTCCCCGCGAAGGAGATGCCGATAACCTCTCCCTCGGGGCCCTTCAGAGGAATATAGGCGGTAATGTAGGGTATCCCGAGAATGTCCGCAGCCCCCGTGAAGGTGCGTCCCCGGGTAAGCACCTCTCCCGCTACTGCGGGATCCAGGGTGGTGCCCACTGCGCGCTCTCCGTTTTTCTTGATGGTGGTCATGAGCCGGAGGTTGCCGAGGAAAATCGTAAAATCCGTACCGAAGCGGTCTTTCATGGCATCCACGAAGGCTGGAGTGTCCAGACGGATACCCGTGGAAATCACCCCCACCATTTTGCCCTCGAGATATACCGGGGCTCCGGCCCTGGCGGATAGGGGTATTGCAGTGCCTTGTTCTACCGCCGCCAGGGCTTTTCCTTTCATGGCAGAAGCTACATTGGCCTGGGCTGCCACAGAATCTCCGAACTTCTCCGGATTATGGCTTCGAAAAAGCACCACCCCTTTGGGGTTGGTGACGGTGGCAAAGTCCATTCGCATTTCTTCGAGAAGAGGCGAAAGAAGACGTTGCATTTTTTCACGATCTTCCTCCCGGATAGCCTCGGCGAGATCCGAGCGGAAGGAAAGAGCCAAGGCGGCGTTTTTCGCCTGGGAGACCTCGTTGTTCATGGAGGCGAGAAGCCCTCGGGCTCCCGAAAAGGCCTGTTCCTCCGCGGTGGAATTGACGGATTTCGTGAAAAGATGCCAGATGGGAAGCGTTATCGCCAAGATAAGAAAGATGAAAAGAGGAATCATGGCAAGAGAAATTTTGTGTGCTACCCGCAGCTGCATTGTACGCACTATGGATCGCTCCTTTTGTATTTCCTGGATTTGTAAACAAAAGACGGATTTTTTCTTTTTTAAACCTTGTGAATATTCCCCCTTTTCTGACGGTTTGACTTTGCTCTTCTCTTCCAAAAGCTCGAAAAAGAAGGCGTTTTCCTGTTGTAAATTGCCTCATTATAATTATTTTTCGGAGCTTCGTTAGTAGAAGAAAAGAGAAAAACTAAGAAAAAACGAAAAAAATTTTATTTCGCAATATTTTGAAAAAAAATGCTTTTTTGTGTCGTCTCAACTATCCCTTCCAAAGAATCACGCCTCTCTGGAAAAAGTTTGTGGCGGAACTTGTTCCATCTCAAGGATTCCCGGTATAATGAAAATCTCAAAAAAATTCTTGGTTTTTGTTACGCAAAAAACCTTACGTTGCCCGGAAGAAATTTCCGGCAAGAGCCTTTCCTGCTCTAGTGCATCATTCCTGCTTATATTGTGGCTTTGGGTGAACTCTTGGAGCCGGAGCAGCAAAGCAAGGGAGCGGTTCGACCACTCGGGAGCCGAGGGGACACACAAGCGGAGGCTCCCATCCAGGGGCATACTATAACGTGGAACAACCCACTGGTGGGGGAAACGCATATTGAGAGAGGAGAGAGTGAAATGGAGTGGTTTTCCCAGCTTCATCCCGTAATTCAGGCCCTTTTGGGAACCCTCTTTACCTGGGGCATGACTGCCCTCGGTGCGGCGGGGGTATTCTTTTTTACCACCATAAAGAAGAGTCTTTTCAACGGCATGCTCGGTTTTGCCTCGGGCGTGATGATTGCCGCCAGTTTTTGGTCGTTGCTATCTCCCTCCATCGATATGGCCGAAGAGATGGGTATGATTCCCTGGGTTGCTCCGGCTCTGGGTTTTGTGGCAGGAGGAATTTTTCTCTGGATAGTGGATAAAACGTTGCCCCATCTTCATCCGGGAATGAAACGGGAGGATGCGGAGGGAATCAAAACGGGGTGGCAGCGCAGCGTTCTTCTCGTTCTTGCCATTACCCTGCACAATATCCCCGAAGGGTTGGCGGTGGGAGTGGCTTTCGGCGCCGTGGCGGCGGGGCTCCCATCGACTACTCTTGCGGGAGCTCTGGTACTTGCCCTGGGTATGGGAATCCAGAATTTCCCCGAAGGATTGGCGGTCTCTCTGCCTCTTCGCCGGGAGGGAATGTCGCGAAAAAAGGCTTTTCTCTACGGCCAGTTTTCCGGATTGGTGGAGCCCATGGCGGGGGTTCTTGGAGCCTGGGCGGTGCTTGTCATGCGGCCTCTGCTTCCCTACGCCCTGGCTTTTGCGGCGGGAGCCATGATCTACGTGGTGGTGGAGGAGCTGATTCCCGAAGGGAAGGTGGAGCGCCACGACGATGCGGCTACCATCGGGGCCCTTTTCGGTTTTACCCTCATGATGATTCTCGACGTGGCCCTGGGATAGTTCTTAATTTTTACGAAACGGGGGATCTCTTGTCATGGAAATTTCTATGGCTCGGAAGAAAGGGCTTGCGGCTCCCTGCGGGCTGGA
>DAIPKP010000025.1:0-27450 GCA_036769705.1 Synergistaceae bacterium
CGCGGTGGTCACGCCTCTGGCCGTAGGGTTGCTTCTCGGAGCGGAAGCCTTGGGAGGACTTTTGGGAGGCTCCATCGTCACGGGAGTCATGATGGCCATCTTCATGTCCAACGCCGGAGGTGCCTGGGATAACGCCAAGAAGTACATCGAAGAGGGGCATCACGGGGGCAAGGGCTCCGAGCCCCATGCAGCGGCGGTTACCGGAGATACCGTGGGAGATCCTTTCAAGGATACTTCCGGGCCGAGCCTCAATATTCTGATCAAGCTCATGTCTGTGGTGGCCTTGGTTCTGGCACCCCTTTTCCTCTAGAGAGGAAGGAGCAAAAGGGACGGGCTCCCTTGGAAAAACGGAGCTGTTCCTGTTATGACAAAACAGCAGGGGGAGGCGTGCCTCCCCCTGCTGTTCTCTCGTTGCCCCGGTAAAAATTGAAAGCGGAAATGTTTCGTCTTCGGGAGGGAGAGCTCATGCAGCGGGATGATGTGAAACAGATCAAGGATGCCCTGGATATCGTGGAATTGATTTCCGAAAGGGTAACGCTTCGGAAGGTGGGAAAGAACTATCGGGGACTCTGTCCCTTTCACTCGGAAAAAACACCTTCCTTTTACGTTTCTCCCGAGCGCCAGAGCTACCATTGTTTCGGATGCGGCGCGGGAGGAGATATTTTCACCTTTCTCATGGAAATTGAAGGGATGCCTTTCAAGGAGGCTCTGGAAGTGTTGGCTTCCCGGGCGGGAATTACTCTCGAAAAAGGAAAAGGCGGTGAAACCAGAAAGGATCTCCGCTCTCTTCTGGAAGAAGCTCGTCAGCATTACGAGGATAATCTTGAAAGGCCCCAGGGAAAGATAGCCCGAGAATATCTTGTCCGAAGAAAGATCCCTCCCGGAGCGTGGAAAAAATACGGCTTGGGCTGGGCCTGCCAGAGCTGGAACGATTTGGGAGAGCATCTCCGGAAAGAGGGATTCTCTTCCCGAGAGGCCGTGGATGCGGGGCTGCTCGTTTCGGGAGATCGGGGGACTTTCGACCGTTTCCGAGGACGCCTTATCTTCCCCATTCGGGATGTGGCGGGGCGTACCATAGCCTTCGGAGGGCGCCTGGTTTCCGGAGAGGGGGCCAAGTACGTGAACAGCCCCGAGGGATCGCTCTTCTCCAAGCGTCGCAACCTCTATCTTCTGTTCAAGGCCAAAAAGGCCATGCGGGAGAAGGGAGAGGCCTTTTTGGTGGAGGGGTACATGGATGCGTTGCGGCTGCACCTGGCGGGATTCGAAGAGGCCGTGGCGTCCCTGGGGACCGCTCTTTCCGAAGAACAAGGAGATCTTTTACGGCGTTTCGCCGGCCGGGTTTGGGTCTGTTACGATGCGGATGCTGCGGGGCAGGAGGCGGCGCTCCGGGGAATGTATATTCTGCAATCCCGGGGGCTCGATGTGCGGGTTATGTCCCTTCCTCCCGGAGAGGATCCGGATTCTCTCGTAAGCGCTCCTGAAGGGGCAGATTCTTTTCGGGAATTTCAGAGAAAAGCTCTTCCCCTGGTGCCCTATCATCTCAAAATCCGGGAATCTCTTCTGAAGGATCCCGGAAGCCGGAGCGCAGGAGTTGAGGAAATCCTCGAAAAAACGGGGTCTCTTCCCTCCTTTGAAGTGGCTCCCTATCTTTCGGAAATTGCCTCGGCCTTCGGCATGTTTTCCCATGAGGTGGCGAAACTTCTCGAAGAATATCGCACAAGAGAGAGAAGTCGGGAAAAAAGAATGCTTTCCAAAGAAGAGGAAAACTCCTCTTCCGGCGTATATATAAATAGAGAGGGCCGAGAGGAGCGGACCCAGCTCTTGGAAAAAGTGCATGTCCTCGAAGCGGCTTTGCTCTATCTGCTGAGCAGGCGGGAATACCCTTCTTCCCGGGGTTTTGAAGAGCTGTTGCCCCTTTTTCCGGAAGGATTTCTGCGCAATCTCGCAGTGGCTCTGCTGCAGGAGGAAAATACTCAGGCTCTTGAAGCCCGCTGGCTTGAAATGGGAGACACCTTTCCCTTTCAGATCTTGGAGAAGGGAGCCGCTTTTTGTGAACAGATTTCCGAAGAAGACAATGCTTGGGAAAAAGTATATGCAGCTCTGGTGTGGCACGGGGAAAAGAAGACCTATCTCGGGTTGAAAGAAAAAATAGCCCGAAACGAAGCTACTGCGGAGGAGTTGCAGCATTTTCTGGAGCTTGGAAAACGGCTTAAAAAGGGAGGACGCTAAATGGCAAAGAAAAATACCCCCTCGTCGGGAACAAAAAAGAAGAGCACTTCCAAGGGGCAGTCCGGAAAGGGACAGGCTGGAGAGAAGCAGGTAAAACAGGAATTCAGCCGGGAGGAGAAACTTAGTTTTATCGATAAAATCCGGTCCCTTCTTCAACAGGGGCAGGAAAAGGGGTATCTCACCTACGACGATATCGAAAAACAGATTCCCGAGGAATATCTCAACGCGGAGACTCTCGATAATCTCTATTCCAACCTTATGGAATTGGGCATTCAGGTTCAAGAAGAGCCCAAAAAAGCCAAGAGCGAAGAAAAAGAGGAGGATCTCATCGAATCTGCCGAGGAGGTGGGAGATCTCGAAGATCTTCCTCTTTCGGATCCTGTGCGTATGTACCTCCGGGAGATTGGGAAGATTTCCCTTCTTACGCCGGACCAGGAGGTGGAGCTCGCCATGAGAGTGGAGGCGGGAGATCCCGTGGCCAAGGCCGCCCTGGTGGAGGCCAATCTCCGGCTCGTGGTGAGCATCGCTAAAAAATACATCGGTCGGGGCATGCTCTTTCTGGATCTCATTCAGGAGGGAAATCTGGGGCTTATCCGGGCGGTGGAGAAGTTCGATTATCGCAAGGGATACAAGTTCAGCACCTACGCCACCTGGTGGATTCGCCAGGCCATCACCCGGGCCATTGCGGATCAGGCTAGAACCATCCGTATTCCCGTTCACATGGTGGAGACCATCAACAAGCTTATTCGTATCTCCCGGCAGCTGGTGCAGCGCCTCGGCCGGGAACCTACGGCGGAGGAAGTGGCGGCGGAGATGGATATTCTGCCTACCAAGGTGGAGGAAATTCAGAAGATCGCTCAGGAGCCTGTCTCCCTGGAGACTCCCATCGGGGAGGAGGAGGACAGCCAGCTCGGAGATTTCCTCGAGGACAAGGATATCCCCAGCCCCGAAGATGCCGCATCGAGCCAGCTTTTGCGGGAACAGCTGGAATTCATGCTGGAGGATCTCACGGATCGGGAGAAGGAAGTGCTGCGGCTCCGGTTCGGTCTGGAGGACGGGCATCCCTACACCCTGGAAGAGGTGGGAAAGCGTTTCGGGGTTACCCGGGAACGAATTCGTCAGATCGAAGCCAAGGCTCTGCGAAAACTCCGGCATCCCAGCCGAAGCAAAAAGCTCCGGGACTTTCTGGATTAGAAGAAGTCTTCTGCGGAGCCTGGTTCGGAGAAATTTTGCATTCTCAAGAGAATCGGAAAGCGGGATCTTCGGCAACATCGAAAGCTTGCCGCAGCTATCCATGGAAAGAAAGGCTTCCGGTGGGCTTCCTATGTTGCGATCCCCTCTCTCTCTGATATACTTATGGATGCTTTGTGCATGGAGGCGCAAAAATGCGATTGGATCTTTTTCTCAAACTTGCCCGGCTGGTAAAGCGCCGGAGCGTGGCTCAGGATATGATACGCATCGGTGCGGTGCGTATCAACGGAAGGGAGGGGAAACCCTCTTCTCTGGTTCGCCTGGGAGATAGTATCGAAATAGCCTATCCCCGAAGGGTTCTGAAGGTGAAGGTTCTCGAGGACGACGAAAAGCAACTCCGAAGAAAGGCGGAAGCCTACGAAGTACAGGAGGAGCGCAGGGTGGATCCCGAGGAAGTTCCCTGGTAGAGCCTGGGGGAACATTATTTTATGAAGCAGGGAGGGACCATGTATGGCGTATATTGTTGGAGTACACGGAAGGGAAATTCTCGATTCCCGGGGGAACCCCACGGTGGAGGCGGAAGTATGGCTCGACAGCGGAGTCGTTTCCCGGGCCGCGGTTCCTTCGGGAGCCTCCACGGGTAGTTTCGAGGCCGTGGAACTGCGGGATGGTGAATCCCGTTACGGCGGCAAGGGGGTTCTTCGGGCGATAAGGAACATCAACGATGTGATGGCTCCGGAGATTGTCGGCATGGATCCCACGGATCAGGGGGAAATCGACGAAATCCTTTGCTCCCTGGACGATACGGAAAACAAGGGCAACATGGGAGCCAATGCCATTCTGGGTGTTTCCATGGCGGTGGCCCGGGCGGCGGCGGAAGAACATGATCTTCCTCTCTGGGCCTATCTCGGAGGATTGGGACCTCACTGTCTTCCCACGCCCATGATGAACGTCATCAACGGCGGAGCCCATGCGGATAACACCCTGGATATTCAGGAGTTCATGATCATGCCCTACGGAGCTCCCTCCTTCGGAGAAGCTCTTCGTATGGGAACGGAAATTTATCACACCCTCCGAAAAATTCTCAAATCCAAGAACCACTCCGTGGCCCTGGGAGACGAAGGCGGTTTCGCTCCCAATCTCGCTACCCATGAGGAGGCCCTGGATCTTTTGGTGGAAGCCATCGAAAAGGCGGGGTATGTTCCCGGGAAGGAAGTGGGGCTTGCTCTGGATGCCGCCATCACCGACCTGTTTCGGGAGGGGGCCTATCATTTCGAGGGAGAGAAAAGATCTTTTTCTCCCCGGGAGTTGGTGGAGTATTACGTCAAGCTCTGCGCTTCCTATCCCATCGTCTCCCTGGAGGATGGCATGGCGGAGGACGATTGGGAGGGCTGGAAAATTCTCACCGAAGCCCTGGGGAACAAGGTGCAGCTCGTAGGAGACGATCTTTTCGTCACCAATCCGGAGCGTTTCGGCCGGGGGATCGAGCTCGGCGTGGCCAACGCCATTCTCATCAAGCTGAACCAGATCGGCACGGTTTCGGAAACCCTGGAGGTTATCAATACCGCCCGGTGGAACGGATACGGTGCGGTCATCTCTCACCGGTCCGGAGAGACCGCGGATAGTTTTATCGCGGATCTTGCGGTGGCTACGGGAGTGGGACAGATCAAGACGGGGGCTCCCGCCCGGATGGATCGGGTGGAGAAATACAATCAGCTTCTTCGGATTGCGGAAGAGCTTCCGGAAGGAGCCTATGCGGGGAAGGTGCGGATTCGCTGTTCCTGGTAGTCGAGCGGGAAGAGAGAGTCCGTATATTTATAGAGGAGGAAGATTCGGATGAAAAAAATTGTGGTTACTGACAAGGCGCCTGCAGCTATCGGACCTTACAGCCAGGCAGTATGGGCGGGGAATTACCTCTTTCTTTCCGGCCAGATTCCTCTGGATCCCGGTACGGGGAACCTCGTGGGAGAAACTGCGGCAGAGCAGGCGGAACAGGTTTTTCGAAACATTGAAGGAGTTCTGGAATCCCAGGGGCTTTCCTTTGCAAACGTAGTGAAGGCTACGGTGTTCGCTAAAAATATGGGAGATTTCGGAGCGGTAAACGAGGTGTACGCTACCCGTTTTTCCTCGGAACCTCCCGCACGCTCCTTTGTGGAGGTTGCCCGGCTTCCCAAAGATGTGCTTGTGGAAATTGAAGTTATTGCATACAAGCCCTAGCTCTTTCCGGCCTCGGTTTTTCGCGAACTTTTTTTCCGGGAAGAAGGGATTTACTCCATGAAGGTAGCGGAACCTACGGTAGAACGCCTGGTTCAGTATTACCGTTTTCTGCGGCAGCTTCACGAGGAGGGGCGCAGAGTCATTTCCTCTCAGGATATCGGTATTACTCTGGGGCTGAAAGCGAGCCAGGTGCGCAAGGATCTTTCCTATTTCGGAGAGATCGGTAAACGTGGAGTGGGGTACCACGTGGAGCGGCTTTACGATCATATACGCAACATCCTCTCTTCCCCTCGGGTATGGAAGATGGGCCTTGTCGGAGTGGGACATCTCGGAACGGCCCTTTTGGGGTACAATTCTCTTCGGAGCGATAAGTTCGGCATCGAGGCTCTTTTCGATGTGGATCCCCGGAAGGTGGGGAGCTCCGTTGATGGTTTTCCTTGCTATCACGTGGAGGAGATGCCCCGGGTTTTGCGGGAAAAGGATATCCAGGTGATTATCCTCACGGTGCCCGCCCATGCGGCGCAGTATTGCGTGGATAAGGCCCTGGAGAGCGGCAAGTTGAAGGGCATTCTCGCCTTTACGCCGATTCCCGTGGTAACCCCCAGGGATGTGTTGGTATATGGCGTGGATATCTCGGTGGAAATGGAAAAATTGCTTTTTTATCTCAAGCAGGAAGAAGTTTCTTGAGAAAAATCTCTCCTGATCCTTTGAAGGATACGGAAAGATTGGTACAATAGCAGATGTTTTTACAAAACATGGATAAAAGGTTGTACGGACATTCTAAGGGAGGCGATGTGTTTGCATTTGCGGGGTAGTTTTTTGGGTGCGGTAATGCCGCTGTTCTTTGTTTCTGCGGCGCGGGCGGAGGTTGGAGGAACCCAGGGTAATCTTTTGGGAATGTTGATGCCTCTGGGGCTCTTTGTGATCATCTTCTATTTCCTCATCATTCGTCCTCAGAAAAAGAAGCAGCGGAAACACGATGAAATGCTCGGTTCCATTCGCCGGGGGGATCAGGTGGTTTCGGCGGGAGGTTTCTACGGAACCGTGAAGGAAGTCAAAGACGACAGCTTTATCGTGGAGATCGCCGAAGGAGTCAAGGTTCGCATGCTCAAGGGATCCATCTCCATGAAACGTTCTTCCGAGGAGGAAGCGGCTCAGGCCAAGGCATCCAAAAAGACGGAAGAGCCCGAGGAGAAGCCCGCAGAAGCCGGGGATGAGGAGAAAAACTAGGGGCGCACCTTTTCTTGTATGCTCTCAGGCGGAGCAGGGAACCCTGCTCCGCTTATGCTGTCTTTTCCGAGAGCTTTCCTTATGGTGCCCGGGGCTTTCCCGGAACATGTCGAAACAATGTTTATTGACGGCGGTATATAAAATTTAGGAGGTCGTGTGTATGCTTAGACGCGAGCGGTGGCGGCTTCTACTGGTATTCATAGTGGTAGTGGCTGCCCTGATTACGGTATTTCCTATAAAGGGGCGTATCCGTCTGGGATTGGATCTCAAGGGAGGAGCCCATATCGTTCTTCAGGCAAAGGGAACTCCGGAGAACCCCCTGACGGGAGATAGTGTGGAACGCCTTCTCGCGGTTCTGCGGAATCGGGTAGATCAGTATGGCGTGTCGGAGCCCGTTATTCAAAGGGTCGGAAGCGATCGGATTATCGTGGACCTTCCTGGTGTGGAGGATCCCCAGGCGGCGCTGGAACTTATCGGCAAAACCGCCCTTCTGGAATTCCGCCCGGTGCTTTCCGTCTCTTCCCAGGTTCCTGCGGCACCTCATCGGGAGAACTACGATAGCGAGGAGTCTTTCCAGAGAGCCCAGGAGCGCTGGCAGGAGGCGAAAGATGAGATCGACGCCTTGGCGCTCCAGATGGAAGAACGCCAGAAGGACGATCCTTCCCTTTACGTGGCTCGGGATGAGCGTGGCACGGTTTATCTTCTAGGAGGAATCGCGGTAACCGGAAGAGATCTTCAGGATGCCAAGACGAATTACGATAATTTGGGGCGCTCCGTGGTAAGCCTCAAGTTCAACAGCGAGGGAACCAAGCTTTTCGATACCGCTACCAAGGAAAACGTAGGGAATCAACTTGCCATTCTTCTCGACGGAGCGGTTATCTCCGCTCCCGTAGTACAGGAGCGCATCAGTGGAGGGCAAGCTCAGATTTCCGGCAAATTTACTCCTGCGGAGGCTCAGCGGCTCTCCATTATGCTCCGAGCGGGGGCTTTGCCGGTGCCGGTGGAGATCCTGGAAAACCGTTCGGTAGGCCCCACCCTGGGATCCGATTCCATCGCTTCGGGGCTTCGGGCAGGGCTTATCGGCGCAGGGTTGGTGGTGCTCTTCATGCTCGTTTACTACCGGCTTCTGGGAATTGCTGCGGACTGTGCCCTTGGAGTGAGTATGCTGCTTCTTTTTGCGGGGCTTGTAAGTTTGCACGCCACTCTTACGCTTCCCGGTATCGCGGGTATCATTCTTACCATCGGTATGGCGGTGGACGGCAATATCCTCATTTTTGAACGGATCCGGGAAGAGCGAAGGGCCGGGAAGACTCCCATGGCTGCCATCGATTCAGGTTTCCGGAAGGCCCTCACCACCATTTTGGATGCTAATATTACCACCCTTATCGCCGCGGCGGTGCTTTATTACTTTGGAAGTGGCCCCATCCGGGGGTTTGCGGTAACCTTGAGCATCGGTATCGTGGCAAGCGTTTTCAGCGCCATAATCGTCACCAGGGTGCTTGTTTCCGTTCTTGCAGGAAACAGGCGGAGCTCCTGGCTGGTATAGGAGGGTGGAGCGAATGTTCGCAAAAAAAGTTTTTAATCTAGACTTTATGAAATACAAGAAAGTAGCCATGCTCCTGAGCGGTATCCTTCTGCTTCTCAGCCTGGGGCTTCTGCTCGTGCGGGGGCTCAATCTCGGCATCGATTTCAGCGGAGGCGTGCTGGTGCAGGTGGAGCTTTCCAAGCCCGTGTCGGTGGGAGATCTCAGGGATGTTCTCCGGGACGGAGGTTTTGCGGGATCCACCATTCAGGCTTACGGAGAAAAGGGCATCATCATTCGGGTGGCGGCGGACTCCGACGAAGCTCAGTTGAAAGTTCTCGAGGTCCTTAGACAGAAGGACTCGGATCTCAAACTGCTCCGTCTCGAGAAAGTCGGTCCCGTGGTAGGGAAGCAGCTTCGCCAGGAGGCGATAATCGCTACGGTTATCGCTCTGGTAGGCATTCTCGCTTACATTACCTTCCGTTTCCGTTTCCGTTTTGCCTTGGTAAGCGTAGCGGCTCTGGTGCACGATACCTTGATTACCCTCGGAGTTTTCAGCCTTCTCGGAAGGGAGATTTCTCTTCCCTTCGTAGCGGCTATTCTTACTCTCGTAGGGTATTCTCTGAACGACACCATCGTGGTGCTTGACCGGGTTCGGGAAAACTGGAAGGATTACAGACCTCTCGGCCTGGACGGGATGTTGAACAAGTCGGTGAACCAGACTTTTTCCCGTACCATCAATACGTCGCTTACCACCTTTTTGCCCGTGTGCGCCCTCTTTCTCTTCGGCGGGCCGGTGATCGCGGATTTTTCCCTGGCTCTTCTCGTGGGAATTCTGGTGGGAACCTACAGCTCCATCTACGTAGCGGCAGCTCTTCTTTCGGAGTGGTATTCCCGATATCCTGCGAAATCCTGAGGGTTCCCCGGATTTTTGCCGGGGAACCAGGTTGAACATAGTGAAAGGGTGTATTCCGGGATAGTGCTTTCTGCATTGACCTTCGAGGATTTACATATATGGAATGCCGATGATGCCGCCCTTGCCATAGCCCGCTCCCTTGATTGCAATACCCTTATCGCCACGCTCATGCGCATGCGAGGGATCGAGGATCATGCCCAAGCCCGGGAGTTTTTGCGCCCGGGCCTTTTGGATATTGGAAAGGCCTTTTCCCTGGGGGAGGGTGTTCCTTCCGGGGAGGATTTCCTGCGACATGTGGGGCCGGATACCCGGGTGGTGGTATACGGTGATTACGATGTGGACGGCGTCACTTCTACCGCCCTGGGAGTGGAGCTGTGCCTCTCTCTGGGAGCTTCAGTGCGTTATTTTATTCCCGATCGGCATCGCCAGGGATACGGACTTCACGAGGATATGGTGCGGGCCATCGCTCAGACGGGATGTGATTTCCTTTTGGTGGTGGATTGCGGTACCAAGAGCCGGGAGGCCAAGGAAGCCGCTCGGGAATTGGGAATTCCCGTTTTCGTTTTCGACCATCATCTTCCCGATGAGGGCGGGGAGGAAGGGGATCATTGGGGGTATCTCGTGAATCCCCATGTCTCCGGAGGCAATCTTGCGGCCCGGCGATTGAGCGCTGCGGGGGTACTCTGGGTCTGGATTCTGCAAAACAACCTCGCTTCTCCCTCCTGGCTCGGAGAACGCCTCGATCTCGTGGCACTTTCCACCATTGCGGATTGCATGGAACTCGGAGTGCCGAATCGGACTCTCGTGCACGAGGGCCTTCAGGTACTGGGGCGCAGTCTTCGGCCGGGAATGCAGGTCTTGAAGGAAAGCCTGGGGCTGAATGAGCGCTTTATCACCGAAGAGGATGTGGCCATGCGTATCGCTCCCTGTATCAATGCGGCGGGGCGCCTGGATCTTGCGGAACTTGCGGTGAAGGTGCTTCTCTCGGAGGAGGGATATCCCGAATGGGTGGATCGCCTGGTCTCCCTGAATCGACAAAGACAGAACGTTTCGGCTAAAATTTACGGAGAGATTCTTCCCGCCCTCCAGGAGGGGCAGCGTGTTTTTCTTAATTCTTCCTGGCCTGCGGGCGTTTTGAGCGGCGTGGCAAGTCGGGCCTGTTCCCGTTTTTATTGCCCCGTAGTGTTGGCGGCTCCCGTAGGAGAAGGTATTCGGGGAACCGTGCGTTTCCCTCGAGGGGGAAACGCGGTGGAGTTTCTTCGAGAAAAGGCTCCTTCCCTTACCGCTTGGGGTGGACATCCCTATGCGGCGGGATTTTCCACTCCTCGGGATGTGTGGGGAAGTCTCGCGGAGGAAATGGAACAAGATCTTCGGGGTTTTATCCCCGAACAGGAAAAGATTCACGTCTGTGCCTCCCCTCCGGTGGTTTTTTCTCCGTCCCTCTGGAACCAGATAGCCCGCCTCGGGCCTTTCGGCAAGGGGAATCCCTATCCTCTTCTTTTTTGCGAGCAGGATCTCCGGATTCCCAGGAGAAATTTCGGCGCCGGAGGAAAACATCTCGCTTTTATTCACGGAGATGTGGAGATCATCGCTTGGAACGGCACGTCCTTTTTCGAACATTACGGCTTTCCCTCGGGAGTAGTCTACCGACCGAGGCTCAATCTTTGGCGAGGACGTTCTCAGGTGCAGCTGATACTGGAATATGCGGTCTACGAGAAACTCATGGCGTAAATAATTATGGAGATTCTCCGGCTTTACCCGATATTTCCGGTTTCTTTCCGGAGCTGTCGGAAAGCCTGAAAGAGAAAGGTGTATCATGCCGGAAAAAAACAAAACTCAGAAAAAGGAGGAGCCTAAAAAGACAGCTCCCGTGACAGAGCGGAGCCAGAGCCGTAAGGATCTGCGCATTCTTGGAGATAGTTTTATAGGAAGAATCGAGAGCGCTCAGCGGGTAAGCGCGGTGCGCATGGGATGGCAGGATTTCTGGCGCAAGGCTTCTTCGTATCTTTCCCGGGAGGAGCTCATTCTTCTGGGAGAAGGTTTTGTCTTTTCCTCACATGCTCACGGAGAGCAGCTTCGTCACTCCGGAGAGCCTTACATCGTGCATCCTCTTCTGGTGGCTACGGTTCTGGCGGATATAGGTATGGATGCGGAAACCCTTACCGCGGCGTTGCTGCACGATGTGCTGGAGGATACTCCCATCTCGGAGGAGGAGCTGGCGGAGCGGTTCGGCAAAAACGTGGCCTTTCTGGTGGGCGGAGTAACCAAGCTGGGGCGAATCCATTTTCAGACCCTGGAGGACTACCAGGCGGAAAATCTGCGCAAGATGTTTCTCGTTATGGCCAAGGATATTCGGGTGGTGCTTATCAAGCTTGCGGATCGCCTCCACAATATGCGTACCCTTCGAGTGCTTCCCAAGGAGAAACAGATGCGTATCGCCCGGGAAACCCAGGAGATTTACGCTCCTCTGGCACACCGCCTGGGGATTTACCATATTAAACAGGAACTCGAAGATCTTTCCTATCGGACTCTTGATCCCGATACCTATTATGAAATTCGTAGACGAGTAAAGAAAAAACTTCCCGAACGGGAGAATATCGTAAAGAAAGCCATCGATATTCTTCAGAAGGAAATCGTCCAAACGGGAATAGATATGGACATCACCGGCCGGGCAAAGCATTTTTACAGCATCTACGAAAAAATGTGCCGGAAAAACCTTTCGGTGGATCAGCTTTATGATCTTCTGGCAGTACGGGTTATCGTAAATACCGTAGTGGAATGCTATACCGTTCTGGGGATCGTGCACACCCTTTGGAAACCCATTCCGGGGCAGTTCGACGACTATATAGCCAATCCCAAGAATAATATGTATCAATCCCTTCATACTACCGTGGTAGGGCCGAGCGCGGAGCCCCTGGAGGTGCAGATACGTACCTGGGAGATGCACGAGCTTGCGGAGTACGGCGTGGCGGCTCACTGGCGGTACAAGGAGAAGAAAAAGGGATCCGTGGATTCTCTTGATCAGAAACTGGTCTGGATTCGCCAGGCTTTGGAGGATCAGGGCGAGGATGCCCGGCCTACGGATTTTCTGGAGCATCTTAAAGAGGATGTCCTCACGTCGGAAGTTTTCGTTTTTACGCCCAAGGGAGACGTGATCAATCTTCCCCACGGCTCCACCCCCATCGATTTCGCCTATACCGTGCATACCGAGGTGGGGCACAAATGCGTGGGAGCCATGATCAACGGCCGCATCGTTCCTATCGACTACACTCTTCAGAATGGGGATATCGTGAAGGTTCACACATCTCCCCAGGGGCACCCCTCCCGGGATTGGCTTAAAATCGCCCGAAGCAACCGGGCCCGTTCCAAGATCCGTTCCTGGTTCCGGCAGCAGGAAAAAGCGGAGAAAGAAAAAAATCATCTCCGGGGAGAGGAGATCCTGGAAAAGGAGATCCGCCGCCGCCTGGGAGATTCCTCCTGGGAGGCTTCCAAAGAAGGGGCTCTTTTGAACCGGAGTGCCAAGAGCCTCGGGCACCCGAGCTGGGAAGAGCTTATTACCGAGGTGGGAGCGGGGAACCAAAACGCTTCCAAGGTGGCAGCCCGGGTGGTGCAGCACATCAGGGAAAAGGAGAGCCTCGGCAGCGCCCCTCCTCCTCTTCTTGAGGAAGTCCCCCGGGATCGGAAAGGGGATTCCGAAATTTTCGTGGAAGGTGCCGAGGGTGTTTTGGTGGGGCTTGCAAACTGTTGTGCTCCCATTCCCGGAGATGTTTTGGTGGGCCTTGTCACCAAGAGCCGGGGCATCATGGTTCACCGGGAAGATTGTCCCAATGTGCGCTCCTTTCCGGAGGATCGCAAGATAGATGTCTCCTGGGGCAATAAAGTAGGCTCTCATTACAACACCCGCCTTAAACTCGAAGGGGCGGACCGTCCGGGGCTTTTCGGAGACGTTTCCCAAGCGGTAAATTCCGCCGAAGCCTCTCTGGTGGGGATAAAGGCGGCGGTACGAGGGAGAAATCAGGCCATGATGACCCTGGAAATTCAAGTGCGGAGCATTGAGCATCTCTACAAAGTGATGGCTATGCTCAACGCCGTTCCGGGGATCCAGCGAGTTTTTCGGGGGTGACCTTATGCGGGCGGTAGTGCAGCGGGTACGGTATGCCAGAGTTACGGTGGAGGAGGAAGCCGTGGGAGCCGTGGAAGAGGGATTCTGCGTTCTCCTGGGAGTGACCCACGAGGATACTTCCGAGGATTGCCGGTGGCTTGGAGAGAAAATAGCCGGTCTTCGGGTATTTTCGGACGACCAGGGAAAGATGAATCGTTCTCTTATGGACGTGGAAGGGAGCATTCTCGTCATTTCCCAGTTTACTCTTTACGGGGATTGCCGTAAGGGACGGCGTCCCTCTTTCGTGCAGGCGGCTCCGCCGGAGAAAGCGGAGAAACTGTACGAAGAGTTTGTGACATATTTGAAAAATTTAGGTATTTCTGTAGAAACCGGGTCCTTCGGAGCTGAAATGGAAGTCTCCTTGTGCAATAATGGACCTGTTACGCTTATTATAGAAACCTCTGGAGGCTGTGGCATATGAATATCCGTCGTTTCCCTCTTGGCTCTTTGTGGACGAATGGCTACCTTTTCTGGGATGCCGAAGGCAAGGCTTTTTTCGTGGATCCCGGAGGAGATCCCCGGGAGGTCCTGGACTTTATGCAGAAGGAACAGATTATTTTGGAACGTATTCTTCTTACGCATGGTCACGCGGACCACATGTGCGGCGTGGAATCTATGCGGGGTGAAACGAAAGCTCCCGTGGCGGTGCACGAAGAGGATGCCTTCATGCTGGAGCATCCGGAGCATAACCTCTCCCAGTTCCTGGGAGCTCCCTGCAGTGCGGGGCCTGCGGAAGTCCTTCTTTCCGAGGGAGATTCTTTTCACGTGGGAAACATGCGGATCCGGGTTATACACACTCCGGGGCATACTCCGGGGAGCTGCCTTTTTTACGTTACCGAAAACGAGGAAACCGCTCTCCTTTCGGGGGATACCCTCTTTGCTCAAAGCGTGGGGCGTACGGACCTTCCCGGAGGCAACAACGTCGCTTTGGAACACTCGCTACGCCGTTTCGCGGAGTTTTCGGAAAACCTCCGGGTGCTTCCAGGTCATGGGCCGGAAACCACCATCGGGGAAGAAAAGCATCACAATCCCTATTGGCCCCGTTAGGATGTGCTGATGCGATGTTCTTCACTCCCCGAGAGAGAACGGCCTCGGGAACGACTTTTTCGCCTTGGCCCGGAATCCCTGGGGCTCCAGGAGCTTCTCGCCATTTTGCTGCGAACGGGAACGAAAGCGCAGGATGTTCTCGAATTGAGCGGATCCATCGTGGGGCAGTTCGGCAATCTTGCGGGCCTTTTGCGGGCTTCGCCGGAGGAGTTTCTCGGTATACCCGGATGCGGCAGCGCTAAGGCTTCTCTGTTGGCAGCCACCATGGAAATTGCCCGGCGGGCCATGGAGGAAGTCGCTCCGGCCTCTCTTCCCGAAGACTCCTGGGAAGCCCGGATCGGTTTCCTTGCTCGAAGAAACCGGTACGAGGAGCGCGAGTTTTTGTGGGCTTTTTTTCTGGATGGATCCGAAAAAGTTTTGGGAGAAGAACGCCTTTCTTACGGAGGATTGGAGGGGGCCTGTTTGGATCTTCCTCTTTTTCTTCGAAAGGCGGTACGCTTGGGGGCGGAAGAGGTGATTCTCCTGCATAATCATCCTCGGGGAAGCACCGAACCGAGCCGGGAAGATCTGGAGCTTACCAAATATGTGGCAGACCGTCTTCGGGTGCTGGAAATGCGACTCAAGGCTCATTACATTTTAGGAAATGGCATGTATGAACGTATTATGTGGTCCGAGGCATAAAGAGAGGGTGGGGGAACAGCGTGTTCAGGTGGATTAGCGGACTTTTTTGCCGGGATGTCGGAATCGACCTCGGCACGGCAAATGTGGTGGTATACGTTAAGGGCCAGGGGATCGTGGGGAACGAACCTTCGGTAGTGGCGATCAAGAGAATGGGCCAGAGGGGAAACGAAAAGGTTATTGCCGTGGGAACGGAAGCCAAGGCCATGATCGGGAAAACGCCTCATGGAGTGGAGACGGTACGCCCTCTTCAGCACGGAGTTATCGCGGATTACGATATGACCGAATCCATGATCGCTCACTTTCTCTCCCTTGCCAATGGCGGGAGAAGCCAGTTTGCGCACCCCCGAGTGGTTATCTGCGTTCCTGCCTGCGTCACTGAAGTGGAGCGCCGGGCTGTGATCGACGCTACCCTCGGAGGAGGAGCCCGGGAAGCCTACGTGGTGGAAGAACCCGTAGCGGCAGCCATCGGAGCAGGCCTTCCCATAGCGGAACCCCGGGGCAACATGGTGGTGGATATCGGAGGCGGTACCAGCGAGGTGGCGGTACTTTCTCTGGGGGGTATCGTCATACACGAAGCTCTTCGTTCCGCCGGGGATGAAATGGATCAGGCCATTATCGCCATGCTGCGCCAGAATTATACTCTTCACGTGGGAGAGGTGACTGCAGAAGAGATCAAGCTTTCCGTGGGATCCGCCATGCCCTACGAGGGAGAAGAAGAAGAGATGGAAGTTAAGGGACGGGATCTCATGGACGGTCTCCCCAAAGCGGTGCGTATCCGGGCCGCAGAAGTTCGGGATGCCTTGAATCCCAGTATTTCGAGAATAGAAGATATGATTCGGGATTCTCTGGAGGAGACGCCTCCGGAACTGGCCCGGGACATTGTGGACCAGGGGTTGGTTCTTACCGGAGGAGGAGCTCAACTTAGAGGATTGCCCGCCTATCTTCAGGAAAGCCTTAAAATACCTGTGATAACTGCGGAAAAACCGCTTTTCTCGGTGGCTTTGGGAGTGGGAAAAATTCTGGAAGATTTGGATGCCATGAAAAAAGTGCTCATTTCCGTGGATAAGGGAATGCAGTAGGCGCTTAAGGCATTTTTGGAGGACGGAACGGAATGATTCGAAATCGTGGTACCTGGAACGCAAAGGCAGCTCTGTAGCTTTCTTCCATGCCAAAACGGGCTCGTGAGATAGAAAATCCTTGGATTCACGGAGGGCTTGCAGTCATAGTAGCATGCCTGCTGTTGCTTCTTTCCTTCCAAGTGCCTCTTATCCGGCATGCGGTGGACGGAGTGTCTCTTTTGCTTCGTATCCCGGAATATCCCGCTCTCTATCTGCGTTCCAGAACTATAAGGTTCTACGGATGGATCGAATCTGGAGAGGAGCTGCAGAGGCGCATGGAGGCTCTGGAAAAGGAAAATCTTCTTCTCCGGACATCTTTGGCACGGTATACCCTCTATCGAAACGATCAGGATGCCTCCTCGACATCTCTCTCTTCGGAAGTCCTCTCTGCCAGGGTGCTTGCCCGTCATCCCGCAGGATGGTGGGACGAGATCAAAATCGATGCGGGCTCTGCGCAGAAGGTAGTCCCCGGCTGCCCCGTGTTGCATAAGGGGATTCTCGTGGGAAGAGTGCATCAAGTAAGCCGTTTCGATGCCTGGGTGCGGCTTGTTACCTCGAGAAATTTCTCCATTCCCGTTACCGTGGAAGATACCCGGGATCTCGGAGTGCTTACGGGAAATGGAGAAGGAGAGGTGCTTTTGCAGTATATTCCGGAAGAACGTGTTTTGCCCCTGCATTCTTCGGTGGTCACCGCTCTCCTGGATGAAAGTTTCCCTCCGGGAATTCCCGTAGGCCTTCTTGGAGAAAGGCGTGCTGCCTTCGGGGGATTCCGTTCCTATACGATCCTTCCCGGAGCGCCTCTTTCGAGACTCTACCGGGTTCAGGTGATGATTGGAGGAAAAACGCAGTGAAATGGTGCCTCCTGCTATGGTATCTTCAGGATGTCCTTCAGATTTTCGGAGAGGACTATCTTTTTGCGCCGGAGCTCTTTCTGGGGGCGGTGTTTCTCCTTATGTCCTCGGGAAAATACGACCATCCCGGGCTTATCTGGCTGAGTTTTCTCGGTGGTGTTCTCTGGGATGCCCGATGGACCGGGCTTATCGGCATGACCGCGGGAACGTACTCCGTGCTTGCCACGTTTTTCAGCTTTTTCTGGAGCTCCATGCCTGACACGGGGCGGAACAAACTTACTTTTTTCACCTTTCTTCTGGGATGTCACATTATCATTGGCGTGATACGCTCTGTTCTCGTTCTGCCTTTTCAGGATGCCACGTGGATGTTTTTTTTGCGACAGCAGGCGCTGGGGTTGCCTCTTATCTACATGATCACCCGGGCTGCCTTTCCTAGGGACGGGATGTACGGTGCCTCATAAGCGCCTGGCCCGACAGAAGAAGATAGATTTTCGTCTTCATGTCTGGAGAGTCCTTGTCATCGTCGTTTTTTTGATTCTTCTCGGAGGGCTCTTTTTTTTCCAGATTGCCCAGGGAGACCGATATATTCAGCTTGCCACGGAAAACCGTTTCCGCCTTCTCCAAATTTCTCCTCCCCGAGGAATAATTTACGATGCCCGGGGGCTTCCTTTGGCGAAAAACGTGCGTACCTTCGATATCAAGGGCTATCCTTCAGAGCTTTACCGGGAGGGAAACCTCGAGAGAGTAGCGGCGATTTTCCAAAAACATGGCATTCCCGCAGGAGCTGAAGAACTTCGCAGGAAAGTGCGTTCCCAGTATTGGGCTCCTTATCGTGCGGTATCCTTGGCTTCGAACCTTACCCTTATGCAGATCATGGATCTTGTGGGGGACCTGGATTTCCCAGCCTGGCTTTTTCCCTTTCCCGTTTGGAAACGGACCTATCCCGCGGGAGGGTTGGGAGCTCATGTTACGGGGTACGTGGGGGAAATTACCGAAGAGGAGCTTAGGGAAAAGTATTCCCAGGGATACAGCGCGGGAGAGCAGATCGGCAAAACCGGCATCGAGGCTTCTTACGATCGCTGGCTTCGCGGAGCCACGGGAGAAGAGGCTATCGAAGTGGATGCCAAGGGGCGACGTTTGCATTTACTTGCCCGGCGGGATCCCCAGCGGGGCAAGGATCTTCATCTTACCCTGGATTTGGGAGCTCAGAAAATGGCGGAAAATCTCATGGCCGGGAAAAACGGTGTGCTACTGGCCATGGATGTTTTCACCGGGGATATACCGGTGCTTTATAGCGCTCCCACCTATGATCCCAATCTTTTCAGTTGGGGAGCCAGCTCCAGAGAGTGGCGAAATATCCGTATGGATCCCCGAAGGCCCATGCTGAACCGGGCTATAGGAGGGCATTATCCTCCGGGATCTATCTTCAAACCCGTTCCTTCCATAGCGGGACTCGTATCGGGGCAGATAACCTCCCGATCTACCGCGTTCTGTAATGGAGGCTATCAGGTAGGAAACCGCAGGTTCCGCTGCTGGAACAAATGGGGACACGGAACGGAGAATCTCAAAGAAGCTCTTCGGGATTCCTGTGATGTTTTCTTCTACCATTACGGTCTTCTCATGGGGATCGATCTTTTGCAGGAATGGGCTTCCCGAATGGGCATGGGGGCTATTACGGGGATCGATCTTCCCGGAGAGATAGCGGGTACCGTGGCGGGACGGGAATGGAAACAACGTTATAGAAAGGAACCGTGGTACCCTGGAGATACCGCGAATTATTCCATAGGACAGGGTTTTTTGCTGATCACTCCTCTTCAGGCGGGAGTGCTTTATGCGGCTTTGGCGAACGGAGGATATCTCGTGGAGCCGAGAGTGGCCTTTGAGCGGGAGCTTCGTTCCAGGGATATCGGGATTTCTCCTTCGGTGCTTCGCCAGGTGGAGGAAGGGCTTGTGGCGGTATGCCGTCCCGGAGGCACGGGATACCGGGCGGGGGAGTTCGGGATTTCCGTGGCGGGTAAAACGGGAACCGCCCAAAATGCTCACGGAGAGGATCATGCCTGGTTTGCGGGGTACGGCCCCGTGGATTCTCCCAGATACGTGGCGATAGCTCTTGTGGAAGGCGGAGGGCATGGGAGCTCCGTGGCGGCGCCTTTGGTGGGAGAAATGCTTTCATATCTTTGCAAGGGCTATCTTGAGGAGAAGGAGGAGGAGTAGGGTATGGGGCAGGAAACGTGTGAATTACGTGCCATAAACCTGAAGGGGGAGCTGTACGGCCTTCGTATGGTGGTGCACGAAGAGGCGAGCCTTGATGCCTTGCGCCAGGATTTGCAGCGCCTCGGAGAAGAGGGAGAGCATATTTTTTCCGGAGCCGGGGTGGTGGTGGATTTTCAGGAGAGAAATGTCGTTTTTCC
Source organism: Synergistaceae bacterium (assembly GCA_036769705.1). GTDB lineage: Bacteria > Synergistota > Synergistia > Synergistales > Aminiphilaceae > DAIPKP01. Next base: position 19,576 of record DAIPKP010000025.1, read on the forward strand.
GGAAATTGCTCTTTTCCTGGAACATTTTTCCAGAAAGGGAGAGAAGGGAGATCCCCGTATTCTTTCCTGGATCAGTAACAACAGCGCTACCCTGGGAATGTTCAAGAATCTGGGCTTTGTCACGGGAGTTCCGGAATCCGGAATTTCTTCCGAAAAGGAGCGAAGCCGCAAATCTCTCGTGCATGATCGTTCGGTCCGTTCAGGACAATCTATAGAGCATTCAGGAGACGTTATCGTTCTCGGGAACGTTCATGACGGCGGAGAAGTAGTTTCCCGGGGAAATATCGTGATCCTCGGCAAGCTTCAGGGAGTGGCTCACGCAGGAGCTGGAGGAGATGTGGGGGCCAGTATTTTCGCCCGGGTTTTCGAAGCTCCCCAGGTTCGGCTCGCTCACAAGGTAAGTTATGTGGATCAAAATGCCTCCTGGTGGGGTAAAGCGGCTCTTGTGGTTCTTGAAGACGGTATTTTCGTAGTTCAGGAAATGGACATATAATGGTAGAGCTTTTCGGAAAGACGAATTAAGGGGGGGCAAGCATGCCTGGTCGTGTCGTTGTAGTTACATCTGGAAAAGGCGGGGTGGGGAAAACCACCACCACCGCCAACGTTTCGGCATCCCTTGCGGGAAAGGGGTACAAAGTGGTAGCCCTGGATGCGGATATCGGGCTTCGGAATCTCGACGTAGTTCTGGGGCTTGAAAATCGCATCGTCTACACGCTTGTAGATGTTATCGAGGGAGTTTGCCGTCTTCCCCAAGCCATGGTACGGGATAAACGAGTGCCGAATCTCTTTTTTATTCCTGCCGCTCAGACCCGCACCAAGGATGCGGTTTCCTCGGAGCAGATGGCAGATCTTTGTAAAACCTTGCAACAGGATTTCGACTTCGTTTTCGTAGATAGCCCCGCAGGTATCGAGGCGGGATTCAGGAACGCCGCCGCGGGAGCGACGGAAGCCCTGGTGGTGACAACTCCGGAGGTCTCGGCGGTGCGGGATGCGGATCGCATTATCGGCATGCTGGAATCCTTGGAAATTGCCCCCATACGCTTAGTACTCAACCGGGTGCGTGCGGATCTCGTGAAGCGAGGAGATATGCTGACCGTGTCGGACGTGCTGGATATCCTTGCCATCGATCTTGTCGGCGTGGTTCCCAATGATGATTCCGTGGTGGTCTCCACCAACCGGGGAGAGCCTCTTACTCTGGGAATGCAGTCTCCCGCATGCAAGGCCTTCGACAACATCGGGCTTCGCATGACCGGAGAAGAAATTCCTTTTCTGGATATTGACGACTTCGGGCAAAAAGGATTTGTGGGAACCCTCCGCAAAATGTTCGGTTTTTAAACGGAGGTGATACGATGGGCTTTTTTTCAAGGTTTTTTCAAGGCGAAACGGCTCGGGAAACCGCAAAGCGCCGTTTGCAGCTTGTGCTCATTCACGATCGAAGCGATCTCTCCGTGGAAACCATGGAAGCCTTGCGGAAAGATCTTATAACGGTCATCAATCGGTATCTCGAAATTGATGAACAGCATATCGAGCTCGATCTCGAAAGAGAGGATTCTTCGGTGGTATTGGTGGCGAATATTCCGGTGCGAACGGTGAAGCGCCAGGCAATTCTTCCCGGGAACGGGGCGTGACCACCCGTGAAGAGCGGGAAGAGCTTCCTTTCTGGATAATTTTTCGCAGTATCGATAAAGTGGCTCTTCTCTGCACCCTGGGAGTTTTTTTTATGGGACTTCTCTCCATCTATAGTGCTACCCATTCTCGGGGAAATGTCTATCTCTTGAAACAGATGCTCTGGGGAGCGGTGGCTTCCATGGCGTACCTGGTCGCTCTTGCCGTGGGGTACCGCAGGTTTTTCCGCTACGCCTATCCCCTTTACGGAATAGCCTTGGGAGCTCTTGTGCTGGTGCTCTTTATCGGGGCGGTCACCAAGGGTGCCCAAAGCTGGTTTTCCTTGGGGCCTTTGCGTCTTCAGCCTTCGGAGCTTGTGAAGGTTGCTCTGGCTTTGGTACTGGGAAAACATCTCTGCCGCTATCCGCCCACTACGCTGCGTTCTTTTTGCATCGTCCTGGGGCTTGCGGGAGCTTCTTCCTTTCTCGTGCTCCTGCAGCCCGACCTTGGAAGCGTTTTGGTTTATGGAAGCATGACTCTGGTAGCTCTCCTCGTGGCGGGAACTCCCTGGCGTTATCTGGGAGGGTTGCTCGGAGCGGTGGGAGTTCTCTCTCCTCTGGCGTGGATGTTTCTTCTCAAGGGTTATCAGAAAATGCGGCTTCTCGTTTTCCTGGATCCCCATGCAGATCCTCTGGGGGCGGGATACAACGTCATTCAATCCCGGATCGCCGTGGGCTCCGGAGGACTTTTTGGAAAGGGTTTTCTCGAAGGAACCCAAGCATCCCTGCGCTTTCTTCCGGAACCCCATACGGATTTTATTTTTAGCGTTTTCGCGGAGGAGTTCGGTTTTCTCGGCTGTTGCCTCCTTCTCGCTTTTTTCGTTCTTCTTCTCTGGCGAACTCTTCGGGGAGGGCTTGTCTCCAAAGATCTCCGGTCGAAGGTTCTGGTGGGCGCTCTCACGGGATGGATCGCCTTTCAGGCCATGGAGTCCATTGCCATGAGTATCGGTTGGGCTCCCATTACGGGGCTGCCTCTTCCTCTCTTCAGTTACGGAGGAAGCTCTCTCCTTTCCATGGGGCTCGCTTTGGGAATTGCCCAAAGCGTTTATGTGGAAAGCCCGAGAAGCTTTTCCTGAAAAAAGGAGATGGCAGACCGGAAGTTGCAACCTTTTTCTCCGGGAATACGGAAAAGCGGCGGATAGTTATCTGCCGCTTCTATGCAAGTGGAACATTTTCCGGCGTTATCCGGAGAGAGTCGTTTTTTGCAGGAACCGTCCCGGAGGAGATGTCCTGAAATTTTCGATAGATCCGGGATGCCGAAGAAAAAAGAGGGTTTTCATATTTTGCTCCTGTTCGTTTGGCAAGGAGCAAAGAGGAGATATTTATGGGGATAGAGGTCAAAATTGTAGCAAACCTTATGGATCCTGAAGAATGCAGAGTGGCCATTCTTGAAGAGGGGCGTCTGGCGGAGCTTTTCTCCGAAAAAATGTGGGAACGCCACGCTCCCGGAGAGATTTACAAGGCTCGAGTGGACAGCGTTCTTCCGGGCATGCATTCGGCTTTTGTCAATTTAGGGGACGGACGTAACGGATTCCTCTATCTTGCGGATGCCCGGAACGTGACGGTGGAGCCGAACCGGGAAATCCTGGTGCAGGTTATCAAATCCGCCCGGAAGAGCAAGGGGGCCCGGGTTACTACCCGGCTATCCCTTCCCGGCAGGTATCTTGTGCTCGTTCCGGGGGGAAAAGATGTGGGTATATCCCGGCGTATTACCCGGGAGGATGAGCGTAAACGCCTTCGGCGCACCGTTCGGGGACTTCGCCCCGAAGGGTGTGGGGTCATCGTGCGTACCGTGGCGGAAGGGATGGAAAGCTGGGTTATCGAAAAGGATCTTCAGGAGCTTCAGGAGCTTTGGGAGCGGATTCGGCACGATGGAGAGGTGCAGAAGGCTCCGTGTCTTCTCTACAGAAATCTGGGCCTTCTCGAACGGGTTCTTCGGGACGAGCTGAATGATCGGGTGGATGAAATTATTATAGATTCTCCGGAAGAAGAGCCCTATGTGCGAACCATGATTTCCCGGTTTTGCCAAGGCGCCGAGGAGCCCGAGGTGAACCTCTACCGGGGAAAGGTGCCTCTTTTCGAAACCTTCGGTATCGAAAGGGAAATTGCCGCAGCTTTGGAGCGCAAGCAGTGGCTCCCTTCGGGAGCCTATCTCATTATCGATCAGACCGAAGCCCTTACGGTGATCGACGTGAATACCGGCAAATACGTGGGAACCTCCACTCTCCGGGAGACCATACGGGAAACCAACCTCGAAGCGGCCCGGGAAATTGCCCGGCAGCTTCGTCTTCGGGCTATCGGGGGGATCGTGGTGGTGGACTTTATCGACATGGATGCCCCGGAGGATCGGGAAGTCCTTCTGGAGGAGCTCGAAGAGCATCTCCGGAAAGATCGTTCTTCCGCCCGGGTTTTTGCGGTTACCCGGCTGGGTCTTGTGGAGATGACCCGTAAACGGGGGCGTCAGGATCTGAAAACAGCCCTTACCCGGGGATGTCCTTTTTGCAAGGGAAACGGATGGGTGCTCAAGGAAGAGGAAGTGGCCTTCTCCATAAAGCGTTTCATCCGGAAAGTGGCTCAATCCAGCCACTCCGAAGCGTACGTGATCGAGGCCCATCCCGATATTTGCCGCCATATGGCAGAAAATTACCTTGCCTCCTGGGAGGAGGAATTCGAAGCCCGCTTTTTCCTGGTGGAGGTGCCGGAATTTGCCTGGGACAAGTTCCGCATGGGAGGCCAGGGCTCTTTGGAACAGATACGCCATATATGTTCTCTCATGAGTCAGAAGGAGACGCATTCCGTTGTTCATAGCACAACTGCATCTTCGTAATTTCAAGAGCTTCGGGCGGGTTCACAATCTCGAACTGCATCCTGGTTTTACGGGAATCGTAGGGCCCAACGGAAGCGGTAAAAGCAATCTCCTCGATGCGTTGCGCTGGGTTTTGGGAGAAAATAATCCTTCCAGACTTCGGATTACCCGGCAGAGCGATCTTATTTTCCAGGGCAGCCTCTCTCTTCCTCCCGGTAACCGTGCATCGGTGCGGGTGGAGCTGCAAAGGGAAGAGGAGCGATGCCATCTCTCCCGCTCGGTGGACGAGAGCGGTGGGGCCGTGGAAATTGACGGGGATCGCAGCCGCTTGGGAGATTTGGATGAAGTCAAGCGGGAATGGCATCTCGAGGGGGAACGCTTTGCCTTCATCGGCCAGGGAGAGGTGGCGGAGATCGTTCGTCAGCGTCCCAAGGAACGCCGCCTGCACCTGGAATCTCTTTTTGGCATCGACCTCTACCGTAAACGCCGGGATGAAGCGGCGCAACGTCTCGAAGAAGCCTTGGGAGAGTTGAGAAATCTGGATATGCTTTTGGGAGAGCTCTCCGCGAGAAGGGAGCTTTTGCTTCCGGAAGCTGCGGTGGCACGAAAGGCCCGGGGCATTACGGAGGAGCTCCTGTCCTGGCGCCGCCTTTTTTATTGGGTACGCCGCCGGGATTTGGAGATTTCCCTGGATAGTATGAAAGGCCTGGGAATTCTTCAGGCGAAGCAGGAAGAGCTTTTGAAAAGCTGGATTTCCCGTTGGGAAATGTATCTCGAGTTTCGGCAGAACCAGCTTGGAGAACTGCGCAAACGCTTCGGGCACCGGGAACTTCTTCTGGGAAGCCGGGGGAATGATCTGGAAGGAGTAAAACGGCGTATCGCCGGAGTGGGAGCGGGTTTTTCGAGAAGCCGGAAAAGCTTGAAAGAGCTAGAGCAGGAACTCGAAACCTCCTTGAAAGAGAAAAACCGCCTGGAGGAAGAGAAAAGCCTTTTGGAAGGATCTTTTCGGGAGCAGCGCCATCGGGAGGAGGAGGTCCGCTCCCGATACGAAGAGGCCAAAGAGGCCCTTCGGGGGCGCATGCTTTCCACCAATGCGGTGCTTCGGGAATCCGAAGAGATTCGGCGGTCCCTGGGAGAATGTGAGGCGGAGGAGAGCACTCTCAAGGGGCGGCTTCAAGGCCTGGGTAAGCGTTTTCAGAAGCTTCGGGAATCCTTTCGGAAGGATTCCGGTGTTTTGCAGGAAAAAGAACGGCATTTTCAGGAACTCACTTCGAAGATTCAGCGGCTTCGCAAGGAAGCCCAAGAGGCGGTGGTGCGCCACGGGGATGCCTATGCCCTCTATCAGGGAGCCCTGGGGGATCTTCGCAGGGAGGAACGGACTCTCAAGGACCTTGAAGGACGGCTGGAGGATATTCGGGATCGCCTCCAGGGAGATGTCTATCCCCGGCCGGTACAGCACATACTCGGAGCTTGCAAACTCGGACGTCTCCGGGCGGAACCCGTGGTGGCGGCGGAAACCTTCGAGATTCCCGGGGAATATCTGCAGGGAGTGGAATCCTATTTGGGGGGAAGGCTTTTCTGGCTTTTCGTAAAGAGCCTCGAAGAGGCCCGGCTCTGTATCGAACAGCTTCGGAAAAGCAACAAGGGCCGCGCTACCTTTCTTCCTCTGGAGCAGGCTCGCAGAAGAAGCCCTCTCCGGAAAGCCTCTCTTCCTTCCCGGGGCGTTTGCGGTTGGGCGGCGGATCTCGTAACTCCTCATTCCTCCTGGGAGCCTTGCGTAATGCACCTTCTGGGGGATCTTCTTTTGGTGGAGGATTATTCTACGGGGAGCGCTCTCGCCCGGAGCAGATCTTCCTTTCCCGTGGCCACTCTGGAGGGGGATGTTTTTCTTCCTTCGGGAACCGTAAGCGGCGGAAGTACCCGTTCCCGAGAGGGAGCCATGGCGTTGCGCCATGCCTTGGCGGTGGCGGAGAAGGACCGGGAGGAGCATGCCCGAACGGTACAGGAGCTTACCTGGAGCGTCCGGGAGGCGGAAGACCGGGAGCGGCATGCGGCCAAAAAAAAGGAATCCCTGGGAGAAGAACTGCGCAATGCGGAGGAACATCTTGCCAGGGAAGAACAGGAATGCCTGGGGTGCCGCCGTCGTTTTGCCCAGGTACAATCCGAATACGAAGAGGTTCGGGAGCTCCTCCGGGAAAGCGGTGGCCGAATAGGTTTTCTTGCGGCGGAAAAAAATAATCTCCGGGAGCGTCTCGAAAATTTGCCTCCCATTTCGGAAGAGCTCGAAGAAGAGCGTAAAGTCATGGAGCTGCAAAGCTCCCTGGCCCTGGCGGAGGAACGCCGGAAGAACGCCGAAACTCTTTTGGAGGGGCATGTGAAAAAGGCTCGGGATTTTGAAGAGTATCTCGAAAAAAGACAGAGGGATCTCCTCTCCATGAAAGAGCAGATGCAAAAGGAATATCAGGAGCTTCGAAAACTCGGAGAGGAGTACAGAAAACTCTGGGAAGAGCGAAAGGAACAGGCCCTTTTCCGGGAGGAGGAGGGTGCCGCCATAAGGCTTCTCGAGCGTCGCATGGATCGGGGAAGAGAGAAAAAAGAATGCGCTCGGGGGCGTTACGAAGAGCTGGAACGAAACCGGGAACAGCTCTTCCATCGGGAGAAGGAGATGGAGCGGGAGCTGGATGACTTGATTTCTCTCTGGGAGGAGGAATTCCCCTACGAGAAGGAAGCTCTGAAAGAAGAGTTCTCCGAAGAAGAGAAGGATCACGAGGCTCTTCGCCGTACAATCCGTTCCCTGGAACGAGAACTCCGCAATTTGGGGGATGTGAATTTGGGAGCCCTATCGGAGGTGGAAGCCCTGGAGGAACGCATCGGTTTTCTGGAAGAGCAGATTCGGGATGTGCGTCAGGGATCCGAGGAGATGCGCGCCTTTATCCGGGAGACGGATCGTCATGCGGGGGCCTTGTTTGCCAAGGCTTTGGAGGATATCGATCTTCGGTTCAACGGGCTTTTTCAACGTCTTTTCGGCGGCGGCGAGGCCCGGCTTTCCTTTGGAGGCAATACGGGAGGACAACTGCCTCCGGAGGAGGATCTCTGGGACGCGGGGGTGGAGGTTATCGCCCGGCCTCCGGGAAAACAGCCTCAGCATCTCGGGCAGCTTTCGGGAGGCGAACAGTCTCTCACGGGAATATCCCTGCTCTTTGCGGCCATGGAAATTGCGGGAGTGCCCCTGGCGGTGCTGGATGAAGTGGATGCTGCCCTGGACGAGGTGAATCTGCAGCGCTTTGCCAGGCTTGCTCGGGAATACTCCGAAAGACTTCAGATGATCGTCATGACCCATCGGCGGTATACCATGGAGAAGGCGGATCTTCTCTACGGGGTCACCATGTCCGAGCCCGGACTTTC
>DAIPKP010000291.1:0-1063 GCA_036769705.1 Synergistaceae bacterium
TTACGCTCCAGAGCCTGGATGGTGTACAGGAAGTTCTCTTTGAGGCCTTCTGCACAGAGATGCTTCGCTTTCCCGGAGGTTTCAATGGAACGAACAATGATCGTGATATGGTGGCGGAATATTTGGAGCAGCAGCTCCTTAACCCCTGGAAAGACGGACACCGAAGATATCCCAATATCTCTGCTCAATCTTTGGGAGGAGCGTTAGAACGGGTTTCCCGGCACGTGGAAATTCTCGAATTCTACGACAAGGGCCTTAGAAAAGAGCTTTTCTATGAGCATGAGAAAGCCTTTGCCCGGGAGCGCCATATCCGGGGACTCGAAAACTTCGCCTCCTACCTCGAAGGAAGAGCCCGCAGGGAGCGTATTCCCGAAGAGCGTGATCGTTTCCTCATGGAGGCCGGCAAGCGGCGGGAAAGGGTTTTTTCTCTTCGCCAGGAGGCTAATCTCGGCAACCAGACTCTTGCAGAATTTGTAAATCCTCCTGATGCTTCTGAGAGGATACGTCTCTATACAGTAACCCCTCAGGAGGAGGAGGAGGGGAAGGAAGGGGAGATGGAAGACCGCATATTTGCCCCCTTCAGCGTGGTCTATTCTCCGGATAAAACGAAAATACGCATCGAAAACAAAGATCTTTTCGAAGTGGTTACGCTTAATTTTTCCCGGCAGACTCTTCGGGGAGATGCCCGTATCGAAAAGGCCCCTCTGCGGGAGGGAACCCTGGCTGCGTGGATTATTCCCCAGTGGGATACGGTTATCTCGCTACAGAAGGAGTTTGCAGAAATCCTGAACAAAAAAACCGGTGAAACCGAGCGCTTTTATGGGGAGATCCCGGAAATTTCTTCTGCTGAGGCTCCTATTCAAGATAGCGGAGAGGAAAAGCTGCAACTGCCCGAAGGAATCAAAAAAGGTTCTTTCAGCTTCTCCGAAGCCATGTCGCAGGAGACACCTCTTGTGTCGGAAAAATCCTGCGAGGATACAGAAAAACCTTCCTTGAAGAATGAGAAAGCTTCTCTCCCCTCTTCCTTCACGAATCTTTCGGGGAATAGCACGGGAAATGGAGG
>DAIPKP010000292.1:0-1060 GCA_036769705.1 Synergistaceae bacterium
CTCGATTGCGGGGGGTGCATGTAAAGCAGGGCGGGGACAGGGCCCCGCCCCTACCAGAACCGGGGGCATTTCATGGCTTTCGTTATACTCCCGGGGTAACCCCGGTAATTTCCAGCCATTTTACCTAATGTATGTGGCGAATTTCCGCATATCAGGGCGGGAGAAGAGAGATTTTTGACGATTTCTTTCCAATAAGAGTCGTAGTTGGCGTTTTTCTTCCGCCTTATCGAAGATCTATGTGTAGCTCCTTTTCAAGTCCCTTGGCAACTTTCTGCAAGAACGCCAAGGATGGATTGTAGCTCCCACTTTCCAGGCGGCTGATGTTGCTTTGGGTAACCCCAATTTTTGCAGCAAGTTCCTTCTGAGACATGTTACGCGCCATTCTTTCCCGTATTATTTGGCGTATTACCGCATATCGGGGGGCAAGAGCTTCGTATTCCTCTCGGAATTCCGGATCCTCCATTTGGTTCTTGATGAAATCCTCAAATGCACGCATTTCCCTTCCTCCTCTCGTAATCAGCCTTGAAAAAGAGGGCTCTCTCCAGTTCCTCCGAAGGGGTCTTGGTGGTTTTCTTCATAAATCCGTTTGTCAGTACAATGATGCGGCCAGCAGAGAAAAAATAAAAGATACGGTAGATTCTTCGAGAGATGCGGATTCTCAGCTCAAAAAGTCCTCTCTGGAGAAACTTAGAGTATGGTTCTCGAAGCTCCGTGCCAAATTCCCGCAAGAGTTCTATCTCCCGTACAGCTTTTGCCCTGGCTTTGGGATCAAGGTTTTGCAAAAATTGTTCCACCGGGACATGTCCATTCTCTTGCTCATAGAATTCGACAAACCACAAAGAACCACTTCCTTCACGATCATAATATACCGTATATGGCATGTTTACGCAAACGGGGGTTCTGCCCAGCATGCTGGAAGGGAAAACAAAACCTTGCCCGATTTCTTTGGCAAATTACCGCATATCAAGGCGGGAAGAGAGCCTCGTCCCTACCATAAATTTTCGAAAAAAACCGGGTCAGTTTTCGGTTTTTCGGGAGAGCTCCCGAAGCCGTTCTTCCG
>DAIPKP010000293.1:0-1053 GCA_036769705.1 Synergistaceae bacterium
ATTCGCTTTTCTCCACATGTACCTGCTGCGGAATCTGGAAAGGCTGTAATCGGCCTTTGCAGAAAAGGCGCATTCTTTTGACAAAATCCTTTTCGCTTTCCTCATTTATTAGATTGACTTTTGCTGTTACCATCTGGCCGAGTATAGGATTTTTCTTTCCCGAAACGACAACATCTAGAACACCTTCCATTTGTTGAAGAACGCTCTCTACTTCGGCAGGATAGACTTTTTGCCCCCCCACGTTGATGATTTCTGAACGCCTTCCCTTGATGAGGAAATATTCCCCATCTACCTCTACTTCGTCCCCCGTCATGAACCATCCATCTTCGGTAAAAGGGCTAGGTGCGTTGAGATAGCCAAGCATGGCGGATTTGGCCCTTATCTCGAGCACTCCCTCAACCACTCGAGTTTGAAAACCTTCACCCCCGATTTTTACCCAGAGAGAGTCTGCTGAACGGGATTTGGATCTAAGAATGCCCAATTCCGAGAGTCCATAAGTTTGCTGGAGAGTAATGCCCGGCAGAGCTTTGTGGATAGCCTTAAGCGTGCTTTCCGGCATAACTTCCGTGCCATAGGTAATTCTTTCAAGGGAGGAGAGGTCGTAACGAGTATAAGCCTCACTGAGCAAGAGCATGGTAAGAAAGCTTGGTGATGTGGGAAGGATTTCCACCCTGTGTTTTTCCACCGCTTTTAACACCGCATCGGGAGAGCGATCCTGAACGGTAACGACACAGCCCCCGTTGGAGAGAATATGCAATAACGTATTGAAGCCTCCAATATGATCAAAAAGGAGGAACGAAAGCATCCTCTTTGATCCTCGGCGTACTTTGAACTTCTCAAGCATTGGAACCAGGTCGTGAACTGCTGCTTTGGGTTCTCCCGTAGAACCGCTGGAAAAGAGGATGAGCCCCGGGTGTTTTCTCTCCCGAAGGGTAGCAAGTAACGGGTGATCGCCTTCTGGTTCACGGGGAATAAAAGCCTCTTCGTCTTCGCTGGAAATACATATCCGATGATCGACACAGGCAATTTCGAGGAAACGTTCCTTGTGCATCT
>DAIPKP010000026.1:0-26725 GCA_036769705.1 Synergistaceae bacterium
AGCGGGAAGCCCCCACCTCAAAAGCTATGCTTTAGGTGGTGGGAGTATGTCACGAAATAATGAGAAATCCCGGAAGAGCTTGGCGAAAAAGCCGCTTTCCGGGATTTTTGTTTTATCGTGCCGTTTCGAAAAGAAAGGTTTCAGGGAAGCAGGTTATCCATGGAGGAGAGAATGTCGAGGGCCATCATATCTGCCTGATGGAAATCCTCGGTATCTTCCAGATACTCCGCCACTTTTTCCCTGGCCATTTCCAGAAAGGCGAAAATCGGGTTTTGGTGAAGCTCTTCGGTAATGTCCTCAAGAAGATGGTCCGGAATACGTTCGGTAATATAGCCGAAGAATACCGCCGCAGTGGAAAGAGCGGTAATGCGCGGTTCCGTAAGGGTCCATGCGGGTTCCAGGAGAAGTGCCCTGGAATAGCTTTCGAGATCTTCCTCATCGTCCTCGCCGTCCAGAGGAGGAACCCAGAAGTCCAGAAGATAAAAGGGAAGATTGGGATCCAGCCGGAAGGCGTCCCAGAGGGCGATGGTGCTCTCCCGGGAAGAATGAGAGTACTCCAGGAGGGCCATGGCTTTGACATGGGCGGAAAAAACATCGGGATCCTCTTCGGCGATAACCCTTTCCAGCACCCGGGAATACTGTTCCGTGAGAATAAGCCCCACGTAGTGTATGGCCTTGGCCCAGGAATAATCCTCCTGGGGAAGCGCGAGGAGCTCTTCGCTCAAAGCAACCGCCTCTTCGCCCCGATCTTCAAGAATGTAATACCACCCCATGCGCTGGAGAGCCTCGAAAAGCAATGCTTGCAGATCCCCTCCCTGGTTTTCCGGAAGCTCTCCGAGAAGGGAGCGGAGTCTGGTTACTCCCCTGGAAAGATAGGAGAGGGCTTCCTCGGGATCTTCCGTATGATCCGCAAGAAAAAGCAGAGCCTCGGGGTTTTCCGGATCCAGGCGAAAAATTTTTTCCGTCAGAGATTGAAGGGCGGAAGAGGAGTGATCCTCGTAAAGCTCGTTGAGAAGTTTTTCCAGCTTCTGGTGGTCTTTTTTCATAGTAACGCGCATTCCCCTCTTTTCCCGGGGAATACTTCCTCCTGACATTTCGTAAAATAAATTTAGTCGAACTCGCCGTTTCCCATCTGGATACCCATAGCCGTATTGGGCATATCCAGAGCGCTCCGAAGGCGTATGGAGGGCATGGGAATTACGGTGATTCCCGAAGCTTTGTCGTAGTGGTACCGTTCCGCATCGGTCTCGGGATTATAGCCTATAACGGTTCCCGGTGGAATAGCGTTATGAGCATCCACGATGACTTTCCGCAATTTACAGCGTTCGCCTATAATAACGCCTTGGCCGATGATGCACTCTTCCAGAATCGCTCCTGGATGAATGATGCAGTTCCTGGAAAGTATGGATCGGTGTACCGTGGAACCGAGAATCTGGCTCCCTTCGGCCCGGAGAGTGCCAATAACCGAACAGTCCTGTCCCTTGGAGGGGTAGGTAAACCCGGGAGGGTCCGCATAGGATACGGTCCGTACGGGCCAGTGAGGGTTGAAGAGCGTGAGATCCGAGGGGTGCTGAAGAAGATCCATGTGGCTTTCCCAATAGGCTTTGATGGTTCCCACGTCCTGCCAATAGGGGCGGTCGTCTCCGGGAAGGGTCTGGCTGGAAAAGTCATAGCCCATGACCTTGCAGGTTTTGTAGGCAGAGGGAAGAATGTTTCTTCCGAAGTCATGGGCGGAATTTTCGCTGGTAGCATCCAGAATAAGAGCTTCCTCGAGAATTTTACGTTTAAAAATATAATTCCCCATGGAGATGTAGCTTTGTCCGGGTTTGCCCGGAATGTGAGGAGGATTCTCCGGCTTTTCCACGAAACTCGTTACCTTTCCCTGTTCGTTTACTCCGATGCAACCGAAGGCGCTCGCCTCTGAAGCGTTGATGGTCTTGGCAGCCACTGTAATGTCCGCATCCGTATCCATGTGGAATTTAAGCATCTGTTCCACATCCATTTTGTAAATGTGATCTGCTGCAAAGATGCATACGTGATCCGCATCGAAGAGAGTGATGAGGTGTAAATTCTGGTATACCGCATCTGCAGTGCCTTTATACCAATGATTTCCTGTCCACATTTGGGCGGGGACGGTGGTGACGAAAAAATCCCGTCCTCGCATGGCTCCCCCAAATTGCCATCCCCGCTCGATGTGCTCGTTCAGAGATTGGCTTTTGAACTGGACAAGAACGTAAATGGAATAAAGTCCGCTATTCACGAGGTTGGAAAGGGCAAAGTCGATAATGCGGTACTTTGCCGCAAAGGGTACCGCAGGTTTGGAGCGGTACCTCGTAAGAGGCATGAGACGTTCTCCCTTTCCTCCTGCGAGAACGATGCCTAGCACACGGCCGTATCTACCGTAAATCATGTTTGTCTCCTCCTTTCTTGTCTGTCTTACAATAATAAAGTGATAAAGAAGAAGCCTGGAGAACTCGTCGCCATTAGGATCCCGGGGTTTGTAATTGCTGTTCTATCAAGGCCCGAAGCTGCTCCCACGAAGGAATCCCCCGGAAAATACAATGCCCTTCAAGGATCCAGACGGGTTCCGTAGCTTTGATTTTATGCCGTATAACCGGAAGAATCCAGAAAAGGCACTTGGGATCGAGAATACGGATCTCCACATTGGAACCGAAGGTTTCCCGAAGGCGAACCAGGAGCGGTCCTGCCAACTCACGGTTGGCGGCGGAGGGAAAGGAGCGCATCTCCTCCTCTCCGAAGGCGAAACCGCTTCAGCATACCGAAGCTACGGGGCGTTCCATGAACAGGGTGAGGCGAGCCATTCCTTTTCCCTCCTTCGTCGGGAGATCCGGTATGTTACGTTTCTTTCCGGTTTTCAGCCCGTGAGAGTTCCCTCGAGGAGAGCCTCGTAGAGCTGCTGGTAGAGCAGGGCGGATCGCTTCCACGAAAAGTCCACCTGCATATTCCGGGAGAGAAGCTTTTTCCATTCACTGGATTTTTCGTAAAGGGAAAGCCCCCGATCCACCGCTTTTAAGAGCTCTTCACCGGAATAGTCGAGGAATACGAAACCGTTACCGTCCTCGGGAGATCCTTCCACATCGATAACCGTATCCGAAAGGCCTCCTACCGCCCGAACCACGGGGACCGTGCCGTAACGCATGGCAATCAGCTGAGAAAGACCGCAAGGCTCGAAGAGAGAGGGCATGAGGAGGAAATCTCCTCCCGCGTAGAGGAGATGTGCCAAGGGTTCGCTGAAACCGGTGTGGAGCCATATCTGATCGGGGAATCGCCGGGCTTCTTCCTGAAAAGCTCGTTCCTCCACCTCGTGCCCGCTTCCGAGAATGAGCAGCCGAATGTTTCGGTGAAGCAACTCCTGTATATTCCCCAGAATCAAGTCGATTCCTTTCTGTTCCACCAAACGGCCCACGAAGATGAAAATTGGCCGTTTATCCTCGGAGAAGCCGCATTCCTCAAGAAGCTTCTGGCGACATGCTTTCTTCCCTTTCAAATTTTTTGCCGTGTAATGTTCGGGCAGAAGAGGGTCCTTGGAAGGATCCCAGATGTCATAATCGATGCCGTTCAAAATTCCCCGAAGTTTTTTACGGTTTTGTACAAGCACTCCGTCTAAGCCGAATCCTCCCTTCATGGTTTGAATTTCCCAGGAGTATTGGGGAGAAACCGTGGTAACCGCTCCTGCGGTGTTGATTCCTCCTTTGAGCACGTTTATCTGGCCGTAAAATTCCATGGCAAAGATGGAAAAAGCCCGGGGTTCAAATCCCCAAACATCCAGGGCGCTTCGGTCTATCACGCATTGATGGGCCATGTTATGCAGGGTAAGCACCGTGTCGTAGTTGCCCTGAAAATTCTTGTAATGCCGATGCCATTGAAGAGCCGTGGGAATGAAGGCTCCGGGCCAGTCATGAGCGTGAATGACGTGAGGCCTCCAACCGATGACCTTCTCCAGTTCGAAAGCCGCATAGGAGAGAAAAACGAAGGGAAGCAGGCTCTCTTCGGTGGTTTCCGAAGGATATACCCGGTGATCCTGGAAGAGCTCGGGCTCCTCGATAAGGTAGATTTGTATGCCGTTAACCACTACCGGAATCACCGCCGCACTATAGACTCTCCAGTTGAGAGATATATGAATTTTCTCGGGTTCCCTGAACAGAGGAATTTCCATGGTGGCAAGTATCTCTTCCATCCCTGGCCAAAGGGGCAGAAGCACCCGGCCGTCGACGCCGAGTTCTCCCATGCTTCGCGGAAGAGCCCCTACCACATCTCCCAAACCGCCCTTCTTTACGAGAGGAGCCATTTCTGGAGATACGTGCAACACCTTGAGCGCCGAAGATTCTTTGTCACTCACGGCTACAGCCCTCGAAAGACCACGTTGTAGGCTTTTTCACAATAGTCCTTGACTACCCGGTGGGTGTTGAAATAGCTCGCGTTCAACGCTATGGTATGGCGCATCATGCGGATCCAGCTCTTTCGATCTTCGTAGTAGGTAGGAATGATCTTCAGCTCCAGCTTGTTATAAAGATCCCGGGCATCCTGCATCTCGTCGTACTCCACCAGGGCGGCCTCGCTTGGATCCGGGCCGATGGACCATCCCGTAAGCCCCTCGAACCATCCTTCGATCCACCATCCGTCGAGAACCGAAAAGTTCATGACTCCGTTGTGCGTGCATTTCATGCCGCTGGTCCCCGAGGCTTCCCGGGGCCTTTTCGGGTTGTTGAGCCAAAGGTCCACTCCGGAGGTGAGAAGCTCTGCCAGGGCCATGTCGTAGTTTTCCAGGTAGACGATGGGAACGAGTCCCTCCAGCTCTTTCGAGGCGGCAATGATGTTACGGATCATCTCTTTTCCCCCATTGTCGTGGGGGTGAGCCTTTCCGGCGAAAAGGAACTGAACCTTTCCGGAGCAGGAATCAACGAGTTTTTTTACGTCCGAGAAGATGAGGTCTCCCCGTTTGTACGTAGCGGCCCGCCGGGCAAAGCCTATGGTGAGAATATCCTGGTCCAGCTCTTTGCCCGTATCCTCGAGAACCCGGGCGAGGAGTTTCATCTTTGCCGCCTGATGGGCTCGCCAGATCTCCTCATCCGGAATATAGAGGGCCTGGGTGAGCCGGGAAGGATCGTTCCGCCATCCTGAAATATGATGATCGAAAACCTTCATCATGCTCGGGTTGGTCCAGCTTGTACTGTGGACGCCGTTGGTAACGCAGTCGATGGCATCGGTTTCGAACATATTCCGGCTCACTTCCGCATGCTTTTTGGAAACCCCGTTGACGAAGCGGCTGAATTTGAGCCCCAGATCGGTCATGGAAACGCCGCCTTCTCCCAGCATACGTTTGAGCTGCGAGACGTGATGAGGCTGCATCACTTTTTCGATAAGGTCGTAGGAAAAATAATCGTGTCCTGCGGGAACCGGGGTATGCGTGGTAAAAACCACCTGTTCCCGAACCTTGTCGAAATCTTCGTAACCCATCTCCCGGAGAAGTTCCAGGGTAATGAATCCCGCATGCCCTTCGTTGAGGTGGAAAGTACGAAGGTTGTCGTATCCCAAATCCCGGAGCATTCGTAAACCTCCCACCCCGAGAACCATCTCCTGAAGAAGACGGTATCGCTGATCTCCGCCATAGAGATGCCAGGTGAGTTTTCTGTCTTCCGAGCTGTTGCCTTCGAAATCGGTGTCCAGGAAATAGATGGGAAGGGCGAACCCCCCATGCCCTATAAGATCATGGACCCAGGTACGGATACGGAGACGCCGTCCCTCCACGTAAAGCGATACTTCATTAGGAAGGAGCTGGAGCAGCTTTTCCGGTTGCCATTCCACGGAGCTTTCCTTCTGCCATCCTTCACCGGAAAGTTTCTGATTGAAATAGCCTCTTCGGTAGAGGAGCGTCACTCCTACCATGGGAACTCCGAGATCGGCGGCGCTTTTCAGGATGTCTCCTGCCAGAACTCCCAGCCCGCCGGAGTAGGTGGGTATCTGGTGGCTGATGCCGATTTCCATGGAACAGTAGGCGATGGTACGGAAAGAAGGATCCGTTTCTATAGTGTTGCGAAAAGATTGGCCAAGGTGTTTTCCGTGAAGCATGACGGACATGCAACATCCCTCCTTATAATGAGGTGAATTTTTTGAAATTTTGTTTGAACGACAGCCGGTTTTTTACTGTTCCAGAAGAAAATCCAGATGTCGTGCTACCGAGCGCGGGGCTCCCCCTTCCGTATGCTTTTTCTCTCGATAATGACGCCAAAAAAGACGGATCAGGGTTTCCTTTGAGTAGTGTAAATCAAACTCATGGGCAAGGTCCATAATATGTTCCACCCTTTCCCAGGGAGGTTCGTCCAGATCCAGAAGGCTGGCGAGATATTTCTCGATTTCCAGCGAAAGATTCGCTCCATCCATCCATTCCCGGGGATTTTTCAGGGACTCGAGGAAAAGAAGAAAAAGTCGGAAATCTTTGGGAGAAGGCAGAAGTTCTTTTGCGGTGGATTGAAGATGTTGAGCCGTCAGGGTTTGAAGAAGCGGAGGAATGGGGGCTCCTTCCCGGAGAAGCATTTTTATCATGGAATAACCGTTGCGGGCATTTTCTTCCATGAGGGGCAGAAAGGGAGCCATAATCTGCTCTTCCCACTCGGAAAAAAGCTTTTCCCGGTCGTCCTCTGCGAGGATATCCAGGCCAAAGGGCGGGTTGGGAAAGAACGCTCCTATCCATTCCTTCCAGGGAGCCAGAAAAAGTCCGTTTTCGATTTCTTCCAGAGAAAGATGCTTCCCCGTAAAGACCAGGAGTTCCTCTTTTCGGGGGTTTGTGCGCAATACGCATCCTTGCCAGGAACGGCCCGTCAAAGGTTCTCGAAGAACGAGTTCACCCACCGTAGCGTCTCGGGAAGGAAAGTGGCGGTTCTCTTTTTCTTCCACCGAATAATGGTGGTATGCAGGAGAGCTTTTCGTCATCCAGGCTGATGCCGCGATTTGTT
This sequence comes from Synergistaceae bacterium, assembly GCA_036769705.1. Classification (GTDB taxonomy): domain Bacteria; phylum Synergistota; class Synergistia; order Synergistales; family Aminiphilaceae; genus DAIPKP01. Next base: position 6,975 of record DAIPKP010000026.1, read on the forward strand.
CGAGGGTTCGCATGTGGGGAAGAATTTCATGTTCCGCAAGAATTCGGGCGTTTTCGGCTTTTGCCTGATTCCCCTTCGCCTTGGAAAGATCTTCGAGGAGCTGTTGCGATAGATCCGGTCCTCCCGCAGATGCCAGGAGCTGAGCGCCTCGAAAGGCGTACCGGAGGTTCTGCACCGTTTCGACTCCCGCGATGTCATTGAAAAACCAGGCGCAGGATGTATAGAGAAACATCCCCATGCGTTGGGATTCCAGAAGAGTGAGAATCGAAATTGCCGCATCCTCCGGAAGTTCTCCGAAACGTTCCTTCAGGAAATCTTTCGGAGAGCTTTCCAGAAGCAGCTCCACCCCTTCGTTGCGGAGCTGCCAGGGGTCGTCACAGAAGGGGCGGAGCTGTTTTTCGAAATAATCATCCATGCCTTCCCGCAACCTATCGAAGGCTTGCCGCAGAGGGCCTCGCCATTCCTGATTCCAGGAAGGATCTCCGCCGGTGGAACAACCGCAGTTGCTGCGCCAACGTTCGATTCCGTGAACGCAGGACCAGGAGCTGTTCTCCAGAATCGTGGCCCTTTTCCGGGGAGGATATTGCTTCAGGAAAGCTCCCGGAGGAAGCAGGGTGATCCCGGGTTCTTCCGACAGAACCCGAAAAGCCCGGGAGAGAGCCATTTCGGAAAAATGGTGATGATGTCCATAGGTCTCTCCATCCGTAGCTACCAGTACGAAAGAGGGATCTTGACCTTTCGGGGAGAGGCATGCTTCTTTCAGAGCTTTCCCGAGAGCGTATCCGTCCCGCAAGAGTTCCCCGAAGGCGATGCCGTGGGAAAGCTTAGCGTTATAGAAAAAAACGCTCATCTCTTTGCCCGAGGGGAGCTCCACCCGATAGGGCTGTCTTGTGTCAAGCCCCTTTCCCGAGGGGGTCTCTTTCCATGTCCCCTCGGAAATTTCCACTGCAGCACATTGAGAGGGAGCGAGAATGGTAAAAAGAATGCCTTCTTCCGCAAGGGCTTCCAATGTGGGAATATCCACCGCAGTCTCCGGGAGCCACATCCCCTCGGGGGAGTGCCCGTAGCGATAGCGGTAATCCCGGATACCCCAGAGAACCTGGGTCTTTTTATCGCGAGCCGAGGCAAGGGGCAGAATCATATGATTATAGGCTTGGGCGAGGGCATTCCCCGAACCGAAACGATCCAGGGACTTTTGGTTCGCTTCTCTCAGGGAATCGTTCAGAAAGGGTTCGTGGGTACGAAGCCACTCGTGAAGAGTGGGGCCGAAGTTGAAGGAGAGATGCTCATAGTTGTTTTCCATGGAGAGGATTTTCCCTTGATTATCCCGGAGGGAGGAAAAGGCATTGGGAATATAGCACTCCCGGGCAACCCTGCGGTTCCAGTCGTGCGCGGGAGAGGCCGTAGGATCCCGCAGTATCGTGCCGAGCCAGGGATCTTCCCGGGGGGGCTGATAAAAATGGCCGTGAATGGCGATGCCGTGCATGAACAAACCTCCTTCTCTCTCTTTTGCATATCTCTCGAAAACTTCAGGGAGGTCGAAAAGTTTAGCGAATTACGTGTTCCTCCCTAAAAGAAGAGAGTATTTCCAAAAGCCGGGGAAGATCCTTTTCCGGAGGTACCCGAAGGCGGACGGACCGGGTGTCCGTATGCATATATCCGTCTCCGGGCTCCGTGCTGATGCCGCAGCGGAAAAAGGACTCCCATAAATTTCCCCGGGCAGTATGAAGCATCATAATCGGCGTCCGGGGGTCCGTGGCGGCGATTCGTAGAAGAGGATGCTCCCGGAGTCTCGAAAGAATTTCCAGTTTTGCCCGATTGACATAATCCCGGGTTTTTTGGAGAAATTCCGGATGCCGGAGTGCCTTGCCGATAAGGTTTACCGCGGGAACGCTCAGGGCGAAGGGAGGGTGAAGTTTCCGGTATACGGAGAGAAGATCCGCATCCCGGATAATACCGTAGCCTCCTCGAATTCCAGCGAGTCCCCAACATTTTGAAAAGGAGCGGGTGATAACGAGATTGGGATGTTTCAAAGTGTGAGCTCCCTCCTGGGGAGGAAGATAATCCGCATAGGCTTCGTCCACCAGAACCCAGATGTCTCGCTCCTTCGCGAGAGAACAGACTTCGTCAAGGTCTTCCAGGGAAATGAATTGTCCTGTAGGATTGTGAGGACGGTCGAGGTACAATAACTGTATATGCCGGGTGAGGCTCCTTGCGAGAACCTTCCGATCCAGGCGCATTTCCGGAAAAGAGAGCAGCTCCGGATGATAGAGAACTCTCCCGAGCATCGCCTGAAGAGGAATGTCGGTGAACTGGGGTGAAATCCCTCCCATAACGCTCTCCGGAGGAAGAAGAATCCGGAGAAGAGTGAGGAGCACATCGATGGATCCATGTCCGAAAACGATATCCTTCGGAGCCACGGAATCTCCCAAATAGGAGGGGAGCATCTCCTGAAGGATTTGCGCTTCCGAAGGAGGATATCCCGAGGGGTTCCACTTTTGGGGCTCTTGAAGATATGCCAGGATTTCCGGAGGGGCTCCCAGGGGATTGGTTCCCAAGGCGCAGTCCACCAGAGGAAGCTCCGGGGTATGATGAATCTGACTGTGCTCCCGGGTTACATAGCTTTCCCTGGTTTCTTCGAGAAGATGGAAGGGAAGGTTGTTTCTCCACATGGAACGGAAGCTCCTCTCTCGTGTTTTTCTTTTATTGTACAATACATACGGAGAGACGAAGAAAAGGCACTGTGCTCATTGTAACAGGTAAATAAAAATTTTTCCCGGAGGAATGATGTTCGTGTTAGAAGATATGTCCCAGCACATGGTAGATATTGCGGAGAACGGGATCAATGCGGGAGCTTCCAGGATACGGGTCCTTTTCAATGAATGCACTCCCGACGGCTGGCTTCTTCTCGAGGTGGAGGACAACGGCAGGGGCATGGAGGAAGAGATGCTTCGCAAGGTGGTGGATCCTTTCACCACCACCCGTACAACCCGAAAAGTAGGGCTGGGCATACCTTTTCTCAAGCAAATAGCGGAATTGTGCGAGGGAGAACTGCATATCTCTTCGGAGCCCGGCCAGGGAACGTTGCTGCGGGCCACTCTTCGAGCGGATGCGGTAGACTGTCCTCCCTTGGGGGATATCCCCCTTTCGGTGATGACTCTCTTTGCGGGGCATCCTCATATCCAATGGAATTTTTGCCTTGCTCGGGGGGAAAAGGAATTTCTCCTCTCCTGGGACGAACTTGTGGCGGAACTCGAGGATCCCGAACTCTTTTCGCTTCCCGAAGTGGCTCTATGGCTTCGGGAGACCGTACGGGAAGGGCTTGAGGAAATTCGGGAGTGTTGATATATATCGAAATCCCCGGGAATCACGACGGGAAAACAGGGAAGGAGAGATAGGACATGCATGGAGCAAGTAGAATTATGGCGGCTACCGTAGCCTTTTCCGTACTGGCTTCTCCTATGGGAAGCATGGCTTCGGAGGCGGAGAGAAATGCTCCGGGGGTTCCGGAGGCTCATCCAAGGTTTAACGGGGATGGTAACTACAACATTATTTCCATTCTCACGGACCAGGAGCATCACTTCGAGGAATACCCCGAAGGCACCGCCTATGAAGCCCGGAAGCTCCTTGCGGAAATGGGCACCACCTTTGAAAAGCACTATATTTGTGCCACCATGTCCACCTCCTCCCGATCGGTCATTTATACGGGAAGACATATTACCCACACGAAGATGATCGATAATACCGATTTCGACTGGCAGGGGTCCCTCTCCAACAACATAGTTACCCTGGGAGACCGGTTGCGTTCCGCAGATTACTACACCGCCTACAAGGGAAAATGGCACATGGCGAACATCAACACTCCTCTTCGGACCGAAGAGGACGTAACGGATCTCGAAGAATACGGATTCGCGGATTGGGGTATCGGCGGAGACTACGTCAGCGCAAAATGGGAAGGCCACGAAATAGATCCGGAAATTCATGGAGATACCGTGGAATGGCTCCAGGAGACGGGAGTTCCCCTGAACGATGCGGGGCAATCCTTTTATCTCGCAGTAAACCTTGTGAACCCTCACGACATCATGTATTTCAATACGGATGAAACTTTCCAGGGGCCCATCGAGGTAGGAGGAGCGCCGGACGATCCTCTGTACGACACAACCTATGATACGCCGATTCCAGACTCGTGGAACCAGGATCTCGATGACCCTTCCTATCCCGACGCTCTCCGTATCTTCCGCCGTTTTGGTCGCACCCTTGCAGGGCCTGTCACCACCCGGGAGGGGTGGAAAGAGTTCCAGGATTACTATTTCAATTGCATTCAAGACAGCGAGAGGCATCTCCAGGGAATCCTTCAAACCCTGGAAGACCTCGACATGCTGGATAACACCATCATCCTCTTCACCTCGGATCACGGAGAAATGGGCGGAACCCACGGCCTCAAGGGCAAGGGGGGAGTGATGTACGAAAACAACATCCATGTCCCTCTCATCATCTACCATCCCGAATATCCCGGAGGGCGTTCGGTCTCTGCCGTAACGAGTCATATCGACTTGGCTCCTACCCTGTTGCACATGACCAATATCAGCGAGGCGGAAAAAGCTGCCGTCACCGAGGGCCTTCCTGGAAAGAACCTTATGGAGCTCGTGGCGGGTACCGCCGATTCCGTGCGGGAAGGAGCCCTTTTCTGCTGTGAACTCATTTCCGCCACCATGGCGAGAGGTCATAGAGATGCTCAGGGAAATATTCTCTACTACACCTTCGATCCGGATATTCGTGGTTTTGTCCGGGGTGTTGCAACGGAGCGATACAAATTTGCCCGGTATTTTTCCACGGAGTTCAATTCCCCTGCCACGCTGGAGGAAATTTTGGAGAACAACGACATCGAGCTCTACGATCTCGAAAACGATCCCCAGGAACTGGTTAACCTCGCGGCGGATCCCCAGGCCCATGAAGAGCTTATTCTTCAGTTGAACAACCTTCTGAACCAGCTGATTGCCGAGGAAATCGGAGTGGATGATGGAGAAGAAGTGAGCTCCGCTTTGCAGGACTATGAGGCGAGATTGCATCCCAAGAACAGCGGCTGCTCCCTTGGAGGCCATACCGCATGGATGGCCCTGTTGGTTTTCCCCGGAATGTTTTTGTTGCTGCGTCGGGGAGGACGCAGGAAGTAGAGATATGCCCGGAGAAAACACGAGGACCTTTGCGGTCATGGCAAAGGTAGTGGGAGGACGGTGTAATCTTCGATGTACCTATTGCTACTACACCGAAAAACCGACGTTGCTGTCTCAAGGATATCCTCGGATGCCCGAGGATGTCCTTGAGGCTTACGTACAACAAAATTTTGCGATTAACGGCAAGGATGCTACCGTAGAATTTGCCTGGCACGGAGGAGAACCTACCCTGGGGGGAATCGATTTTTTTCAAAGAGCCCTTGAATTGGAAAAAAAATATGGCCAAGGGCGTACCGTTGTAAACACCCTGCAGACCAACGCCACGCTTCTTACCGATGAATGGTGCGACTTTTTCAAGAAAAACGGTTTCCTCTTAGGAGTGAGCGTGGATGGCCCCCGAGAGTTGCATGATATCTATCGTGTCGGTCCCGAGGGAGGTTCTTTTGCGAGAGTTTTGCGGAGCATGGAATTGCTCCGGAAGCATGAAGTGCCTTTTAACACGCTTACCACGGTAAACCGGGGAAACGAAAAGTATCCCGGAGAAGTGTATGACTTTCTCCGGGAGTATACGGATTATATGCAATTTCTTCCCGTGGTGGAGACCCAGGCAACTTTGTTCGAAGCCGAAGACGGTCAGCATTTTGCCATGCCTCCGGGAATCAAAAGCACCTTTCTCCGGCATCCGGTAACGGATTTTTCGGTAACCCCCGAAGGATACGGGAACTTTCTTTGCGGCGTTTTCGACCGTTGGAGCGAGATGGATCGGGGAAAGAAGTTCGTGCGGATTTTCGAAGTTACCGCAGGAAATATGCAGGGGAGACCCAGCAGCCTCTGTGTGCATAATCCTCTTTGCGGTCATGCCGCATCGGTGGAAGTTAACGGAGATGTCTATCCCTGCGAACGGTATGTTTTTCAACGATACCGCCTGGGAAATATTGTAGAGACTCCCCTGGAAGAGCTCATGGAAAAAAACCGCCGGTTCGGTATGCACAAAACCTACGGGCTTCCGAAGGAGTGTTTTTCCTGTCCCTACATCAAGCTCTGTTTCGGAGGGTGTCCTAAAGATCGCATTGTTCCCGCAGACATGGGAGAAGGAAGAAAGAACTATCTTTGCCCGGGGTACCGTATATTTTTCGGGCATTTCCTGAAAAATCTCTGATTGTTGCATCTCTCGGAGGGAAAAGCGCTTCGATTTTTGTATGTATCCAGATTTTTGAAAAAATCTACCGTGTCTCCTCGAAACACTACAGGAAAAAGACCTTTCCCGCCGAAACGGGATATTGCGCATTCCTAACGATTTGCTATAATAATAGCAAGAAAGTTCTTCCTGCGGTGTTCGTGTATCTGTCGAAGTGCCCTGAGCCAACACATACCCATTCGGAGATCGCGTCTTCTCTTGCGGCGGAGATTCCTTCGGGGATTGACCAAGTTAAGAGGAGCAGGTTTCCTCCTTTTTAGGAATGGGTCAGGGCCTTCCGGACACGGCACTGCGGGGATGAAGAGCTTTGTTGCGAGGAGGCGGAGGGCGATGCTCGAAGCCTCCTTTTTCTGTGATTGCCGAGGCCTTCCTTCGTATATGCGAGGAAGAAAGCGGGAGAGGAGTGAGCTCGTGGGAGACGCCATGTGGAAAGGGGAACCCCCTTTCTGGCACCCTGCCCGGCAGGGGGCTTTTATTCTCGATTGGGACGGAGTCTTGGCGGAAACGAGCCTGGATTTTCGCCCTATCTTTAAGAAATATTTCGGAGGGAAACGGGTGATGCTCCTCGAAGCGCTTCCTTCCTTGGAACCTTCCCGGAGGAAGGAGATCGAACAGGAGCTGATCGATCTCGAAATGGAAGGAGCACGGAAGGCCCATCCCGTTCCGGGAGCCCAAAGACTTCTGGCTTTTCTCGAGGAGCGGGGTTTGCCCTGGGCGGTGGTTTCCAGGAATTGCGAAGCCGCCGTGCGTTTTGCCGCGGAAACCACGGGAATCGCGTTGCCCGAACACACCTTTACTCGAGATCAGGAGCCCGTAAAGCCAGATCCCCGGGCTCTTTGGAACGCCGCTTCCGCATTGGGGGTTGCCCCGGAGCGTTGCGTTATGGTGGGAGACTTCCTTTACGACCTTATGGGAGCCCGAAGAGGAAGAATGCGGGCGGTTCTGGTGCAGCGGGACGAGCCTTCCTGGCTTTCCTGGGCGGATCTCGCTTTTGTCACTCTGGAGGAATTCGTGGATTTCCTTTCCAATGACGAGCCCGCATGTCCCTGGGAATACCGGCATATACATTCTTCCTCGGAGTTGCAACGCCGCTGGAACTATTCCTTCGCTCTTCCGGAAGATGCGGAAAACCCGGGACTTCTCGCCTTTGGCGCCGCAAACTGGGGGTGTAGTGCCCTGGGAGTCTCTTCGGAAGAGCATCTCTCTCCTGCACAGTGGATGAGCTGGCATGGTCTGGAAGCGTCTTTTCTCGGCAAGCCTCTCGTAGAAGCTCTGGAAGCTTCTCTTCGAAGTCGTTTCCCCTTTCTTGTTCTTCGGGAGCCCTCTGAAAGGGATCGAACACTTCCCCGAAAGGTTGAGGAACTTCCGGCTTTTCTGGAATTTCTGGAGTAAATGTTTATGGATTCTCAAGAGCTGCTTTTTGGAGATTTGCCCGACAAACCTTCTGAAACGGAAGGTAGAGATTTTTCGGGGAAATCCATAGAAACTCCCCTTCCCGAAAGAATGCGCCCTCGCTCTTTGAAAGAGTACGTGGGGCAGAAACATCTTCTGGGTTCTCAGGGAACTCTGGGAAAAATTCTCGAGGGGGGGCATGTGCCGAGTTGCATTCTTTACGGTCCTCCGGGAGTGGGCAAGACCACCCTTGTGCGGCTTCTTGCCCTGGAAACCGGCAGAAAACTTATGGAGATCAATGCGGTAACCTCCCGGGTGGCGGATTTGCGGGAAATGATAGAACTTTCCCGGAAATTCAAGGCTTCTTCGGGAAGAACCGCCCTCGCCTTTGTGGATGAAATTTACCACCTCAACAAACAGCAGCAGAACGTACTGCTTCCTCCGGTAGAACAGGGGGACCTTATTCTTATCGGTACCACCACGGAAAATCCCTATATTGAAATAAACAAAACCCTTCGTTCGCGTATGATGATCTTCGAGCTCCGTCCCTTGGAAATCGAAGATTTGGTACTTCTTTTCCAACGTGCCCTGAAGGATTCGGAACGGGGGTTGGGAGCTCTGGAAGTCTTTCCGGACTCCGAAGCTTTGGAAGCTCTGGCGAAAAAAGCGGGAGGCGATGCCCGGCAGGGGCTCATTTTTTTGGAGGCGATGGCTTCTTCCGTAGCGGTGGGAGGAGGAGATCGGCTTACTCTCGAAAGGGTGGAAACCTTTTTCCCCAAGGGAAACCTCCGGTTTGACCGCCAAGGGGACGATCACTATCAGATTATTTCGGCCCTCATTAAAAGCATGCGGGGCTCCGATCCGGATGCTTCCATCTACTGGCTTTCCAGGCTCTGCGCCGCCGAAGAGGATCCCCGTTTCATCGGCAGACGGCTTGTCATTTTTGCTGCGGAAGATGTGGGACTTGCGGATCCTCGGGCTCTTTCCGTGGCACTTGCGGCTTTTCAGGCTTGTGACGTGGTGGGCTGGCCCGAGGGGAGAATCATTTTTGCCGAAGCGGTGCTCTATCTCGCCTGTGCTCCCAAGAGCAACAGCGCCTATCGGGCCATCAACGAGGGCTTGAAGGAAGTGGAGCAGGGAGAATTTCAGCAAGTGCCGGAACATCTTCGCGCCCACGGTGAGGGATACCGCTATCCCCATGACGACCCCCGGCATTGGGTTCCCCAGCAATATATGCTGCAGCCTCGGCGTTTCTTCTATCCTGGCAATCAGGGGGAAGAACCTCAAATTACGGAACCTTTGAAGGGTTTTTGGAGACGGTTTCAAGAGAAATGGTAGAAATCTCCTTCAGGAATAACGGAGAAAAACCTGTGGAATGAAACCGTTTTTTAAGGGGCCGAGAGTGATTGAAAGGTGTCGTAGAGAGCGTAGGCAAGAAAACCCAGGCGTTCCCGAAGGCCTATCCAGCTTTTCTGCAACTCTAGCATGGAGGGGAGGTAATCCTGCCAGGTGTGTTCCTTTTGGTCCACGAGAAAGGAAGAGGGGTAGGGGTATACCGGGCAGGAGAGAGTGCGCTTCGCCATGGCAAGAGATCGCCGCATGTGAAAGGCGTCGGTGACGAGAATGATGCGCTCGGTTCCCTGCTGTTCCAGCAGAGGAGCCAGGTGGCGAAGATTTTCCCAGGTGGTGCGGGAGGTTGTTTCGAAAAGAATTTTCCCGTGCCATCCCCAGCTTCGCAGGGAAGCGGACATGCTTTCTCCCAGGGAAGCGGTCTGTTCCCGGTCTTGTGAAGAGAGCAGCGCCGTGCCGGAGCAGAGGATCCATCCGTTCAGAGCTCGGGCGGCCTCCATCCCCCTTGCCAGGCGAGCCGTGGAATAGGGGCCGGGCATGCTCTTTCCTTCCGGGCCTATCCAGTAGCCTCCTCCGAGTATCACCACCCCCGTGTCGGTGCCTTTCTCCGGAAGCTCCGAGGAGTAATACGGTTCTTCCAAGGGGGCCAGGAGAAGTTCCGGGCCCAGGGATGTGCTTCCTCCGTAGAGGAGCAGGGCGAAAAGGAGGAGTCCCAGTCCGATACCCCCTCGGCGGGGTTTTTTGCAGAGCAGGGAAAGACCCCAGAGAGTGAGAAAGAAAATGCATATCCCCGGAGGAAGTACGAAAGCCCCAATGCTTTTGTACAGAGCGTAAAGCATGAAAACTCTCCTTAAACTATCATTTGGTGGTTAGACCAGAGAGAGAAGAAGCACCCCCGCCACGATAAGGAAAATTCCTCCCAAAAGGCGTTTCGTCAAGGGTTCCTTGAGAAGAAGCAGGGCGAAAAGAGCGGCTATGAAGGGGCGCAAGGAAACAACGCAGGTGGCGATGTTTACCGGTATGAAAAGAACGCTGTAGGTGAAGAAAAGGTTCCCCAGGGTTAGTCCCAGGGCTCCTGCGATTATCACTTCGCCGAGAATGCGCCAGGGAGTTTTGCTGTTCGCAAAAAGGGAGGCCACCGTAAGTTTTCCCGGGAAAATGCGATAGAGCAGAAAAGAGCTTCCGGTAACTCCCAGAGCTCGGTACCATTCAAGCTGGGGTACCGGAATGTGCGCTACGAAAATTTTGTTTGTAAGCAATCCGAAGGCCCAGCAGCTCATGGTGAGAAATGCCAGGAGAAGGCCGATGCCCAGGGGGCGTTCCGACGGCTTGAGCCCTCCTTTTCCGTTGCTTTTCGGAGCGATAAGTACGATGCCCCCCACGATGAGAAGCGCTGCCAGAAAGACTGCGGGGGTCATGGGTTCGTGAAGAAAGAACCAAGACGCCGGAATGACCAGCAGGGGGTAGGCGGAAGTAATGGGCACCGTAATGGAAACTCCGAGACGGTGGAGGCAGGCAAAGTAAAGAAGGTCTCCCACTACGAGCCAGATGATTCCCGAAAGAACCGCTCCTCCGATGTAGAGCCACGAAGAAGAGGGGACAAATCCCTGAATTCCCATGGAGCTTGCAAGGTAGATCGCGGTGCTCAGGAGGTAGCCTATACATCGTACCCATCCTACGGCGGTAAAGGAGAGCCGGTCCACTCCACGTTTATAGAGTACCGGTGCAAGAGCCCATATTACAGCGGCGGTAAGAGCGAAAAGATATCCCCAAAAAAGTTGCTGCATGGCCTATTCGCTTTTCCGAGTATATTCGGGATGTTTCGCCAGATATTCCGTCAGGGTGTTCATGGCATTGAAAAGATGCAATGTAAGAGCTTCCTGGGCTCCCTTCACGTCTTTCTCGAGAATCGCATCGATAATTCGTATGTGTTCTTCCGCGGAACGTTCCATGGAAGCTCCGTAAAGGGCGTAACGCCGGCAGAGGTGTATCAGATCCATAACGTTGTGAAGCACGCTTTCCAGGAAGGGGTTGCCAGATCCCTTCCGAATGAGATGGTGCAATTCCATGTCGAGTTCCAGAAATTTTTTGGAATCGCTGGCATCGGAGACTTTCACGAAAGCCTCCCGAAGATTTTCGAGTTTTCCCCTGGGGGGATTTTTGCAGAGACGTTCCAGAGAAAAAAGCTCCAGGGCTGATCGTACTTCATACAGGTGCCGTGCATCCTCGGTGGTGGGGAGAATCACGAAAGCTCCCCTCCGAGGGATAAGCATGATGAGTCCCGTTTCCGCAAGCTGCCGAATGGCCTCCCGAACGGGAGTGCGGGATACCATAAGCTGTTCTGCCAGCTCCACCTCGGAAAGACGCTCCCCCGGAGGAATGACACCGTCAAGAATAGCTTCTTTTAATTTTTCGTAGACGATTTGCCGTAAATCCGTGTTATGGGCGGGGGAAAGCGTGGAAGACAAAATCATAAGAACACCTCGCAACAGATGGAGTAGAAAAACAGTCATGCAAGGATCGTGTACTGGCTGCATGCTGCATTCATTATACGCTATTTGAAGGTCTCTTTCCAAGAAACATGATAAAAGAAATGCTACATCATGCGAGATACGAGAACGGTTTCGTTAAAAGGAACACCTTCCGGAACAGCCTTCACAGCCTTGAGAACAGCCTTCATCCATGGGCGTGAGGGTAAGAAGGGTGCGAAGCAATCCCTCCGCTACCATGCCCCTGGGAAGGGCGAGATAACTTTTCCCGTGGAGCTTGAGGCTCCGTACGGATCGTTTGCCGCGAGGCGAATCGATCTCTTCCAGAATTACTTCAGCTCCTATGATTTTTTCGAGAGGCGTTTCACTAAAACCTGTTTCGGGAGAGCTGATGGAGACCAGGTTCAGAAACTCTTCCGCCTCTTCGGGTTCAGAAAATTCTCTTTCCATTTCCAAGGTGTGTTCCAGGGCTTCGTACCGGGGGCGATATTGCTCTATCATTTCCTGGAGAATCTTTTCCGTTTCCGCGGTATGTTCGAGAGGTTCCTTTTCCGTGTAGTGCCGTATAATTACGCGTGCCATGACTCATTCCTCCTTGGGTTTTTCCGGATTTTCGGGAAGGTAAAAGAAAAGTGCTTCGCTTTCCACGCAGAGCGTTCCCTGGGAGTCTTCGATATATGCGGTGGTTTGGACCTTTCGGCTTCCTTCTTTGCGAACAAAACCGTATCCGCGATAGGATTTTCCGATTTCCACGGGAGCACGAAAGGTTGTTTTCATGGTGCCCGTAGCGGCCCATCGGCCGGTGCTTTTCTTTACCGCCCAGGCCATAAGATCATCCAGCAGGGACGAGAGAATTCCTCCGTGGGTGATGCCGGAGAAGCCGTTCCAGAAGGAGAGGGGAGTAAATTCGAGGCTTGTCTTTTTTTCCTCGGAATCCCAAAAAATGGAAAGATGAAGCCCTTCGGGATTGCTTTCTCCGGGGCCGCAGACGAAACAGCCCGGATGAGTGCAGAGCTCTCGTTTCATAGAGTGTGCCTCCTTTCGAGAATGGGGAATTGACCCGTAGAAGAAGGTCCGTTAAAGTGTTTCCGTCGGTTTTGGTACGTTTTCACGGAATCTCTGTAGTTTGGAGGAAGAAAAGGGCGCTGTCAACAGCAAAAAAGCTTGAAGCGGTTCTCTTTCCTTCAAGGGCTTTTGATACGAATAGAGAAATAAAGGAGTGTTTCCCGTGAGTATACCTCATGTGCTTTGTACTTTCGAACCTTCGGCGGAACAACGTTCCCTTGCTCATGAAATGCTCGGTTCCCTGGCCTCGTTTTCGGTGCTTCCGGAACTGCAGGGTGAAAACCGGAAAAAAGCCTTGGAGAATGCCTCGGTTTTGCTCTGCAAAAGCTTTGCTCCGGGAGAGATAAAGGCCTCCGAGGTGGCCTCTCTCTCCCGACTTGGTGTGGTGCAGCTTCTTTTCGCCGGGGCGGATAACGTGCCCTTTCGGAGAATTCCGGAAAAAGTGACCGTAGCTTCCAATGCGGGAGGTTTCGCGGAACCCCTGGCGGAGCACGTGCTTGCCATGGCTCTTGCCCTGGGGAAAAAACTTGTGCTTTCCCATAGTCGCATGAAGGAAGGCTTTTTTGATTCTTCCGAAGAGGGGCTTTTTTTCCAGGGAAAGACATGCGGTATTCTCGGCTACGGAGGAAACGGCCGGGCCATCGGGAAACTCATGAAGGCCCTGGGGATGCGGGTGGAAGGCATCAATCGTACGGGAAAAGCCGAGCCTTATTGCGATTGCATGGGGAGCCTGGAAAACCTTCGGGAAATGTTGCCCCAGTGGGATGTGGTGGTACTTACCTTGCCTCTTACCCGGAAAACTCGCAATCTTATGGGGGCGGAAGAGCTGAAACGCATGAAATCCCGGGGAATTCTCATCAACGTAGGGCGGGGAGCCCTGGTGGATCAAAAAGCGCTTTATCATCACATGAAGGCACATCCGGAATTTCTTGTGGGAATCGATACTTGGTGGTCCGAGCCGGAGCATCACGGAGCCTTCGTACTGGAACATCCTTTTTTGGAGCTTCCCAATCTTCTTGCTTCTCCTCATCGGGCGGATCACGTCCCGGAAATGAAGATCCATTCTCTTCGGAAGGCTTTGGAGAATGTCCTCGCTTACATTAAAAAGGAGCCTCTCCGGGGAGTGCTTCAAAGAGAGGAATATGTTCTTCCGGGTTCGAAAGAGATTTCATAGTTTCCTGGACCTGGGATTTCCCAAGAATATTTTTTATGAGAGGAGAGAAATTGCGTGAACTCGAAAAATAAGATGAAAGCCGCGGTAGTGCTGGCGCTGTTTTTTTTGGCAGCCATTCTTTTATGGACTCTTTTCGGTGTGGATTCCGTATAAATCGGGTTCCTGAAAGAAACAGTTTTTGCCGGGCCTCTTCTCTAAGGCTCTGTAAAACCTGGGAGGAGAAAAGTTGTGGTATAGTTTCAGCCAGGCATCATTTCAAAGTGATTGCATTCTGTAGAAGGAGGGACGGTAATGGGCATTTATTTGAACAACGCCGCCACATCTTGGCCTAAAGCGGAGGGAGTGGCGGAGGCCATGCGGGATTTTCTTCTCTCCCGTGGAGCGAACCTTGCCCGAGGCGCTGCGGCGGAGCGGGATATCAACACTCTCGACATGGTGAGTTCTTGTCGAGCGGCTGTGGCGGAGCTTTTCGAGGGATACGTGGAAAGAGATCCCCGATATGTTACATTTTGCTCCAACGTTACCGAAGCGCTGAACATTGTTCTTAAAGGATTTTGTGTTGCTGGAACCCGGGTGCTGACGACCAGCATGGAACACAATTCGGTGATTAGACCTCTTCGAAGTCTTGAAACTTCCCGAGGAATTCTCATAACTATTTTACCCTGCAACTCTCAGGGATTTCTTGAAATACCCGTGCTCGAAAAAGCCCTGAAAGAAGGGGCGGATCTCATGGTGCTCAGCCATGCGAGTAACGTTTGCGGCTCCATCCAGGATTTGGATTCCATAGCGGAGCTTTGCCGCCGCTACAAGGTGCCGCTTGTGCTGGACAGCGCTCAAACCGCTGGCGAAATCCCTATCTCTGCAGAAAAACTTGGATTGGCTGCTCTCTGCTTTACGGGGCACAAGGGAATCATGGGACCTCAAGGCATGGGAGGTATCCTCTGGAGCCCGGAATTTGCGGAAAGAGTGGAGCCTTTTATCGAAGGTGGAACGGGGAGTTTCTCCGAAGAGGAGCACCATCCCCGTAAACTTCCGGATAAATTTGAAGGAGGAACTCCCAATCTCCCGGGAATAGCCGGTATGCTCACCGCTCTGGAATGGCTCGAGCGCAAGGGAGTGGATCATATCCGCCAGGTTCGGCATGAGCGGGGATCGTTGCTCCTGGAGGGGCTTCTCTCTTTGGAAGGTTGCACCGTTTATGGTTCTCAGACCATGGAAAACCGGTTGCCCGTTTTCGCCTTGAACCTGGAAGGATGGGATAATGGGGTTCTTGCCTACGAGCTTACGGAGCGCTATGACATCGAAACTCGCCCAAGCCTTCATTGCGGTCCCTTGCCCCATAAAACGTTGGGAACCTTTCCTCAGGGAGCGTTGCGGATATCCCCGGGATATTTTTCCACTCCCGAGGAAATTCGGATTTGTCTCGAGGCTTTGCGGGAATTGGCCAAAGAAAAGAAGGTTTGATTCTCTTTTTCCAGACACAATGTCCCGGCTCTCTCTTCCAAGAAAGAGCCGGGACATTCGTTTTTCTGGGAAAGACGGGGAAAAGGCAGGCTCTCTATTCTTCGGAGAGGGATCTTCGGTTTATCCAGAGAATCAATAGAAGAATCCCGACTCCCACGAGGAGATAGAGAGTATGAGCTCCTATCCAGCGGTAAAGTGCGTTTAACCGAGGGGCTCGGAAGAACATGGCCTGCTGAAAATTTTTCGTAAACACGAGAAACGCCGGAAGCTTATGAAGCCATGCCGCGGCAAGCATGCCTCCCAGGAAAGTAAGGGAATGCATGCTGCCGTTCCCTGTATTTACCGCATGCCATACGGTACAGCCTCCGGCAAGGGTGAAAGCTATGCCTGCCAGGGCGGCGCTTGCAAATATGAAGCTTTGTCGGAGGATGTCCTCTCCGGAAGAAAGATACAGCCCCGAAAAATCGAAAGTTTCCGTGCCCAGGGCGTAAAGAAGGGAGCCCAGGATCATGGCGATAATGGAAGCGAATCCTTTTTTTATGGTTTCTCCGGAGGGGATGAGAAAAGCGTTTCGTACTCCCTCCACCACGCAAAAGCGTATGCGTTGCATGGCGAGCCCCAGGAGAATGCCCACAAGAACTACGCCTGCCATGGAAAATATTTCGAGAGCCCCTGAAATTTCCATGTTGATCTTCATCCATTGCAGAGTCCCCAAAATGGTACAAATTACGAGAAAAAAGCTGATTTTCGAAGGGATGCGCAGTTGCGGACCTCCCTCCAGGGAGATTCCCCGTCGGAGCAGCTTCGTGCCTGCCCAGATGCCTCCGATGAATCCAAGAATTTCCGGAAGCCGGTCCACTTTGCCATATCCCAGTTGCATGAACATGCACCAGGGGCAGCCGAAAAATTCCGGCAGCACCATTCCCGTGGCAAAACCCAGAAGAAGGGGGGAGAGGGGGCTGAAGGGAGTCGTTCGAAACTCTTTTCTTAAGAGTGCTAAGGCGAAGCCTCCGATCATGAAGCCTATCATCTCGGGGCGTACCGTAACGGTGCCGCAGCCGCCGCACATACCGTAGTTATCCGCCAGGGCGAAGATGAGAGGATAGGCCAGGCTTACCGCAAAACCCAGAGAGAGGAAAAGTGTCCAAAGGGGAAATTTTTCGGAGAGCGATTTGTGCATGAAGAATCTCCTTTCTTCAATTTGTCTCTTCTTTTTCCAGTTATAGAGATTATCTTGGGGAGGATAAAGAGTCAAGATAAAAACGTAGAGCGAGAAATTGAACCCTTTCCGCAAGGGTGGCGCAAAAATCTTAAGCAAAACGCTTGACATTATTTGGTAAAGCATGTAGGGTATGTGGCGAGCGAAAAAGACGGTATCCTGGAGAGGTGAGGAGCTTGAAAATATCCACGAAAGGAAGATACGGATTAAGGCTCATGGTAGTTTTAGCTGTCCATTACGGTGAAGGGCCTCTCGGAGTGGATCGGGTAAGCCGGGAAGAAGGCATTTCCTCCAACTACATTCGGGTTCTTTTGGGCGGATTGAAATCCACGGGGCTCGTGAAATCTGTCCGGGGTGCCCGAGGAGGATATGAGCTTGCCCGGGATCCCGCCGAAGTGACTGCCTTTGAGGTTGTTTCCGCCTTGGAAGAAGAGATGCTTCCCGTGGAATGTGTTTCCCGTTCCGGGTATTGTTCGCGTAAAGAAGCCTGCGCTACCCGAGGTGTATGGTGTGAAATAGCTGCTTCGGTGGATGAAATATTAAAAAATACAACATTGCAAGATCTTGCGCAGAAATACAGGGAAACTCCTGCATCTGAACGTTGTGATACCTAGGAGAACATGCGGTAGATTTTGTCTCATACAATTTAGGGAAGCTGATAAAGTGAGTGCAAAATGGCTGGAGAGGCTCCCTCGAAAAGAGCAGAATATGTCAGGTTTCGAGCCTGGAGTATAAGGAGGATATATAAAATGGCTCCTCAGGAAAGTCGTATCATGGAGGAAATTCTTGAAAACAAACGTTCCCGGATTGCCGTGGTGGGGGCTTCTCCCAAGAAGGAGCGCCCCGTTTTTGTGGTTATGTCCTATCTTCTTCACGAAGAATACCAGCTTTATCCTGTGAATCCTGCCCACCGGGGAGAATCCCTCTTGGGACTTTCTTATGTGGCAAGCCTGAAGGATTTGCCCTCTTCCGATCTGGACGTGGTGGCGCTTTTTCTCGCTGCTCCCCGGCAGGAATCCGTATTGGAAGATTTACTGCAACTCGGGACTTTTCCAGTAGTTTGGTTCCAGCCCGGGGCGGAAAATCCCGAGGCGGAAGAGATGCTTCGCTCCAAGGGATTTACGGTCTTTTCAGGCTATTGCCTTATGGCGGAGCGAAGGGCCCGGAGAAAACGTAAAAAATCTTGAAAAATTTTTCCGGGGAAATAACCTGGAATAATCTGGAATAAATTTCCTTTGTGTTCTGTTTATATTGAAAAAACTCTAAAGGAGTGTGCTCCATGTCTATGCGAAAGGTCTATCTCGATCACTCCGCTACCACCCCGGTGGCCGCGGAAGTTTTGGAAGCCATGCTTCCCTACTTTTCTCAAGTTCCGGGAAATCCCAACAGTATTCATGCCTGGGGGCAAGAATCGTCGGTGGCTCTGCAGAACGCCCGGGAACAGGTGGCATCTCTTGTGGGAGCCAAGCCGGAGGAAATCGTTTTCACCGGTGGAGGAAGTGAGGCGGATAACCTTGCCATCAAGGGAAGCGCTTTTCTGGAGAAGAACCGAGGAAAGCATCTCATCACCACCGCGGTGGAGCATCATGCGGTGCTGGATACCTGCAAATGGCTGGAAAAACAGGGCTTTCCCCTGACAGTTCTTCCGGTAAATTCCTACGGACAGGTAACTTCCGAGCAAGTTCGGGAAGCCCTTCGGGAGGATACGTTTCTTGTGTCCGTGATGCACGGGAACAACGAAGTGGGAAGTTTGAACCCCATACAAAAGATAGGGAATCTCTGCAGAGAGAAGGGAGTTCTTTTTCACGTGGATGCGGTGCAGACCGCAGGGCACGTACCCATGGATCTTCAGGAGCTCCCCGTGGATTTGCTTACTCTGTCCGCTCATAAAATGTACGGGCCCAAAGGAATAGGCGCTCTTTACGTGCGAAAGAAGACACCTCTGGTTCCCTTGATTCACGGAGGCGGTCAGGAGTTCGGCCTTCGTTCGGGAACCGAAAACGTGCCTTCCGTGGTGGGCTTTGGTGCCGCCGCCGCACTGGGAGCCCGGCGCCTGAAGGACGGTTCCGTGGAAGAGGAGCGCCGCCTTCGGGATCTTCTCATAGCCCAGGTTTTGGAACGCAACGACGAGGTAATGCTCACGGGGCATCCCGAAGAACGGCTTCCGTATCACACGAGCTTTTGCATCCAGCACATCGAGGGGGAGGCTATTCTTCTGCGGCTGGATGCCCTGGGAATCGGTGCCAGCAGCGGCTCTGCATGCACCTCGGGCAGTCTCGAACCGAGTTACGTGCTTCTTGCCATGGGGCTCGATCACGCCACGGCTCACGGATCTCTGAGAATGACCCTCGGCAAGGATACCTCCGAGGAAGATGTCCGTTATGCGGGAGATAGCCTGAAACAGGTAATCACGGTGCTTCGAAAGATGTCTCCCTTCGGGAGAAAGGGGTAGATGTAGCCATGTATAACGAAAAGGTTCGGGATTATTTTTTGAATCCCCGGAACGTTGGTGCTCTGGAGAACCCCGATGCGGTGGGGGAAGTGGGAAACACCACCTGCGGGGATGTGATGAAAATTTATCTTAAAGTGGAGGACGAGCGCATCGTGGATATCTCTTTCGAAACCTACGGATGTGCCGCCGCCATCGCCACGAGCTCCATCGCCACGGAAATGGTGAAGGGCAAGACCCTGGAGGAAGCACTGCAGCTCAAAAACAGGGATGTGGTGAAGGCCCTGGGAGATCTACCCCCGGAGAAAATCCACTGCTCTCTTCTCGCGGAGGAAGCCATCAAGGCGGCGGTGGAGGATTATCGTAAACGGGTTCCCTCCAAGGGATAGAGGGGAGAAGGCTATGAAAGGAACCGTAAGAGCTCTCTGCATTTCCGAAGAGCGGGGAGTGCCCAAAAAACCCGTGGAGGAAATTTTCCTGGTGGAAGATAAGGGTATTTCCGGAGATGGCCATTTCGGTTATGGTCACCGCCAGATAAGTCTCCTCAGGGATGAGGATATTGAAGAAATGCGGGAAATCCTTTCCTCCCTTTCCTACGGAGCCTTTGCGGAAAATGTGGTAACCCGGGGAGTTCCTCTCCATAAGGTGGCTTTGGGGGACTCCATTCTTTTGGGGGAAACCCTTCTCGAAGTTACCCAGATCGGCAAGGAGTGCCACTCCAAATGTGTTATCTACGAAACTGCGGGAAGGTGCATCATGCCCACCAGAGGGATTTTC
>DAIPKP010000131.1:0-4626 GCA_036769705.1 Synergistaceae bacterium
TGGCCATGGCGGACTCGGGGGACACCGTGGATCTCTCTTCCATTGCGGGAATCAAGGTGGATAAACACAGCTCCGGGGGCGTGGCGGACACTACTACCATCGTTCTGGCCCCCCTGGTGGCGGCCTGCGGAGGAAAGGTGGCCAAAATGTCCGGCCGGGGGCTGGGGCATACCGGAGGAACCCTGGACAAGCTGGAATCCATTCCGGGTTACAACGTGCACCAGAGCATGGAAGATTTTGCCCGTATCGTCAACATGTGCGGGGCTTCGGTAATCGGCCAGACCGCTTCCCTGGCTCCGGCGGACGGAAAGCTCTATGCCCTGAGGGACGTTACCTCCACGGTGGATTCCATGCCTCTCATCGCTTCCAGCATCATGAGCAAGAAGCTCGCTGCGGGAAGCGACAAGATTCTCCTGGACGTCAAATGGGGGACCGGGGCTTTTCTTCCCGCCCTGGAAAGTGCGGTGGAGCTGGCCCGGATTATGGTGGAGATCGGAAAACATGCGAAAAAACCTACCAAAGCCCTGGTGACGGATATGAACCAGCCCTTGGGCAACGCCGTGGGCAACGCCCTGGAGATTCGGGAGGCCCTGCAAATTCTCCGGAACGAGATACGAACCGGCGCTCTTCGGGAGCTGGTTCTTCTTCTGGCGGAGGAGATGCTCGTCATGGGAGAGATCTATCCGAATCTCCGGAAAGCCCAAGAGGGAGCCCTCGAAGCTCTGGAAAGCGGGAAGGCCCTGGAAAAATTCGGAGAGATCATCGCTCTTCACGGAGGCAATCCCGGGATTTGCGAAGATGACTCCCTTCTTCCCCGGGCTTCGGAAATCGTGCCCGTGAAGGCGGAGAAATCCGGATATCTCGTGGGTATGAACACCTCTTCCCTGGGAATCGCCGCAGGCATGCTGGGAGCCGGACGGGAGCGCAAGGGAGATCCCGTGGATCCTGCGGTGGGGTTCTGGATGCACCGGCGTTTGGGAGATTTCGTGGAAAGAGGAGAACTTTTGGCGGAATTTCACGTCAACGATCCACGGAATAAAGAAGCCGCTCTGGAATTGTTCCTGGATTCTCTCCTCTTGGGAGAAGAGCCCCCGGAGGAACTTTCCCTGGTGGCGGAACGCGTGGAATAGGGCGATAATGGTTTTGATCCTCGGGAGCGATCCGGGGATGCGGCGGTCATTCATGTTCGGTTCATGTTCGCAAGAAGACAGAAGGAGGAGTGTTTATGAAGAGGATAGGGAAATTTCTGGGAAGAGCTTGTGTCGTGGCGGCTTTGGGATGTCTCGTTTTCGGAAGCGTCGCTTCCGGGGCAGCCCTGAAGGTGGGTATGGTGACCGATGCGGGAACCATCGATGACAAATCTTTCAACCAGGGAACCTGGGAGGGAATTCTCAGGGCCGAAAAAGAGCTGGGAATAAAGGTCAAGTACCTCAAGCCCGGAGGCACTACCGAGGCGGATTATCTCAAGGAGATCGGGAACCTCTACGATGCGGGATACCGTTTTATCGTCACTCCGGGGTTCAAGTTCGAGACCAGCATCTACAAGGCCCAGAACAAGTATCCCAAGGGCAAGTTCGTTATTCTTGATGGGGCTCCTCACAAGGGGGATTACACTCCTGAGGTCAAGGAGAACACGGTATCCATCTTCTTTGCGGAGCATGAGGCGGGTTTCATGGCGGGATTTGCCACGGCGTTGCAGCTCCAGAAGGCTTCGGTGGGCTTCGTGGGAGGCATGGAGATTCCTCCGGTGCAGAAGTTCAACTGGGGATTCCAGCAGGGAGTGGCCTATGCCAACGCGAATTACGGCACCGAAATTACCATGAATCCAGAAAACGTGCTCTACCAGGGAACCTTCAGCGACGTAGCCGCGGGACAGCAGATCGCCGCCTCCATGTACGACCGGGGAGTGAAGGCCATCTTCGCCGCTGCCGGAGGTGTGGGAGTAGGCGTTATCAACGAGGCCAAAACCCGGGCTGCCGCGGGCAAGGACATATGGGTGATCGGGGTGGACGTGGATCAATACGCCGACGGCATCTACGACGGGGAGAAATCCATCATTCTCACCTCCGCCATCAAGAGAATCGACCATGCCGCCTTCGATATGGTCAAGGCGGAGCTGGAAGGAACCTTTCCCGGAGGGCAGACCCTGATTTTCGACGCCGCCAACTTCGGCGTGGGAATTCCTTGGGAAAATCCCAATCTCCGGGAGGACGTCCAGAAAGAGGCGGACGCCATCTTTGCCAAACTCCAGTCGGGAGAAATCGAAGTTGCTGCGGAACAGGGAGATCTCATCAAGTAGGAGCAGAAATTCCCTGAGGATACGAAAAGAAAGACGTGCGTAGACGTACGTAGAAGAAGCCGGGCCTCCCAAGGGCCCGGCTTCTTCCTGTTTCTCTCCGGCATGACGAGGATCTCCGCCCTGCTGCGAAGCGAAAACCGTGTGCGAGGCTCCTGCGTAGGATTTTGTGAGAAGCATGGCCCTTGTTGACAAAAATTCTTCTTGAAGATATTCTTGCTGAAGAAAATTCTTCAGCAAGGACGGATCGGCATTATGGAAGAAAATACCCAACAGAGCCTGGCGCGCCTCTTTTCCGAGCGGAGCTCCTCTCTTTCTCCTGCCCAGAGAAAGCTTCTTTCCTTCATTCTCAGGGAGCTTCACCATGCGGCTTTCATGAACTCCCTGGCTCTCGCCAAAAACGGGGAGGTCAGTAATTCCACGGTTATTCGGCTTGCCCGGAATCTCGGTTTTTCGGGTTTTCCCGATTTTCAGCAAGCTTTGCAAAAGGTGCTGCGGGAGCGCCTTTCATCCCTGGAGCGGTACGAGGCTTCCTCGGAGAGCTCTCCGGAAGAGGGCTTTTCCCGCAAGGTGCTTTCTCTGGAACATGCGGTGTTGGAAAAGATGGAGAGCAGGCTCTCCGAAAAGGCTATAAGCCGGGCGGTGGACCTGCTGGAAAAAAGAGAGCACGTCTTTGTGACGGGACTTCTCGCCAATGCCTGTCTGGCGGAGTATATGGCGTATTTTCTCGGCATTCTGCGGAGCAACGTGCATCTTTTCCGGAGCCTGGATCAGGAGGTCTTCAGCCGTATCCGGGATGGAGGAGAAAATGCGGTGGCCGTGGTTTACAGTTTCCCCCGCTATCCCAGGGAGACCCAGTCCTTGGGAGAGATCTTTCGGGAAAAAAAGATCCCTCTCATCGCCATTACCGATGGCCCCCTTTCTCCTCTGGCTCCTCTCGGAGACATTCTGCTGGAAGCCCCCATGCAGTTTCTCTCTTTTATCGATCCCTGCGCGGGAGCTTTTTCCCTTACCCATTATCTTCTTACGTCCTTTTATCTGCGTAATCCAGGAAAAATGCGGGAGCGTCTGGAGGAT
Organism: Synergistaceae bacterium; assembly: GCA_036769705.1. GTDB lineage: Bacteria > Synergistota > Synergistia > Synergistales > Aminiphilaceae > DAIPKP01. The sequence continues at coordinate 3,374 of DAIPKP010000131.1, forward strand.
TTCGAACATTTCGCTTCCCGGAAAGATCTTTTCCTGCGTAAGGATCTGGATATCCGGGAGCTTTTATAAGCCCCGAGGTTTTTCAAGGGAGATTTCGAATTTCCCGTTCGACTACTGAAGGAGGTTTTGTGTTATGAAGGCGCTGTGCATTTCCGAGGCCCAGGTGCAATCCCTGGGGATTTCCGTGAAGGACGTTATGAATGTGGTGGAGAAAGGGTTCCGTCTCAAAGGAGAGGGAAAGGTGGAGCTTCCCGCCAAGATCGGAGCGCATCCCCGGCAGGATTGCTTTATCCACGCCATGCCCTGCTGGCTCGGAGGGGATATGGACGTGGCGGGAATCAAATGGGTGGCGGGATATCCTATCAATCAGGCCAAGGGGCTTCCCTACATTACGGGAATCCTCTGCCTCAACGATCCCGAGACGGGGTTCGTGAAGGCCATCATGGATGCCAACTGGATTACCGCCTGGAGAACCGGGGCGGCCAGCGGCATTTGCGCAAAGTATATGGGGGATCCCGATTCGGAGATTCTCGGCATCATCGGCACCGGGGTCCAGGGATGGACCAACGCCATGGCGATTCTGGAAGCCCTTCCGAAGATCAAGGAGATTCGGGCTTACGATCTTTTCCCCGAGCAGGTGGAAAAATTCCGAAGCCGGGTGGCTCCGGGAGCTCCGAAGGTGGCAATTCGAGCTTGCGCCGAACCGAAAGAGGCGGTGGAAGGTGCGGACGTGGTGGTAACCTGCACACCCATCGTGGCGGAGCCGAAACGTTTCGTTCCCGTGGAATGGCTCAAAAAGGACGTTCTCGCCATTTCCGTGGATTACGATTCAGCCTTTGACGCCGAGGTAATGACCGATGCCGCATGTTTCGTCTGCGACGATATGAACCAGTATCTCTGGACCCAGGAACAGGGCACCTATTTCCAGAAGGGATATCCCGTAAAGAGCCAGATCTTCGGCGACATGGGGCATCTCTGCGCGGGATTGAAAAAGGCCCCTCTTTCGGGGAGGCGAAGCGCGGTGCTCATGGGTATTGCCAGCCACGACATGATGACGGGGGATCTCATCTATAGGAAGGCTCTGGAAAAAGAGATCGGAGCGGAGGTGGAGATTTAGGGCGTTTCTTCCAAAGGTTTTGCCTTGAAATCTGCGTCATCCGTGGCCGCCGGTTTTTCCTCCTTCGGAGAATCGAAACTGTCCACAGATGACACAGATGAACACAGATTTAAAAACCGAACCCTGCTTTCGAGGT
>DAIPKP010000027.1:0-25219 GCA_036769705.1 Synergistaceae bacterium
GTTCGGATTGGCCCAAGAGCCTGGAGGAATCCGGAGATTTCGACTGGGAAAAGGTGTTTACCTGCGGAAAATAGCGGCAGGAAAAAACCCCGGAACTGTGGTCACATCACCGTTCCGGGGCACTTCTTCTATTCCACAAAATCCTCCAGCATGCCTCCCTCTTCGGCTCCCAGGGCAAGCTTGGCACAGATGCCCAGAATGCCTCTTTGTACCTTGGGAGGCGGCGGGGTCCAGCCTTGCAGGCGTCGGGCCATCTCTTCCTCGGTCGCTTCCAGATCCACCCGGCGGTTTTCGATGTCGATCCGGATGGAATCTCCCTCTTCCACGATGGCCAGGGGGCCTCCTGCGGCGGCTTCCGGAGCGATATGCCCTACTGCGGCTCCCTCGGTGAATCCCGAGAAACGGCCGTCCGTGAGCACGTAGACCTCCTGCCCCAGGCCGAGTCCTACCAGGGCATCGGTGGTCATCATCATCTCTCTCATTCCAGGAGCTCCCCGGGGGCCTTCGTAGCGAATCACCACCACGTCTCCTTTTTTAATGGCTCCCGAGATGACTGCCCGGTGCGCCTCGTCGTCCGAGGAGAAAACCCTGGCGGGGCCCGAAAAAAGCCGGGCTTTCGGAGTTATGGTGGTGGTACGGCAGATGCCTCCCTTGGGCATCAGATTGCCCCGCATTACCGCGATTCCCCCGGAGGGAAAGACCGGTTCCGAAGCGCTGGCGAGGACCTCGTAGTTTCGGGATCTCTCTTTGATGGCTATTTCTCCTATGGTGTTGCCGGAGACGCTCTTCGCCTGGGAGTGCAGATATTCCCGGAGCTCTCCAAGAATCGCGGGAACTCCTCCTGCGTGGTGCAGATCCATGACCGTGGCCTTTCCCGTGGGGATCACCCGGGAGATAACCGGGATCTTGCGGGAAAGCTCGTCGAAATCCTCCAGGGAGAGGGGAATTCCCAGCTCCCGGGCGTAACTCAGAAGATGCAGCACTCCGTTGGTGGAGCCTCCCAGGGCGAGGAGGGTCATCACGCCGTTGAGCAGGCTTTCCCGGCTCAGAAGGTCTCTCGGGGTAATGCCTTGTTTGGTCAGTTCCACCGCCCGGCGTCCCGTCTGGGTGGCATAGCGCAGTTTTTCCGCATATACCCCGGGAACCGTGGCGGATCCCGGCAGGGACATCCCCAGGGCCTCCATAAGGATTTGCATGGTGTTGGCGGTTCCCATGAGAGCGCAGGCTCCCGGCCCGGGGCAGACGTGATTTTCCAGGTATTCCAGACGTTCGGAGACGTCCTCTTTTCCGTACTGGGCTCCGAAGACGAGCTGATCCAGCTCGGACATTACCGCCTGGCGTCCCTCCACGGTACAGGTAAGCTGGGGGCCTCCGGAGAGAAAGATGGCGGGGAGCTCCGAGCGCAGGGCGCCGATAAAGACTCCCGGAATGATGCTGTCGCAGGAAGCCAGTATTACCAGGCCGTCCAGGAGCTGTACCTGGCTCATGATCTCCACGGAGGAGGCGATAACGTCCCGGATCACCAGTTCGTACCGCATATGAGGCGTGCCGATGGGGACGGCACCGCAGGTGGCGATGGTGCGGAACTCGAAGGGGGTTCCTCCGGCCTGCCAGATTCCCGCCTTCACGTGTTCCGTGAGCTTGTCCAGATGTACGTGTCCCAGCCCCGCATCGTTGGCGGGGTTCACCACCCCGATGAGAGGCTTGGAAAGATCCTCGTCGTCGTATCCCGCTCCTTTGTAGATGGCTCTCCGGGAAGCTGCGGCGGCTCCGGAAAAGAGCTTTTCCCGGGCGGAACGATAGTTTTCCATGTTTTCTCCTCCTTTCGATTCTCTTGAAGAGTAAGAGGCCTCGCTGCCGGGAATTTCCGGGAAAAAAGTTATGTTTTCTTCCGGGCTTCCCGAAGATAGGCGTAAACGGTGTATTTCGTGTTTCCCAGGGCCCGGGCCAGAGCTTCTATGGAGCCCTTCATGCGGAAGAACCCCTTTGTCTCAAGTTCCTTCACGAGGGCTATCTTCTCGGGTTTCCCCATCAGATTCAGAGGGCGTCCCGCCTCTTCCCGGGCATCCTCCAGGTATTGAGCGAGAAGCTGTTCCAGATTGGCGGGGAAGCGCTCCAGCCCTCCCCCCGCAGGGCTTTGCCGTACCGTCTTGGTGAGGGCGGAGGCGATTTTCTCCAATACCCGGGCGTTGGTCATGTCGTAGTTGATGCAGAGAAAGCCCAGGAGATGGCGGTTGTCATCCCGGATGAAGAGGCAATTTGCCCGGATTTCCCGGCCGTCCTCGGTGTAAGCCAGATAGTTCGGCAAATAATCCAGATCGCGATATTCCTCGGATTGCAGCATGATCAGACCCAAATCCGTGATGGGGCCTCCGGGAGAGCGGCGGGTAAAGCTGTTGTGGGCCGCCAGAATGGAGTGTTCCGGATCGGAGAGATCGTGCAGAATAATCTCGTAATCCTCTCCCAGGGCCTCCGCAAGGCCTCGGGCCAGGGGGATCATTCCCCGAAGAAGAGGATGCCGGGAGGAGAGAGGTCTGGCATTCATGAAAATTAGCGCAGTTCCTGTCCCAACCCCTTGGCCAGAGCTCCTTCGTAAAGGGCAGCTCCTACCACGAGATCGAAGAGGGCCATTCCCACGGATTTAAAGAGCACCGTGCTTCCCGAAGGATACGGGGGTACCTTCTCCTTCAGGGCGGAGCCGAAGGTGTACAGTTTTTCCCGGGGAAGGATTTTCTTCTCCAGGGGCGTGATAAGATCTCCCGTCTCGTCCAGGGCGTGTTCCGTATCCATGTAGAAGGCCTCTCCCTGGGAAAAGAAGCTGTCCGGATATTCGTGCATCTCCGGAAGATAGGAGCCGATGCCCACGTAGAACTTGCCCCGGAGTTTCTCGGGATTGTCCGGAAGCACGGGTTTCCTGGACGTGGTGGTGGTGATCACGATCTCTGCATGATCCAGCATCTCTTCCGAAGAGGATGCCCGGTACACCTTCAGGGAGGGAAGTTCTTTTGTGAGTTTTTGTGCCATCTCTTCCACCTTGGATTCGTAGAGATCCGCAATCCATACCTCCTCGATATTTCGGGCGGCGCATGCGCAAAGAGCCTGGGAAAGCCCCTGAACTCCCGCTCCCACTACGCCGAGAACCCGGGCCTTTTCGGGAGCGAGCCTGCGGATGGCGGCGCCTCCTACGGCTCCCGTCCGGAGAAATGTGAGAGCCTGGCCGTCCATCACCGCCTGGGGCGCACCGGTGGCCTTGTCGAAAAGGGTAGCCAGCCCTTCGATCATGGGGCGTCCCGCCTCGGGGTTCTTCGGTGTGATGGTGAGAAGCTTGATCCCCCAGGTTTTTGCGGTGCCGCAGGGCATGAGCATGAAGGTGTCCCCTTCCAGTTCGAGGGTGGGGCGGAGAGGCATGACGAACTCCTTGCGTTCATAAAGTTCGTAGGCCTTTTCGATGGCATCCATAAGTTCGTTCCTGGTCAGGGCTTGCTGCATGGAATCCTTGTTCATCCAGAGCATGAGAGAACCTCCTTTAATGTGTGATACACATATGTTCATAACAAAAGGAAAGAATGTCGCCATTGTATTCCGTAAAACACAAAAGTGTCAATGAGCAAAATTTTGTTGTCAATAAAAGGCACCCACTCTTTTCCGAAAACGTGATAACCTTAAGGAGTTTGGTGTACCAGAACAAAAAAGGAGGCTCTTTCGGCTCATGCAGTTCGATAAAGAAGAAGTATGTCGGTGGTTTCACGCCTACGTGGCGTCCTATTACGAAAGATTCGGCAAAATACACCAGCTGGTGCTCAAGGAGGAACATAGTCACCGGGTGGCGGCTTACTGTGCCGCGGTATCCGAGGAACTCCACTGGAGTGAGGAGGAGCAACGGCTTGCCTTCGCGGTGGGATTGCTCCACGATATAGGACGTTTTCCCCAATACGGAGAGTACGGCACCTTTTTCGATTTCCGTTCGGTGGATCACGGCGAGCGGGGGCTTCGGGTGCTCCGGGAGGAGATGCCCGGGAATCTCTTTTTATCCCGGGGAGAGCGTATCCTCGAAGCTTGTGTGTCCTTACACAACAAGAAGGACATTCCGGAGAACCTTTCCGGGGAAATTCTTCCTTATCTCCAGATCGTACGGGATTGCGACAAGGTGGATATCTTCCACGTGGTGCGGGAGCACGTGGATGCGGGAAGATCCGAGGAACTCTATCCGGGACTTCGTCCCGAAGGATCCTATTCCGACCGGGTGGTAGCCGATCTCGTTCGGGAGAACAAGGCCCGGTACGATACCCTCCGGACCCTTTCGGACGTGATGCTCTTTCAACTCTGCTGGATTTTTGATATTACCTATCCTGCGGCGTTGCGCCTGCTGCTCCGGAACGGAGAGATCCAATGGATCCTGGGGCGTCTTCCCGAGGATTCCCGGATCGAACCTCTTCTCCAAAGAGTGCGGGAAAAAATCGTCCCTTTTTCGGAAGAGTGTAAAAGAGAGACATCATCATGCGAAGCAAGCTGATCTGTTGCCTGGGGGTTTTCCTGTTCTTTCTCCTTGGGAACGGAGGTCCTGTCTTCGCTTTCCCCGGAAATCCGGAGGAGGCCCGGAGTTATTTGGATCGTCTCGATACGACGGATTCCCTGGTGGGGATGTACGAGATGCGAAAGGATGATTTCCACGGGATTTTCCTTCTTCTTCCCGCTCCGGAAGAGGAGCCTCTCGACGACTACGTGGCCCGGGTGGTGGAAAGCAGCAACCCCTATGATAAACCCGGGGATCTCAAGTTTTTCATGCGCCGCACCCAGGAGAAGGAAGTCTTTTTCGGAAAGTATTACGATGCGACTTCCCTGGGGCTCTGCGAGGCCCGGAGCGGCTTCGTGGTAACTCCCGGAGAGATCAGCGCCCGGGAGGTTCAGGGGTTCGACCGAAAGCCCCGGCTTTTCGTGAAAATCTATCCCTCCCCGGAAGAAAGCGTCTTTTCCGGGGGCGCCGAGCCTTCTTCGAGCACCTGTTCCTCCTCCGAAGAAAAGGAGAGCACCTCCGGGAGGGGAATGTAATTTCATAATGTCTCTAAACCTTTGTTTTTCCCAAAAAGAGTTTTTATCACGCTGACGTTGATAGAGAGAAGGAAACGTGGGATTGACGGGGAAAAATGAGAGCTTCGCTTTGTACAAAAAAGAGTGATTTCGAAGGAGATAGGGTATACTTGGAGAGGTCTGCAAAAAATTGGATTCGTCAATACAGCTCCGGAAGTTTTTCTGAGCTGACGGTTTTTTTTGAAATGATGCGGCATAAACCACGGCGGCGGAAGGAGCTTTGTGTTTTTCATGACTAAAGAGAAAAGATTTGCCTCCATAGAGCAAAGTCAACAGAATACCTCTCCTTCCGGAGACATGAATGTGCAGGAAACGGCCTCTCAAGAGGGAAAAAAAGAAGGAGCCCCGGAAGTGGCTTCCTCCGCAGCTTCTCAAGCTCCGGAAAATCGCGCTCGGGAACAGGGCGCTCCTCCGGTCTCTTCGGGGCAGTCCAAGGTCCTCGTGGTGGATGATACGTCCATAAGCAGGGTAATTCTCCGGAACTTGCTTACCCGCATGGGTATCCTTGTGGTGGAAGCTTCCAACGGCCAGGAGGCTCTCTGGCAGATCGAAAAATCCGATCCCGATTTGGTGATTACAGATCTTTCCATGCCCGTAATGGATGGTTTTACCATGATGGACAAAGCGCGTAACACCAAAGGAGATCCCATACCGGTCATCGTGGTTTCCGTATATGCGGACAAGGAACGCCTGGTTAGGGCGGTACGTTTGGGAGCGGTGGATTACATCGTTAAACCCTTCGACCAGGAGACGGTAATCAAAAAAGTTACTCAAGCCATAACCGCCATAAAGCAGAAAAAAGAGGAATCGTAACTTTTTCAAAAGACCTTCTTGTGGTACACTTTCTGAAAATAGTCTCCGAGCTGACGAACCTTCCGCATGAATGCGGGTGGTTCGAAGCCCTAGGGTAAAGCTGGAAACGGTTTTGCCTCCCGTGCTTGGAAAGGGGACCTCGAGCGTTTCGGGTATCCCCTTGCCGTGATGGCGAGGGGTTTTTTGGTGTCTCTCCCAGATAATGAGGAGAACGAGTGTATCAAGTGTAGAAAAGGAGATGACAGGATGAGAAAATGGAGATCCAAGGCGTTATGGGCGATCGTGGCGGTTTTTGTGGCTACCGTGGCTTTCGGGAATATGCCCATGCTTCGCATGGCTACCACCACGAGTACGGATAATACGGGACTGCTGGATTATCTCGCTCCGGAGTTCACCAAGGATACGGGTATCGAACTTCAGTGGGTGGCGGTAGGTACCGGCAAGGCTCTGGAACTGGGGAAAAACTGCGATGTGGACGTGCTGCTCGTGCACGCTCCGGCATCGGAGAAACAGTATGTGGCGGATGGTTACGGAGTGAACCGCCGTCAGCTTATGTATAACGATTTCGTTATTATCGGCCCCAAGGACGATCCCGGGGCGGTGCGGGGAATGACCGTGGCGGGAGCTCTCAAAACCTTGGGAGAGAAGGGAATTCCCTTTGCCAGCCGGGGAGACAATTCGGGAACGCACAAGAAGGAGCTCGAACTCTGGCAGCATGCGAACATGGCTCCCGAAAAGGAAGCCTGGTATATCCAGACAGGGCAGGGTATGATCAACACCATCAATATCGCTGCGGAGAGAAATGCCTATACCATGACGGACCGGGGCACCTTCATCAAGTATGCGGATAATCACGAGGGCAATCCTCCCCTGGTGGTTTTGGTGGAGGGAGATGCAACCCTCTTCAACCAGTACAGCGCCCTGGCGGTAAATCCCTCGCGCTGCGACAACGTGAAGTACGATCTGGCTCTCAAGTTCATCGACTGGATGGCCTCTCCCCGGGCCCAGGAGCTTATCGGAGATTTCCGGCTCCTCGATCAGCCTCTCTTCACTCCCAATGCGGGGAAATAAGTTTTCTAAAAAGATCTGTCGGGTACAAACGAAAGATTATGCGGAAACGGGAGCCCCAGGGCTCCCGTTTCCTGCGTTCTGTGGCAATTCTCCGGGGCCTCGGGTATACTGATGCAGACATCAAACGTTACAAAAGGAAACTGGAAAAACCTCGACAAACCGGGGGTATCCCCGTTTTTTATGGAGGCGTTCCCATGACGTATCTGCGGATGCATCACGTAACCAAGCGATTCGGCAAGCTCACGGCGGTGAAGGATGTTTCCCTGGAAATCCTTCCGGGGACCATCCATGCGGTGGTGGGGGAAAACGGGGCGGGCAAATCCACCCTCATGAAATGTCTTTACGGCATGCACCCTCCCGAAAGGGGCTCTTTTTACCTGGGGGACCGGCAGCTGGTCATCCGCTCTCCCCGGGATGCCATGAAGTACGGCATAGGCATGGTGCATCAGCATTTCATGCTCGTGCCTTCCGCCACGGTGGCCCAGAATGTGGTGCTGGGAGACGAGCCCCGCAAAGGAAGCCGTTTCGATGGAAAAAGGGCTTCCCGGGAGGTGCTGAAACTTTCCCGGACCTTTGGGCTGGAGGTGGAGCCGGATATGCCGGTTTACGCCCTTCCCGTAGGGCTGCAGCAGCGGGTGGAGATTCTCAAGCTTCTTTATCGCAAGGCCTCCATTCTCATTTTCGACGAGCCCACGGCGGTGCTTTCTCCGGGGGAGGTGGAATCCCTTTTCGGTATTATCCGGGGTTTCCGCAAGGAGGGGAAAACGGTCATTTTCATCGCCCATAATTTGGAGGAGGTGCTGGCCCTTTCGGATACCATTTCGGTAATGCGCCAGGGAGAGCTCGTGGACACGGTTCCCCGAAACGCGGTTTCCTCCGGAGATCTTGCCCGGATGATGGTGGGCCGGGAGATTGCCCTTCCAGTGCTGGAAGACGTCTCCCGAACAAAGGGCAAGACCCTTCTTTCCCTGAAAAATCTCTGGGTTCGAAACGATCGGGGGGGCTGGGCGGTACGGGATCTCTCCCTGGATCTTTCGGAAGGGGAGATTTTCGGTGTTGCCGGGGTAACCGGAAATGGCCAGAGCGAACTGGAAGAGGCCCTTTGGGGGCTTCGTCCCGTGGAAAAGGGCTCTCTTCTCCTGGAGGAGCAGCCCCTGGATTCTCCGAAACCCCGCGAACGAAGAGAAAAAGGCATGGCCTACATTCCCGAGGACCGTCTTAAAACCGGGCTGGCCCCTCTGGGAGATCTGGAGGACAACCTTCTCATGGGGTATCAGTACCAACCCCGCTTTTGCCGCAAGGGATTTCTAAAAAATGCCTCCAAGAGACGTTTTGCCGGGGAGGTTTTGGAGCGGTATGGAGTGGCTGCGGCTTCGCCCCGTATCCAGGGCGGCACGCTTTCGGGAGGTAATATGCAGCGCCTCGTCATGGGACGGGAGCTGGAGCACGATCCCAAGGTGCTTCTCGTCTCCCAGCCCACCCGGGGGGTGGATATCGGGGGAATCTCGGCGATTCACGATCATCTGCTTCGCTTGCGGAGTCAGGGGCGGAGTATTTTGCTCATCTCCTCGAGCCTGGAAGAAATTCTGGCCCTCAGCGATCGGGTGGCGGTGATGGTGAAGGGACGTTTCGTCTCGGTGCTTTCCCGGGAGGACGTAAGCAAGGAAAAAATCGGGGCCCTCATGCTTCAAGGCGGAGCGGAAGAAGAGATGAAAGAAAAAGGAGGAGAACCCCATGAGCCTCTCCGTTGAAACGCTGCGGCGTCATCGGGATAGCCTGATCGTGCTCGGCTCCTTCGGAGCGAGCCTCCTGGTGGGAGCGGGAATCATCGCCCTCTACGGAGTGAACCCCCTGGAGGCTTACGGGGACATGATTTCCGGAGCCCTGGGAGATTCGGATGCCTTGGTGGCCACCCTCGCCAGGATGGTGCCCATTGCCCTGGCCACTCTTTCCATCGCGGTGGCTTTCAACGGGGGGATGTGGAACATCGGTGCCGAGGGACAGCTTTACGTGGGAGCCTTCGCCGCCGCATGGATAGGCCTTGTTCTGCCCAAACTGCCGGGGATCATGCTCATGCCCTTGGGATTGACCGCGGGAATTGCCGCTGCCGCCTTCTGGGCGTGGATACCGGGAGTTCTCAGTCTTCGGCGGGGGCTCAACATCGTGGTGCTTACCATTATGCTCAACTCCCTGGGAATTTATCTCACCTCCGCCCTGGTTACGGGGCCCTATGCGGGAACCAACGTGGCGGCGGGAGCCACGGACAAGATCCCCGAGGCCATGCGTTTCGTGCACCTCAGCGATTTCAGCACCCTCAATACGGGCATCTTCGTGGCCCTGGGAGCGGTCATTTGCATAAGCCTGGTCATGCTCCGCACCGTGCCGGGATACGATTGGCGCATGTGCCGCATGAACCCTCGGTTTGCCCGGTACGGAGGGGTGGATGTCGCGGGAAGGCAGCTCTGGGTCATGCTCCTCAGCGGAGCCTTTGCGGGGCTTGCGGGATCCCTGCTGGTAATGGGAGATCTCTACCGTTTCCGGACGGGACTCTCTCCGGGCTATACCTGGACGGGAATGATCCTCGCCATGATGGTGGCCTATCATCCCCTGGGAGGGATGGCGGCGGCTTTCGTCTATGCGGTCATGAGTTCCGGAGCCCTCGAGATGGAGCTTATGACGGATGTCCCCGTGGAAGTGGTGGAGATTATTCTCGGCACGGCGGTGCTTTTCGTGACTGCGGGATTTGCCTTGTCCAATCGGCTGGCGAATCGGTTGAGGGAGGATTGATCATGGCTTCCCTGCTGCATGCGGTGGTGCGCATGATGGTGCCCCTTTTGCTTCTCGCCCAGGGAGGAACCTGGACTCTTCAAACGGGAATCCTCAATATCGGCCAGGAGGGAGCTTTGCTTCTCTCGGCGTTTTTTGCGGTGCTGGGGAATCACTTCTTCGGAAGCTGGATTATGGGAATTCTTTTCGCCATAGGTGTGGCGGTACTCTATAACCTTCTCTTCGGCCTTTTCTGCGTAACCCTTCGAGCTAATATCTGGGTGGTGGGGATGACCCTCAACATCATGGCGGACGCCGGGGCCATTCTGCTTATGAAAAGTATTTTCGGCGTCAAGGGCGGTTTCCGGAGCGATCGGATGGTGCCCATTCCGAACGCGGAGTTTTCTTTTCTTCCGGATTGGCTTGTTCCATGGTGCAACGGCTACTCCCTGGTGGTCTGGATAACCCTCCTCTTCTTTTGCCTTTGCTGGTACGTGGATTCCAAGACGGTCTTCGGCATGCGCCTCAAGGCGGCGGGAGAGAACGAAGAGGCCCTGGAAGCGGCGGGCATTCGGGTTTCCCGGCTCCGGTACGCCACTCTTCTGGTGAACAGCTTTGCGGTGGGCCTGGGGGGAGCCTTTCTTTCCACCTCCTATCTTTTCGGTTTTACCCAGGGCATGAGTGCCGGCCGGGGCTGGATGGCGGTGGGGGCGGTGATTTTCGGAGGAGGCTCCATGGGATGGATGTTGGCGGCGGTGCTTATCTTCAGCCTCGCCCAGGCGGGGGGCAACCAGCTCCAGGCCTTGGGAGTGCCGAGTTACTACGCTCTTATGCTTCCCTATATTTTGGTAATTCTCTCCCTGGTGGTGCGGCAGTGGATGAAAAGAAAAGCGTGAAAACCCAGAAGTGCACGGAAGAAAAGCTCGCGGGTTTGCAGTATACTTTGGTGTAAGTTCCTTCTTTGAGGGGCGGAAACATGCCGGCAAAGGCGGAGAGCAGGAATTTCAATCTATCGTTACGGGAGGGAAGTTTCATGAAAAAAATTTTGTTGGGAATGCTGGTTGCGTGCTTTGTTTTCGGAGGAGTTGCCTGGGGAGCGGACGCGCTTTCCGTGGCGGTGGTTATCGAAGGACAGCTGGGAGACGCTTCGTTTTACGATTCTGCCAACCGGGGCCTGGAACGGGCCCGGGAGGAGCTTGGAGTAACCGCCAAGGCTATCGAGTGCGGCTATGACCCCGCAAACTACGTTCCTTATCTTGCGGCGGCGGCGAAGAAATTCGATCTCGTCATCGTGGTGGGTTTCGGCATGTACGATGCCCTGGAGCAGGTGGCTCCCAAGTTCCCCGAAAAGAGCTTCGTTCAAACGGACATGAGCGGAGAGCTTGGAAAGGTAACCTTCGCCAATTTCAAGGAAAACGAGGGCAGCTTTCTGGCGGGAGCCCTGGCGGCGCTCATGACCGCCCGGGAAGGAGATCCCCGGATAGATCCTTCCAATGCGGTTATCGGAGCGGTGCTGGGAGAGGATATCCCGGTGCTCCACAACTTTCTCGTGGGATATGAGCAGGGAGCCAAGTACATCAATCCGGATACGGAGATTCTCGTAGGTTTCGTGGGCCGGTGGGACGATCCCGCAGGGGGCAAGGAGATGGCCCTGAATCAGCATAAAAACGGGGCGGACGTAATTTTCCAGATTGCCGGAGGTACCGGAGAGGGCGTTCTCAATGCCGCTCAGGATGCGGGTTTCTGGGCTATCGGGGTGGACTCTCCCCAGGAACTTCTCGCTCCCGAGGCCACTCTTACCTCCATGCTCAAGCGTATGGATTCCGCGGTCTTCGATCTCGTAAAGGCCAAGATGGCGGGAGAGCTCGTTCCCGGAGCCACCCTGAGCTATGGTCTCAAGGATGACGGCGTAGGACTCTCCTGGACGGATGTGGCAAAGAAGAACGTCCCCGAGGATGTGGCGGCGAAGCTTGGGGAGATCCGGGAAAAGATTATCTCCGGGGAAATCGTGGTGGAAGAGTATATCCAATAAGAAAGGGATTTCCTCCGATCTTTTTCGTCTCTCTTTGAAAATGTTTCGGGCCCTCCGGCGTTTTTAGGAGGGCTCTTCGTAATCTTTCGGGGTATGTGGTATGATGCTGGCGAAAAAAACAACGCTCCCTGAAGGGAGACTTACAAAGGCTACAGGCCCCTGGAGGAGGCTCGGAGAATGAACGATAAGGATATGCTGGAACGGCTCCGGAGAAAAGATGCGGGAGACGATGCGGAGGAGCGGGAGGAGAGCTTCTTTTCCGAATCCCTCGAAAAACCTCGCGATTTCGAGGAGGAACAACGGGTTTGGAGAGAAAACGAATCTTCCCGAAAAACACAGTATTTCTCTTTCGGAGGAGGAAGCTGCCTGGGATGCCTCGTGGTTATTCTCATTCTCGGAGCTCTTCCCTTTCTGCTCATGGGAACCTTTTTATGGGGCGTGGTGCTTTTCGCCATTATCGGTATTTTCGGCCTTTTACGCTGGCTTTTTTAATTTTTTGCTTGTTTTGCCCCCTCTCCGAGGGGGTTTTTTTCTTCTCCCCCTTTTTCCCCTGCCTTTTCGGCTTTGTATCCCTACGGAAACTTTCCCGTAGCATTTCTGTAACCTCCTCTTGCTAGTATTTCCTCGTCAGGAGTTTTCTATTTTAAGGAGGGATACTATGCGTTATTGCTGTAAGAAATGGAGTTTCCGGGGAATTTCCGCAATTTTTCTCGCCCTGGTCCTGGTGAGCGGAGCCTTGGCGGGAGAAGCCAAATACGTCTTTCTTCTTATCGGGGATGGTATGGCCCTGCCCCAGAGAAATGCCGCGGAGATGTATCTCGGAGCGCTTCAGAACAAGGAAGGCGAGCCCTGTATCGTAAAGCTTGCCATGGATGAGCTTCCCGCTCAGGGAATGTGCACCACCTATTCCACCAATTCTCTTATCACGGATTCCGCCGCAGCGGGTACCGCTCTCGCTACGGGAAAAAAGACCAAATCCGGAGTTATCTCCATGAACCCTTCCGCCACGGAATCCCATAAAACCATTGCGGAAATGGCCAGGGACAAGGGGATGCGCGTAGGTATCGTCTCCAGCGTTTCCATCGAACACGCCACTCCCGCCGTTTTTTATGCCCACAACTCTTCCCGCAAGAATTACTATGACCTCGCCTGTCAGCTCGCCAAAAGCGGTTTCGATTATTTCGGGGGCGGTGGTTTTACGCAGCCCCGGGGTAAGAAGGGGGATCAGAAGAGCGTTTTCGACATTCTCCAGGAGGAGGGGTATCGAGTGGCGGATACCCGGGAGGAGTTCCTGGCATTGCAGCCCGGAACCAAGGCGGTGGCCATCAATCCCGTACTGGACGGATCCAAGGCGCTTCCCTACGACATGGATCGGAATGGCAAAGGCATGAACCTTGCGGAGTTTACCGCCAAGGGAATCGAGCTTCTGGACAATCCCAAGGGCTTCTTCATGATGGTGGAGGGGGGCAAGATCGACTGGGCCTGCCACGCCAATGATGCGGTAGCTTCCATTATGGATACCCTCGCTTTCGACGATGCGGTGAAGGTGGTTCTGGATTTCTACCGGCAGCATCCCGAAGATACCCTGGTGGTGGTTACGGGGGATCACGAAACCGGCGGCCTTACTCTCGGTTTTGCGGGAACCAAATACGAGACCTATTTCCTGGAGCTTCAGGGGCAGAAGAGTTCCTACGAAGTTTTCGACGCCACCCTGGATGCATATCGCAAGGCTCACAGCGGCGCGGACGCTCCGGCTCCCGTTTTCGAGGATATGATTCCCCTGGTGAAGGATGTTTTCGGCCTGAGCATTCTCTCGGATTCCGAAAGAACGGAGCTTGAGAAAAAAGCCGCCGAAGGAGACGAAGATGCGGAACATCTCCTTTCGGGAGCCCTGAAATCCTTCGAAGTGCGGGATCTCAAGGAAGCTTTTGAAGCCAGCATGAAGGGAGAGAAGGTAGGGTCCTCCAACGAAGAGGAGTATCTCCTTTACGGTGGTTACGAGCCCTTCAGCGTTACCCTTACGCACATTCTCAATAAGAAAGCGGGCCTCGCCTGGACCTCCTACTCTCACACGGGAGTTCCCGTGCCCGTTTCCGCCATCGGTGCGGGAGCGGATAGTTTCAACGGTTATTACGACAATACCGACATCTTCCTGAAGATGGCTTCTCTCATGAATCTGTAACCTCCTCTTCTTCCGAGTTTCCTCTTTTCCCCTCGACTTTCGGGGGCGGAGATTCCTTCGCCCCCGAATTCCTGCGTTTTCAGGTTTTTGTAAAAAAGGAGTGACCGAAATCATGTCAGGTGGGTTTATGGCGGAGCGGTATAGGGATGCGGTTTTCTCTCTCGTCGTCGTGGTACTCTGTGCGGTGTTGCTGTTTCTTCCCACGGGGTTTGAAGAACGGATCTCTTCGGGAGTTCAGCATGCCCGGGGATTGGTGCTGGAGACGGATAATTCCGGAGTGCGTCAGCACGGCATTGTCCGTACCGGAACTCAGGATATTCGGGTTCGTATCCTGAACGGTTCCTGGAAAGGAACGATGGTGGAGGCGGAGAATCTTCTAACGGGAAAGCTGGAACTGGATTCTTTTTACGCTCCGGGGCAGAAGGTGTTGCTCAACATGGAGAGCCGGGGAGAGGAGCTCACGGCGGTTCGGGCGGTAGGAGTGTATCGCCTGGGAGTGGAGCTGCGACTTTTTCTTCTGTTTGGAGTTGTTTTGGTGCTTTTTGGTGGCATCACGGGACTTAAGGCGCTGCTTTCTTTCGTATTTACGGTGCTTCTTCTCTGGAAAGCCATGATTCCTCTCTTTCTCAAGGGGTATGATCCTATTCTGGTTTCGCTGGGGCTTCTCACGGTTCTTACGGGATGTATCATCTTTCTCGTGGGAGGATGCCGCAAGCGGGGCGTAGTGGCTTTCTGGGGAGCCTTTCTGGGATTGCTTCTTACCTGCGCGCTGGCCTTTCTCTTTTCACGCCCCTTCGGATTGCACGGGGCGGTACGTCCCTTTGCGGAAACCCTTCTGTATTCCGGGTTCGCCCATTTGGATCTTACACGCCTCTTTTTGGCGGGGGTCTTTTTCGCCTCCTCCGGAGCGGTCATGGATCTTGCCATGGATATTGCCTCTTCCATGGACGAAGTGGCTCATCATGGCCGGGATATCTCCCGATGGCAGCTTTTCCGTTCGGGCCTTTCCGTAGGCCGGGCGGTGATAGGTACCATGACTACAACCCTGATATTGGCCTATTCCGGAGGATATCTCACCATGCTCATGCTGTTCATGGGGCAGGGCATTCCGGTGACGAACATTTTGAATCTCAACTATGTGGCGGCGGAGATGCTGCACACCCTGGTGGGGAGCTTCGGCCTGGTTACGGTGGCTCCCTTTACGGCCCTGGTGGGAGCTTTTCTCCTTGCGAAGCCCTTGGAAAAGCCGGTTTGGTCGGAGAAAAAAGAAAAATCTCCCGAGGTGGTTTTATAAAAGAGCACTTTTTGCCGTATAATAAGTCGGGATTATGCGGAAGATGCGTATTTTTCGGGGAAGTACGAGCAAGGAGGGGTTACCTGTGAATGCCCATGGAGCATACGAACACGCTTTTACCGGATCTGAGATGGCTTTTGTGAGCCCTACCTTGGGAGCGGTCTCTCTGAAGGATATGTTGTGCCGCATCGGAAATCTGGCGGAAGAGCGGGGCATCACCCCCCATATCGTTATCGGTGCGGATTCTCAATGTCATGGTGAGGATATCTGTTTCGTCTGTGCCGTAACGGCTCACTATGCTCCTTGGGGGGGCATTTTTTTTTACCGTCGGGAGGTGACGCATCAGGTAATGAGCCTGGCGGAACGGCTTTTCCGGGAAGCTCTTCTCTGTCTCGAAATGGCGGAAACCCTGAAAAAAAACGAGAACGGCACTTTCCGTAAGGCGGGAGCTTCTCCCTGGGAGATTCATCTCGATCTCGGAGAGAGAGGTAAAAGCCGCCAGATGCTGGCTTCCGTGGTGGGCATGATTCGGGGCAGCGGCTATATCTGCCGAACCAAGCCCCAGGCTTGGGGAGCTTCCAAGGTGGCGGATCGATACAGCAAGTGATTTTTTGCGGTACCGTAAGTTCTTTGTGACGAAGGCGCAACCTTTTCCAAGTAGCATCGGGACACTTCTTCTTTCGTGAGGAGAAAATATTTTGAAAAGGAAGTGTCGTGATATGGTGCGAAAAATAGGATTTTTGGTGCTTTTCGGTTTTCTGTTGGGTTTTTGTGCGTCTTTTTCCGCTTCCGCAGAGGAGAGAGAGTGGTTGATCATCGGTCATCGCGGAGCTTGTGGGCATATCCCGGAACATACTCTCGCTTCCTACGCTCTGGCTATCGAGATGGGAGCGGATTTCGTGGAGCCCGACGTCGTCTCCACCAGGGATGGAATCCTTATCTGTCGTCATGATTGCGAACTCGGAAGTACTACTGATGCGGCGGTAAAGTTCCCTGAACGTAAAAAAACCGTGGTCATCGACGGCAAAGAGATGACCGGGTGGTTTGCGGAGGATTTTACGCTGGCGGAAATCAAATCTCTTCGTGCCAAAGAACGTCTTGAATTCAGAGATCATTCCCGGGATGGGCTTTACGAGGTTCCTACGCTTCAGGAAGTCTTTTCTCTGGTAAAGGAAAAAAGCCGGGAAAAGGGCCGGGAAATCGGTATCTACCCGGAAACCAAGCACCCTTCCTATCACGATGCCCTGGGGCTTTCTCTGGAAGAACCCCTGGTGGAGCTTCTCAAGCAGAACGGCTACGCTTCGCCTTCGGACCCCGTAATCATTCAATCCTTCGAGATCGCAAACCTTAAGGAATTGCACGATAAAACCAGACTCCGGCTGGTACAGCTTTTCGATGAATTTCACCTGCAGCCGGGCTGTCTCCTTGCGGCGGGGAAACCGGGAACGTATAAGGATATGGCCACTTCCGAGGGCTTGAACGAGATTGCGAGCTATGCCTATGGTATCGGTCCCTGGAAGGAGACCATCATGCCCCGGGATAAAAATAACCACCTTCAGAAGCCCTCTTCCCTCATCGAAGATGCCCATAAGGCGGGTTTAAAAGTGCATATCTATACCATGAGGAATGAAAAATCCTATCTTGCGGAAGAATATGCAGGGGATCCCAGGGAGGAATACCGTGCCTGGATTCGTATGGGAGTGGACGGATTTTTTACGGATTATCCCGATACGGCAATTCAGGTGAGAGACGAGCTTCGCTAAAGAGCCGTTGTTTTTGTGACGGTTTCATAAGAAACCGCAAGGGGCCTCGTCGTTTCAGCAGAGGCTTCTTGCGGTTTTTTCTTTGGAACGGGGCCTGCTAGAGATGTTCCAAAATTCACGAAATAACTTCTGCTACGCTCCGAAGAACCGCCTTGTTCGGAGGGACATTGGATTTTGCTCCCGAATAGCATGTGATTCCATAGGAGGGCATGGTTTGAGGGAGGTCCAGGTGTATGGGCACCGCAAGAGCAAACATTTCCATGCGTGAAGTCCGTAGGTTACTAGAGATGGATTGAAGACATGGAGGAGCTCCACCTCCGGAGGCTTCAGCGGCGGAAAAGAGAAGTATTCTTTTGCTCCGAAGTTCCCGCCCGGGGTCAGTATAATCCAGTGTTATCGAGAAAACTTTTCATCTCTCCGGACATGTTGCCGAAGTAGGTCGGACTTTCCGGAAGAAAGGTGTTGCCCGAAACACTATGTACGAGAACCGCTGCTTTCACGAAAAACCTTCCTGTCTCTCTTTCGGCGGATTCCAAGGAATTTGTAACTGCGTTATTAAGATAAAAAAGTTGGAAAGGCTTGAGCTTTGAGAAGTTGGCGAAACCGAAGAAGCCCCCGCATCGTTTGGGGGCTTCTTCGGAACAACGTATATGGATGGTGAAAAATCTTCAGAGCTGCAAGTTTTCCGGTTACTGATCCTGGGAAACCGGTTCTACTTCGAGTTCTACGTTTATGACCCCTTCCAGCATATCCAGCATGGGGGATTCGAACTGGCCTTTCCAGAAATCGCCGATGGCTTGCCACCGGGCCTGTATCTCTTCGGAAAGAGTTCCCCAGAAGAGGGAGGCGTGGCCTTCTTCCGTATTCAGGGCTTCCGCGAGAAATCCTTCGGTGGTGCTGGTGACGTGCTGATGAGCGAGCAGAATGCCGTGCCCGACGTCTCCTGCGGAGCCTCCTGCCATCATGGTCCAGAGTTCGTGATTTTCAAGCAGACCGAGGAGGAAGGAATCCACCGCGAAGATGTCCAGGTAGAACCACCCCATGCGTTCGCCCTTGGCCTGGGCGAGCTCCTGCATGCGGGGATTCGCCTGGCTGGGCTCGTTGAGCTTCTGGGGATCCAGAAGGCCGATATAGAGATCCGATCCCCGGGCTCCGAGAACTGCCGTGGCGGGCATGCTCATGCCGTAGAGTACGTCCCAGCCGGGGAGCTCCATTTTCTGAAGAGGCACGCCTCCCATTTCGGTTCCCATGGCGGCGGCGATCTCCACCACGTTCTGGGCGGCATTTTCCTGGCCCTTGACCACGAGATAGGCTCCGGGAAGGGGGATAGGCGCGAACATGGTGGCCGCCTGGCCTCCTACTACGAAATGGAAGGAACCCGTGAGCAGGTCGGTGATGGTCTTCTCGGTGAGTCCCATGCCGGAAAGCATGGCGATTACTTCGTCGTAGAGAGGGGTGACTTCTTCCTGTCCCACCAGCTGGAAGAGAGCCTTTTTGAGAGCGATGAAGTCCGTATTTGCCGCCAGGGCGAGGATGGTTTCGCCTCCCCCGATGAGGGGCGTTTCGTTGGTGAGAGGAGTGAGGGCGGAGAGCAGTTTCTCCCCGAGCCAGGCCTTGGCTGCGGTGGAAAAGCCCTTGAGCTCCCACTTGGCGTCGCCGTTTCCGAAGGCGACTTCGCCCTCGATGTTGTCGTGAAGGAAGATGGGCATTTCGTTTCCGAGAATGCCTATCTGGGTAAGCCCGGCATCGTTGAAGAGGATGTAGTTGGGCAGCTCCGCAAAGCGCCGTTCCGGCTGGAGTCGGACGCTCTCGTCCTCCAGGGCTTTGAAGGCGATCCGAAGGTTGTCCTCGGTATATCCGAAGACGAGGAGGTTATCTTTGGCGGTGAGGAAAAGTCGGGCCATGGGGTCGTAAGGATCGAAAACCAAGGTATAGACCATGCCGACTTCTTCGATCTCCTCGGGGCCTTTGACAAGAACGTCCTCTTCGTTCCAGAGGGCCAGGTCTTCTTCGTTCAAAGCTCCCTGGGCGATGCGTCCGAGCCATTCCGAGGCTTCCGGAGCGTAGCCGATAATCCCCTGAACCTGGAGAACTCCTCCGTTGAACCCCGCCGCAAAGGCCATGTCGCGAACCTGGTAGGGGCGGAACCACGCTGCCAGGGGGCTTCCCTCCTCCATGGCGGAGGGTGAAAATTTTTTGGTGGCTTCTACGAGAGAGCCTAAGTTGGGGAAGGAGCCTATAATATGAGGGGAGCCGGGTTCCCAGGTATTCAACGCCTGGGCAGCCTGAAATTCCCGGGCCGAGATGGGAAGAGCGAAGAAAAGGACAAAGATGGAAAGAATGAGTGCGGAGAGACCGAAACGTGAGACTTTTCGCATGATAGCAATTCCTCCTTATTTTTGGTGTACAATCAAGGCGCAGCACCATCATGCTTTTTCACAGATGGTGGAATGCGCGAAATCATAATAGCACAGCCCCGGAAAAGAGGGGGGATGCTTCGGAATCTTTAGCGGCGAAAAATATGAAAAATAGTGTCTTTTTTTGCCTTCCTTCTCGGGGTGTGGGATAATTTTTATGCTCTGTAAAGCAAAAAAACCTTCATTGGAGCGTGATGTCATGCAGATAGGTGTAGATTTTGACGCGGTGCTTCGCCGCCGAGGTACGGGGTCGCTGAAGTGGGATACCGGGGAGGAGAATCTTTTTCCCATGTGGGTGGCGGATATGGATTTCCCGGCTCCTCCGGAGGTGCGCAAGGCCTTGGAAGATCGTGGAGCTCACGGGATTTTCGGTTACGGAGCCCCGGGAAAGGATTTTTTTGCCGCTCCTGCGGCGTGGCAGGAAAGACGCCATGGTTGGAAGTGCTCCGAAGAATGGTTTCTCTACGCTCCAGGAGTGGTAACCGCCCTGGCCTTTATTTTGCAGGCTCTTACCGAGGAGGGGGCGGGAATCATCATCCAGCCTCCGGTCTACTATCCTTTTTTCGGCGTTATTCGGGATAATCGCCGGGAGATCGTGCTGAATCCTCTTCGCTTGGAAGGCAACCGCTACGTCATGGATTTCGAGGATCTCGAACAAAAGGCTTCCCGAAAGGATGTCACCGCCCTTGTCCTCTGCAGTCCTCACAATCCCGTGGGGCGGGTCTGGACGGAAGAAGAGCTTCGCCGAGCCGGAGAAATCTGTGCCCGCCACGGCGTTCTGGTGATTACCGACGAAATTCACGAGGATCTGGTGCTCCCCGGGTACCGGCACCGCCCCTTCGGCTCCCTGGGAGAGGACTTTGCCGCCAATTCCGTTACCTGCGTGGCTCCCAGCAAAACCTTCAATCTCGCGGGGCTTCAGTGTTCCTTCATCATCGTTCCCGACGAAAAGAAACGCTCCCTCCTCAAGGGAGTTCTGGATGCGGCTCATTTGAGCAGGCCCAACGTCTTCGCCCTTGCGGCGGCTCCCGTGGCGTTTCGGGAGTGTGCCTACTGGGTGGATGAGCTTATGGCGTACGTGGCGGAAAACGTGGCGTTCCTCCGGGATTTTCTCGACCGGAGGCTTCCCCGGGCCCGGCTGCTCGAACCCGAAGGGACCTACCTGGCCTGGGTAGATTTCCGGGATTACGGTTTTTCCAGGGAGGAACTGGAGCGGCGCATGCTGGAAAAAGGAAAGATCTGGCTCGATGAAGGATATATTTTCGGCGATTCCGGAAGCGGTTTCGAGCGCATCGTGCTGGCCTGTCCCCGGGCTCTTCTCGAGGAGGGGCTGGAGCGCATCGAAAGGGCGGTGAAAGATTGAAAAAAGAAAATTCTTTTTTGGGGAGAGCTTTCGTAAAAATCGGCGTTCTTTTTCTGGGAGCGTTGTTGTTGCTTGGAGGAACAGGAGGCTCCCTTTTTGCCGAAGAGGTTCTTCGGGATCTCCGGCGTATTCCCCAGCATCCGGTGCATTATCTTCCCCGGGAGTGCGACGTTCCCCTGGTCTCTCCGGAGGAACAGGCCCGGAACTACGAAAATTTCCGAAAGCGCTATTTCGCTCCCTGGGATAAAGATTGCGGCGTAACGGAAGAGGATTTGCTCTGGCCCTTCGAATGGTTGGAAAAACGTACTCTTTTCGGTGAGAATTTGCGTCCCCGGGAGAGCTCCTGGTTGGAAAAACAACGGAGAAATGCCCGGCTTTCCGGGGCGGGGGAACTTGCCCTTCCGGGTATTACCGTGCAGGAAACGGATCTCCGGCTCTTTCCCACCCGGGAACCCGCTTTTTACGATCCCGCTTTGGCGGGGGAGGGATATCCCTTCGACTATCTTCAGAACTCCACCCTCAAGCCTCTGGAGCCGATTCTCCTTTCCCATGCTTCGGAGGATGGAGCCTGGATCTACGTCAAAGGGTCCTTCGCCTCGGGGTGGGTGGATATCCGTCATGTGGCCCGGGTGGCTCCCGAGATGTGCGCTCTCTGGAAATCCATGCCCCAGGTGGTGGTGGTACGGGAAAAAACTTCCTTGAAAAGCGCGGAGGGAAATTTCGTTGCCCTGGCCAAGACGGGGACGCTCCTTCCTCTGGTTCGCAAGCCTCTTCCGGGGCAGGATTTTACGGTTTTGGGAGCGCGCCGGAATGCCTCGGGGGAAGCTGTATTTTCCGAAGGCTCTCTCTCCCGGGAAGAAGGGGATCTCATGCCCCTGGCCTTTACGGGCTGGAACGCCATGAGAATTCTCGAAGAGCTTCAGGGAGAGCTCTACGGCTGGGGAGGACTGGTGCAGAATCGGGATTGTTCCGCCACGGTGCGGGATTTTTTCATCCCCTTCGGACTCTGGCTTCCACGGAATTCCCGGTACCAGGCGAAAACCGGAAGAATTATCGACGTAGGGGATCTACAGCCCCAGGAAAAAGAAGCCCTTCTTCTGGAGAAGGGAGAGCCCTTCCGCACCCTGGTGGGTATGCCGGGGCATATCATGCTTTATGTGGGAGCTTACGGAAAAATTCCGGTAGTTTTTCACAACACCTGGGGAATCAAAACGCTGCAGGATGATCGGGAGGGACGGCATATCATCGGCCGGGCCCTTTTTACCAGCCTTTGGGCGGGAGAAAAATTGCGGTATCGGTATCCCGGAAAGACGCTGCTGATCCATCGGATCACGTCCTTCGCCTTTCCCTGGGAGATGCAGTAGCGAGGGAGGAGATAGCATGAGCAATACACGAAGTTACGTCGAATTTCTACTGAATGGCAGGGAGTTTGCGGTTCCCCTGGAGGATGTGCGGGAGATTATCGCTCTTCCCGACATTACGCCTCTTCCCATGGCCTCGGCGAACGTCCGCGGCATGATCAACCTTCGGGGAGAGGTGATGCCCGTGGTGGATCTGGACAGCCGACTGGGGAGCTACACCGAAAAGAAAGGAGAGCGCAAGGAAGTGCTCATCCTCAACATGGAGGGATACTCCCTGGGAGTGGTGGTGGAGCAGGCCCAGCAGGTGGTGGAGCTTGAAGAAGAGAGCATAGAAATAGAAGAAGGCACCGGAGGAATCGTGAGAGGGGTGGTGCACTATAACGAAAAACTCATGGTGGTGCTCGATTCGGAACGCATTCTCAACATCGACCGGGAATCCCTGGAAAAAATCCGGAAAAATCGCAAGAAAGAAGCGGCGGAGCACCGGGAGCAGCACGACTCTTCCCGGCAGATCGTTACCTTCGATCTTGAAGGAGAGGTATATGCCTTTCCTCTGGAGGATGTCCAGGAAATTTTGCGATACCAGGATCCCGTTCCGGTGCCGGATGCTCCGTCCTTTGTAAAGGGGGTCCTTCACGTGCGGGGGAGCATTCTCCCGGTCCTTTCGCTCCGGAAAAGGCTTCATCTGGAGGATACTTCCTTCCGTTCCGAAGCGGGAAAAATTCTCGTGGGTGACTACGGTTCCTTCCGCATCGGTTTTATCGCCGACGGCATCCGGGAGGTTCTGACGGTAATGGAAAACGAGATCAGCCCTCCTCCCGGAGTGACCCGCTCGGAGACGGGAACCGCCAGCGTTCTCGGCATCGTTCATACCCGGGGACAGGTGATCGCTCTTCTCGGCAAGGAGGGGCTCGTGGATCGGGAGGCCATGGCCTCCATGACGGGAGAGATGCAGAAGGACAATTTGCTTCGCCAAAGAGGCGAAGAGTGGGAGACCTTCGTAGTCTTTCTCGTATCCGGGCAGGCCATGGGGCTTCCCATCACCACCATCCGGGAGATCAATCGGCTCGATGAAATCGCCCGGCTTCCCGGAGTGCCGGATTACGTGGAGGGGGTTATGAACCTTCGGGGTGAGATCGTTCCCGCCCTCAGCCTTTCCAAACGCCTTTCCATGGAATCTCCGGAGCCTGTGGAGGCCAAAGAGCAGAGGGTACTCGTCATCGAAACCGGGGATACCCTGGCGGGCTTTATCGTGGATGAAGTCGCAGGAGTGGTTGAGGTTCCCCGATCGAAGATCGGCGCTCCTCCCCTGCTGCGGGATGCTCGCATGGAGTTTGGCGATGCCGCCGAGGTAGTGCAGAGGGTCGCCCGGGTTTCGGAAAAGGAGAGGGAGCGTATCATCCTGGTGGTGGACGAAGAAAAAATTCTTTCTCCCAAGGAGGCTCAAGCCCTGAGAGAGGCTGCGGGAGCCTGATCTTTCGTAAAATCGATTCATAAAGTGCAGCTGCAACGGAAAAATTTTCCGTATCTTTATGCTGTTGAAGGAGGAGTCGAAATAATGCGAATCTGGAAACGAAGTGTAGCGGTTCTGGCGGTACTGCTTCTTTTTGCGGGGGTTGCCCTGGGAGCGGAGCAGCATCTGAGTTTTGTCACCGTTAACGACATGCACGGGCACATCTTTCCCTATACGGTTTCGGTGAAGATCGACGGGGAAAAACAGAAGGTGGAAGTGGGAGGTCTTGCCCGGATCGCCACGGTGGTGAACCAGGAGGAGCTCGCAAATCCGGGGAATCTTTTCGTTACCAATGCGGGCGATATTAACGAAGGCCCTCTCTTTTACTTTTTCCACGGAGGAGCCGAGACAACGGGTCTGAACCAGGCGGGAGTGGAGATTGCTACCCTGGGAAATCACGAGTTCGATTTGGGAGAGCCGGTTCTTCTGGAGGCCATGAGCAAAGCGGACTATCCCTTTGTGGTCTCCAATTTGACGCCCCGGGAGGGAGCGCTTCCGGAGAGCATGCTTTCCACCTATGTTATGACCGCTGAAAACGGCGTGAAGGTGGGTTTCTTCGGATTGCTGCCGGGAGAGCTGCATTCCGTTACGGGAGGAGCCGGACGGTTCGACGTGAACGCGAACTATGCCGAAGTTTCCCGGGAGATGGTGAAAAAGCTGCGGAATGAAAAATGCCAGGTAGTGGTAGCGCTTACCCATATCGGCTACGGCGAGGATCTCCGGCTGGCGGAGCAGGTAGCGGGAATCGATCTCATTCTCGGAGGGCACAGCCATACCGCAGTGGCGGATAAAGTTTTGGTGGAAGGCCCCGGAGGATGGAAAACCCTGGTAACCCAGGCGGGGTCCATGACGCGTTATGCGGGCATCGTGCACCTGGTGGTGGAGAAAAACAAGGTGAACCCGGAAAAGAGCACCTGGGAACTCAAGGAGCTTACCGCCTCCATTGCGGAGGATCCCCGGGTGGTGAATGCCCTTCTTCCCTTCGAGGAAAAGATCGAAGCGGAGCTTGGCAAACCCTTCTCCACTCTCACGGTGGATGCGGATGCCCGGAAAGCGATGGTTCGGGCCCAGGAATCCGCCCTTGGCAACGTGCTGGCGGATGCTTTGCGTTGGAAGGCCAAAAGCCGGATCGCCGTGCTCAACGGTGGAGGAATCCGGGGAGACAAGGTCTATCCTGCGGGGGATCTCTCCTATCGTACCCTTTACGAGATGTTCCCCTACGGCAACACCCTTGCCATGGTGGATCTCAAGGGATCCGAAATCAAGGAAATTCTGGAAATCTCCGCCTCAGCCCTGGTGGGACCCGGGGATGAATACGACAGCGCTCTCCGTGCCCCCACGGGCGGTTTTCTTCAGATCTCTGGGCTGAAGGTGGTGTACGATCTCGCGGCGGAACCCGCCCTTATCGATAACGACAGCGTGCTGCAGCGGCCCGGCAAGCGGCTTGTCTCCGTGGAGGTGCTCCAGGAGGACGGTAGCTGGCTCCCCCTGCGGGACGACGAAGTCTACTCCGTGGCTACCATGAACTGGACCTCCGGAGGAGGAGACAAATACTA
>DAIPKP010000027.1:25319-26635 GCA_036769705.1 Synergistaceae bacterium
AACGGATATACGGTGGTCGGAGAGGCGGCGAACGGAGCCGAAGCGGTGGAGAAATACGAGAAGCTGCAACCCGATATCGTAACCATGGATATTACCATGCCTGGCGTTACAGGCGTGGAGGCGGTGCAGAGGATCGTAAAGAAAGATCCCGAGGCCAGAATCATCATGGTAAGTGCCATGGGGCAGCAATCCATGGTGGTGGAAGCAATTCGGGCGGGGGCCAAGGATTTTATCGTCAAGCCCTTCAATGCGGAGCGTATCGTGGATGCTTTCCGCAAGATTGCCGCTTCCTGAGGAACCTTGAAGCCTTCTCGGAAAGAGGTTCTCATGTTTTCATAACCAGCGGATTCGGCGGAAAAGCCAGAGGAGAAGTACGACCAGTAACAAAAGAAGGGCCGTTACAATAAAAAAACCCTGGGGAGCGGTTCCCCAGGGAATTCCTCCCACGTTCATCCCCAAAAGTCCCGTAACGAAGGTAAGAGGCAGAAAAAGGGTGGCCACCACGGAGAGCATGTAGAGGATCCGGCTGTTACGTTCCGCAAGCCGGCTTTCCAGCTCGTCCTGGGTGACCGCCGCATGATCCCGGAGGGCATCCAGATCTTCCACGTATCGGGTAATGCGATCCCCTTCCTCCCGAAGCTGTGCTCTCTGGAGAGGAGAAAGCCAGGAAAGCTCTTCCTTCTGCAAATGAAGCAGGGCTTCCCGCTGGGGAGCCAGGTAGCGGTGCATCCGGATCGTCTGCCGCCGCAGCTGGTTGATCTCGCTTCGCAGCAGGGAGGAGCTCTCCATAAGAATCCGATCTTCCAGATCGTCTCCGGCCTCTTCCAGATCTGTCACCAGCAATCCTATGCGTTTGTTCAGGGTCTTGCAAAGATGGGCAAGAAAGGAACCCGTGTCGGAAGGGCTCTGGCCTTCCGACACGGAAGTTCGCAAATCCTCCAGGGCCCTCACTTTTTCGAAATGTACCGTGATGATTCGATTTTTTTCCGCCCAGATACGAAGAGAAATCATATCCTCCGGATCTTCCCCGGGATTTGTATTGATTCCCCGAAGCGTGAGAAGAAGAGCTTTTTTCGAAGGAAGCCCCAGGCTTCGGGGCCGGGTTTCCTCTGCCAGGAGAGCGCTGCCGTAAAGAGGGTCCAGGCCGCTTTCTTCCAGGAGCCATTGCTGAGCCTCGGGATTATTGCCGTCCAGGTCGATCCAGAGAGGTTCCCCTTCGGAGGAGGCCTCTTCGGGGCCTTTCAGAAAAAGCGAAACAAGAGGGGATGCCATAAAGAATACACCTTCCTTTTTTTGCAGAAGCCCTTTGGCGCAAA
>DAIPKP010000028.1:0-26321 GCA_036769705.1 Synergistaceae bacterium
GCGGGCTACTGCGGCACCCTTCTCACTCCCATGGCGGCGAACTTCAACATCGTTCCCGCAGCGTTGCTGGATATCCGGGACGAGTACAAGGTAATCAAGGTACAGGCTGCCATGGCGCTCCTGCTCTGGGCAACCCATATCGTGCTGATGAACTACATGGCCTTCTAAAGGGCCCTTGAGGGAGGTGTTTTCATGAAGATTCTCGTTACCGGGTTCGACCCCTTCGGGGGGGATCCCATCAATCCCGCCTTCGAGGCGGTACGCAAACTTCCGAAAATGATCGGGGGAGCGGAAATCGAGATTCTCGAAATTCCCACGGTGTTTCACAAATCCATCCAGGCCGTCACGGAGGCTCTCGACAAAGGTTCTTTCGATGCGGTGCTTTTGGTGGGACAGGCGGGAGGGCGCTTCGCTCTCACTCCCGAGCGGGTAGCCATCAATCTGGACGATGCCCGCATCAAGGATAACGAGGGCAACCAGCCTATCGACGTTCCGGTTATCCCCGAGGGCCCCGCAGCCTATTTCAGCACGCTTCCCATCAAAGCCATGGTAGAAAATATCCGCAAGCAGGGACTTCCCGCCAAGGTCTCCAATACGGCGGGCACCTTCGTCTGCAACCATTTGATGTACGGAGTGCTGCACCACATAGCCGCAAAAAACCTGCCCCTCCGGGGAGGCTTTATTCACGTACCCTTCCTTCCGGAACAGGTGGTGGAACGGGATAACACCCCCGCCATGGGGCTTGAGGATATGGCCAAAGGCCTCGAAGC
This sequence comes from Synergistaceae bacterium, assembly GCA_036769705.1. Taxonomy (GTDB): domain Bacteria; phylum Synergistota; class Synergistia; order Synergistales; family Aminiphilaceae; genus DAIPKP01. The sequence continues at coordinate 771 of DAIPKP010000028.1, forward strand.
GGCGGTGGAGGCCATGGTGCTGCACAAGGAAGACATTTCCGTTACCGGAGGAGCGGAGTTTTAACACCCGGATCTTCCGGAGGAAAAAACTCCACAAACGGAGTTCCCCGGGAAAGCTCCGCGATTTTTCGGTATAATCCGGCAGGGGCGAACAATTTTCGCCCCTGCCCCACAAATAGAGTACACTCGAAACAACTACCTACTCACCCCTGACTTTTTAAGGAGGCATTTCCGTTATGCCCGAACAGGCTTCGGCCCCCCGGTTTCTCCCTGCGGGAGAAAGCTGCGTGGTGGTAGATTTCGGCGAATATATCGATTACAACGTGAACCGCAAAGTACAGGCCCTGCGCAAAGCCCTTGAAAAAGCCGCTTTTCCTTCTATTCGGGAACTCCTTCCCACCTATCGCTCTTTGGCGATCTATCTGAATCCTCTCAAGGAAAACCCCCGGAATCTTCGGAAAAAAATAGAGGAAATCCTTTCCTCCATGGAAAAAGAAAATCTTCCTCCCGGAGAGGCGGTGGATATTCCGGTCTGTTACGGTGAAGATTTCGGGCCGGATCTCGGCTTCGTGGCCTCCTCCAACGGCCTTTCCGAAGAAGAAGTCCTCCGGCGCCACAGCGGCAGGGAATACTACTGCTACATGCTGGGATTTACCCCGGGATTTCCCTATCTCGGAGGCATGGATCCCTCCATCGCCACTCCCCGACTTTCGAAACCCCGGCAGGCGATTCCCGGAGGAAGCGTGGGCATCGCGGATCAGCAGACGGGGATCTATCCCATCGAAAGCCCCGGAGGATGGCAGCTCATCGGCCGAACCCCCCTGACGCTTTTCGACCCCCGAAAAAATCCTCCTATTCTTCTGGAGGCAGGGCTCTGGATCCGTTTCGTTCCCGTCTCTTCCGAAGAGTACCGGGATATTGCCCGGCAAGTGGCCTCGGGGGAGTATGTTCTTTCCCGCAGAGAGAGAAGGGAGCCCTAGCATGAGTATTCTTGTGGAACATCCGGGCATGCTTACCACGGTTCAGGATCTGGGGCGCTGGGGCTACCAGGCCGTGGGCATGCCCGTGGCGGGAGCCATGGACCCCCTCTCCCTGCGGATCGGCAATCTTCTTCTGGGAAATCCGGAAAACGCCGCCGCCCTGGAATGCACCCTCCTGGGGCCGACTCTGCGGATAGAGGAGGAGAAAATACTTCTGGCTCTTACGGGAGCGGATCTGGGAATGAAAATCAACGGAAAAAGAGTATCCCCCTGGCAAGTTCTGGAAACCTATCGGGGAGACCGGATCTCCTTCGACGGACCCCAGGGAAAGGGATGCCGGGGCTATCTCTGTTTTTCCGGGGGTATCGAGGTTCCCCTGGTGATGGAAAGCCGTTCCACCTATCTCCGGGGTAAACTCGGGGGCTTTTCCGGAAGAGCTCTGCAAAAAGGAGATGCCCTGGTTCCCGGAAAACCCGGACTCCTCTGGGAAAGTTGCGCGGGCCTGGAATGCCCCGAAAAGCTACGCCCCCAGGAGCCTCCGAAAAACCTCTTTCGAGTGATTCTCGGGCCCCAGGAGGAAAAGTTCACGTCCCGGGGAATCGAAACCCTTTTCTCCTCGGAGTATACCGTCTCCAATGCGGCGGATCGCATGGGCTTTCGCCTGGAGGGGCCCAAGGTGGAGCATGCGGAGGGAGCGGATATCGTCTCCGATGGCATTCCTCCGGGAGCCATCCAGGTACCGGGGCACGGCGAACCCATCGTGATGATGGCGGACCGGCAAACCACGGGAGGATACGCTAAAATAGGGGTGCTCTGTTCGGGAGATTTCGGAAGATTCGCCCAGAAAATGCCCGGAGACACGGTGCGTTTCACCTCCGTATCGGTCTCCCAGGGCGTGAAAATCCTGGAAAAACAGGAGGAAAATCTTCGTGAACTGCTGCGTCTCCGGGCATCTCATCGCAGCCGTCCGAGAATCGAAGAGGAGATTCTTCCGGCGGTTACGGAAGAATCGTCTTGCGGAACCTCTCCGGAAAAACTTCGGGGAAACTGGCAGATTACCATATCCGGCGATGCCACCTACCGGGTGGAATGGGAGGAACGATAAACATGTACTGCATCGATCTCAACAGCGATCTCGGCGAAAGCTTCGGCACCTATGTTCTGGGGCGGGACGAGGAAGTTCTCTCCAGCATCACCAGCGCCAACGTGGCCTGCGGATTCCATGCGGGGGATCCCCAGGTAATGCAGCGAACCGTGGCCGCTGCAAAAACCAAAGGAGTTGCGGTGGGAGCCCATCCGGGGCATCCGGATCTCCAGGGCTTCGGCCGGCGCACCTTGGGATGCACCCCCCAGGAGGCCTATGCCTTCTGCCTCTACCAGATCGGAGCGCTCCAGGCCTTCTGCGCTCCCCAGGGAATGGAGCTCCAGCACGTGAAACCTCACGGAGCCCTCTACAACCAGGGAGCGGTCTCTCCCGATCTGGCGGAAGCCATGATACGAGCGGTACGGGATGCTTCGGCAGCTCAGAAGACCCCTCTCATTTTCATGGGCCTTGCGGGGTCGGCCTACGAAAAAATCGCCGCAGACCTTGCGGTGCCCTTCGCCGCGGAGGCCTTCGCGGATAGAGCCTATACCGAAGAGGGCACCCTGGTAAGCCGAAGGGAGCCCGGAGCGGTGCTCCACGATCCCGAAATTATCAGCCAGCGCATTCTCGAGATGATCACCCGGGGCACCGTGGAGACCATTACGGGCAAACGCATCTCTCTGAAGCCTTCCTCCATCTGCGTTCACGGAGACACCCCGGAGGCGGTGGAAATCGCCGGCACCTTGCGAAAAAATCTCGAGGCCCAAGGCATCGCCCTGAAGCCTCTCAAGGAGGTACTCGGATTATGAACTCTTCTTCCCGAAACTGGAGCGCCGCCTCTCCCGAAAAGGTACGCCAGGCCATCCGGGAGGGGCTCTGGAACGCTCCTACCCCGGGAATGGCCAAGGGATACGTACAGGCGAACCTCGTGATTCTCCCCAAGGACTGGGCCTACGACTTTCTCGTCTTCGCCACCCGGAACCCCGTGCCCTGCCCGGTGCTGGACGTTACGGAACCCGGAGATCCGGAGCCGAAACTTCTGGCCCCCGGAGCGGACATACGGAGGGACATCCCCAAATACCGGGTGTGGAAAGAGGGGATCTGCGTGGAAGAACCCTCGGACATCACCTCTCTCTGGAGAGACGATCTGGTGGGTTTTCTCCTGGGGTGCTCCTTCACCTTCGAGAGCGCCCTGCTGGACGCGAACATTCCGGTGCGGCACATCGAAGAGGGAGTGAACGTTCCCATGTACCTCACCAACCGCCCCTGTAAACCTGCGGGAAGGCTGAAGGGAAACATGGTGGTAAGCATGCGTCCTATTCCGGCGCATTTGGTGCCCAAGGCAGTGCTCACCACGGGACGTTTTCCCGGAGTTCACGGAGCTCCGGTGCACATCGGCTCTCCCGAAGACCTCGGGATTCGGAACATCTCCAAACCGGATTTCGGAGATGCGGTAACCATCAAACCCGGAGAAGTGCCGGTTTTCTGGGGATGCGGCGTCACTCCCCAGGCGGCCCTTATGGCGAGCAAACCCCCCTTCGCCATCACCCACGCCCCGGGATATATGTTCGTGGGGGATCTCCTCGACAGCAGTTTGGCTATCTTTTAGAGCGGTTTCAGAAAAAAATGCCGCGAAACACGTAATGGAAACCTCCGCATCCAAAAAGCACGAAAAAACAGGGCCGGAGATCTTCTCAAAAGGAAGAACTCCGGCCCTGTTTCGTTCAAAAAAACCCTAAACCTACTCCCCTAGTTCCGGGGGTTCTCCATAATCCATCCGGGATCCTTGCCGAGAAAAGCGGGAATGTTCAAAAAACGTTTCTTGGGATCCTTGAGGGTAAATTTCCCCGTCACGGTCTCCGCCACTTCGTAGTTCTCGTCGAGAATTTCCACGGTGATGGTATGTTTCTTTCCCGCCACGGTAGAAACCATGGTATCCTGGGCGGTCATTTCGATAGGCTCGTACTTGCTCAAGATCACGTTGACATCCCGTTCTCCGGAATAGGTATTTTCTCCCAAAGTCATATCGTGATTATCAACCAAAAGGTCGTAGGCCCGTCCTGCATCGTAACAGTAAATTCCCAGGCCCACCAGAGCCGCCAGGAGAAGAGCGCTTACCAGTATACGTCTCATGATTTTCTCTCCTCCTTCTTAAGCGGCTTCGCCCCGAAGGGCGCTCCGGGAACGTTCGCGCTCCTTGAAGCGCCTCCATGCGTGGAGCACCAGGGCGATGGCGATGATGCCGTAGGATACGAACACCCGGAAATACTCCCCTAACTGGGCTTCTCCGATAAGATGTTTTCCCGCCATGGGAGAGACCACGAACATGAGATGGAAGAGCACCACTCCCACGAAAACATTGAGAATGGAAGCCCGGGAAACGCTGGCTCCTCCTACCAGCAACGAAGCGATGGCGAACATTCCCGCCTGCTCGTGGCTATTGTAGGTATTCATGGTACCGATGTTCTGAAGGAAGATGATCTGGCCATAGCAGGCGAGCACCGTAGAGATCATGATGGAGATGAGCCGGGTGCGTTCCACGGGAATTCCCGCGGACCGGGCCACGTCCATATCCTGCCCTACCGCTCTCATATCCTGCCCCAGCTTGGTACGCCGGAACCACACCACGAAAACGCAGAAAACCGCGATAACCAGGAAGGTAGCCAGGGGCACGGAGACCCCGGAAATTTCAAAGGGAATAAGATTGTCCAGGCACTTCCGTATACCCTCCAAGTTGGTAACGTTACGCACGCCGAAGCCCCGGGAAAGCACCAGTTTGGCGTTCTGAATGGGAATCACCTTGCCGAAACCGTAAAGCACCACCAGCTGATAAATCCCGTTCATGAAGAATCCCAGGATGAATCCCGTCACCATCTCCCGTCCCTTGGCACGGTTGAGAATGGCCCCGCACATCCATCCCAGGAAAATCGCCAGGGGAGTGGAGATGAGCATGGCCAGCACCATACCGTGGATTCCCACGATATTCCAGTCGCTGATAAAAATGAGCCCGATCTGTCCCGCCATGGCTCCGAGAACCATACCGAAGTTGAGTCCCATTCCCGCCATGATGGGAATGAGAAGACTCAAAACGAGAAAGGAATCCCGGGAGAGGCGGACCAGCATCTCCTGAACCAGGTATCCCGGCGAAAACTTGGAGAGAGGAATGCCAATGACACTGATAAGGATGAATACGATGGGTACCGCATTGGCCGCCAGGAGATGGGAAAGATTGTTTTTGGAAAACTTGGATTGTTTGGTCATGATTTTTTCACCCTCATAACTCGCGTCAGCGCATAGAGGATCATTCCGTTGGAAACGATGATACGGATAACCTCGGACATGTCCGTCTGGATCATGCTGTTGATAACCGAGGGAGTCATGGTAAGAATCCCCTGGAAAAGGATGGTTCCGATAATCACGTTCATGATGGTGGCCTTATGCACCGAAGCGCCTCCGATGAGAATCGCGGATACTGCGGGAAAGGCCATGTAGAAGGGCCCCATGTAAAGCTGCACGAATCCGAAACTCTGTTCGTAGATGATGATACCGATGGCTCCGAGCACCGTGGAGAGAATAACCGAGATGGTACGCATGTTATCGATATTCACCCCGGAAGAACGGGCATATTCGGGATTGGATCCCACGGTGGTCATGGCGGTACCAGTTTTGGTTTTCAGGAAGAACCACATTCCCAGGCACATGAGTCCCAAGAAGAGGAACATTCCCGTGGGACAGTAAAAGAAGTCCCCGATATGGAAGGAGCCGATGTCGCTGATGGCCTTATGCCAGAATCCTTCCACGGAGATGGTGGTACGCAATCCCTTTCCCGCATACCCCCACACCATGTTGGAGCTCTTGTAGGGAAGCACCAGCCACATGATGCACATGAAGGCCACCGAGGAAAATCCCACGTAGGTAGCGATCATCATTTCTCCGCCCTTGACGCGGTTGAGAAGAAGCCCGTAGGCCCATCCCAGAACCACCGCAATGGGTACCGCCACGGCCATGGCGATGAGAATGCCCAGAACGCCGGGAATGCCGATTTCGATACTCGTCACCGCTCCGAGAAGCCCCGCGATGATACCCAGGGGAAGGCCGAAGTTGAGACCGCATCCGGATTGGATCATGGGAACCATGGCAAGCACCATGACTCCGTTCATGCCGAAACGCACCAGGGTATCGCTTATGGATGCGTCTACCCGAACCTCCACGAAGGGAGCGACAACAAAAAGAGTCAAAAGGAAGAGGGCGATGATAATTCGGGGCCACCCCGCCTTTTCGAGAAAATCCTTGATATTTTTCACCGGGACTCCACCTCCACCTTCGTATCCACTTTACCAAGCATGAGAATACCGAACTCCGTGGAGGGAGCACTGGCAGGCCGGATGCCCGCCACCTTGCCTTCGTTGATGATGGCGATACGATCGCAGACGGAGCGCAGTTCTTCCAGCTCCGAAGAGATCATCACCACCGTGGTGCCCCTGCGTCGGTTATACTCCTTGAGGGTTTCCAGCACGACTCTTTTGGCTCCCACGTCGATACCCCGGGTGGGTTCCGCCACGAAGAGAAGTTTGGGATGGGTGGCAAAGGCCTTGGCAAGACAGATCTTCTGCTGGTTTCCTCCGGAAAGCTCCTGCACGGGCTGGTTTTCGTCCACACAGCGAATTTCCAGGCTCTTGATGTAGGATCGGGCTTCCTCGGCGATAGCCTTCTCGTCCCGAATCCGGAAGAGACCTCCCATAAGGGGCTTCAGAAATTTATCCTGCATCTGAAGAGCCGTAAAAATGATGTTCCAGGAGATGGGCTCCTCCAGAAGAAGCCCTACGCCCCGGCGATCCTCGAAAACTGCAGCCATGCCGGTGCCCAGACTTTCCCGAGGATGATTGAGAGGAACCGGCTCTCCTTCGAAAAAGACCTTGCCCCCTGCGGGGAACATCCCCATGACGCCGTTGGCGATACCGAGCTTGCCCTGCCCCGCAAGACCACCGATGCCGAAAATCTCTCCCTTACGGATCTCCAGGGAGACATCCCGTACAAGCTCTCCCGGCATATCCACCCAGAGATGCCGAACCGAGAGAATCGTTTCTCCCTCATCCCGGGGAGCTTCGTCCCGCTGAAAAGCATCCGCCACGCTCCGCCCCACCATGTGAGAGGCGATGTCCATCACGTCTGTCTTCTCCGGAGTAGTCTCTTCCACGATCTCCCCGTCCCGGAGGACCACGATCTTGTCACAGGCTTCGATGATTTCGTGAAGCCGGTGAGAGATGAAAATAATGGAAATTCCCATATCCGCCAGGCGTTTCATGGCCTTCAGCAGAATATCCGCCTCGGATTCCGTGAGCACTGCGGTGGGTTCGTCCAACACGAGAAGCCGGGTTTTCTTTTTATCGATCTCCCGGGCAATCTCGGTAAACTGCTTATGCCCCACGGGAAGCTCGGAAATCAGGGTTTCCGGGTCCATCACCACGTTCAGCTTCTCCACCGCTTCTTTACCCCGGCGGCTGATCTCGGGACGGTCGATGGTACTGAGCCGTTCTCCGAAGGCTTCCACCAAGGGGTTATACTTCATGGGCTCCCGGTTCAACACCACGTTTTCCGCCACGGTAAAACCGGGAATGAGGGAAAACTCCTGGTGCACCATACCGATACCTTCGTCGAGGGCATCGAAGGGGGTGGAAAAATTCGCTTCCTTCCCGTCGATGTACACCTTACCCTCGTAACCTCCGGTATCCCGAATAACGGTCATACCGAAAAGAATATTCATCAGGGTGGATTTTCCCGCCCCGTTTTCTCCTACAAGTCCAAGGATCTCTCCTTTTCCCAGGGTAAAATTGACGTTCTTCAGCACCCGATTGCCGTAGTACGACTTTCCTACCCCTTCCATTTTCAATAGTGGTTCCTGGGCTGTCATAAATTGTCATCCTTTCAATGGGAACCCTGGCGCTTTCCACAACCCATCTTTCCACCGGCATCTCTTCCGAAGCAATCAAGAAAGTTCGGTGGTTCCGTTAAAGAGGGTCATGGACAATGCTCTGCATGCTGTTCAATTGGAATGGCGGCTTTTGATCAAAAGCCGCTCGGAACGGAAAAGCAAGAAAATCCGGGGAGAAAGAATTCTCCCCGGACAGTATCCGTAAAACTATTTCACGCCGAAATACTTGGCGGGCACTTCCACGTCGGTCATGCCCATATAGCCCTTGCCGAATACGTAGGTATCCTGGTAGAGAAGGATGTGGTTCTTCTTCTCCACGCCAGTGTTGATATCCGTGTAAATGCTTCCGTTCCACTGAGCGCCGGGGGTGCACTTGGCATAAGCCTTGAACACCATCTCGGGCTTGAAGGAGCGTTTGAAGTTGTTGTGGGTAACGCCGTCCTTCACCAATTCGATGGCAAGCTCTCCAAGGCCCACGGAATTCGTATAGCCATAGGAGTAAGCCCAGGTACCCATGCGGCCAGCGCCGCCCTTGGCATCCACGGCCTCTTCGACTCTGCCGAGGATGGCAGGCCAGTCACCCTTCACGTCGGAAAGCTCGATGCCCAAAGCGCCGGGATATCCCATGAGAGGCGAGGGAAGGTCCGCTTCGATGAAGTAGCCTCCCTCTTCGGCGATCCTCTTCAGAAGAGGCTCCGTGTGGGCGTCATTGGTGCAGAAGAAAGCGGTGTTCTTGCCGTATTTATCCAGCCAGGCGGGAACTTTCTCGAGAATGAACTGCTGGGCTCCCGCTACGCCAACGTCGCTGGTGGGATCCGGAGCGGTCTCGAAGTGGAACTTCAGTCCCAGATCTTCGCAGGCCACCTTCATGATGTTGCGCCGCCGGGAAAGAAGCTCGTAGCTCATGTGCCGGGGGAAGGAGATATGCACGAAATCGGTAGCGCCGAGTTTCTTCGCCGCCTCGATGATGAGATAGCCCCGGGCGATATTGTCGCAGTTGATTACGAGATCCGCCACGGACTCGATAACGCCGGGATCTTCATGGGCCTCGCCGGCCATGAGAATGATGTCGTCCCGCATCTCGCGAATACGCCGGAAGGCTTCGGTAGTGCCGGGAATGGCCTGGTTCACGATAACCGCCTTCATCTTGGGATCGTCCGCCATGCTGGCGATCTGGGAAATGGTGGTCTCCATTTCCTGCATGAAGTTGTCCGGATAGGTGATATGCTTGATCATACCGCCGTCTGCCACGTCTCCGTAAAGCTCGATAAGCTTCTCGGCTCCCCGGAGGTCGTCTTCAGACTGGGAAACCGTACCGGTGCAGATACCGATATGGAAATCCGCTTCCGCGAAAGCGGCGCCACAGAAAACCAGGGTCAACACAAGAATAAACGCTACAAAAAAGCTCTTTTTCAAAGAAATTCCCTCCTCATAAAATAATATGCAACTTCCTTTTCTCCCGCACTGCGCGGTCCTTCTCTCCTCACTCCTCCTTTCCGAACCGGAAATAATTAAAACTATTATGCACGGCTTCCTCTGCGAAAAGATCTTCCGTAGAAGAAAACCTTGCGTTACAGCCCTTCACTCCAAAGATGAAAAATAAACAAATTTACATTATTGTTCAAAAAGAGTTCTCCTCCTTCATTATCACATCTACCGCCAATGAAATCAATACCCAGAATTGCCTCCCGACGAGACGGATTCGAGAAAAGGCAGTATCCAACTCCCTGCCCTGGAATAATTTTCCCGGGGAAGCGTAAGGATCATGAGGAGCGAAGCCTGGGGATACCGGGCCACCAGGGTGGCATAGGGAACCGAAGTCTGGGGATGCATGGAAGCATACAGCCCCACGCTCCCCTGGATACCCTTGGCCTGCAGAAGGGATTCTCCCTGGAAGCTCTTGCCCGAAGCCACCTGGGAGACGAGGCTCTCCACTTCCTGGGGAGAAGCCAGACTCAGGAGAACCAGCTCCGCCTCGTCGGGGAGAGCGTATCGGCCTCCCTGAGGAAGCTGTTCCGTAAGCCTGGATCCCGAGGGCAGAGGCACCCGGAGTCCCTTGGAGGAATCCAGGTACACCCCGGAATCCGGGGCCTGGGATTCGAAGGAGGGAAGACCTCCGGTTCCAGTTCCTGTGCCGGGAAGAGGCTGAGACGGCTGCTGCGGAGAGAACAAGGGCGTATCGGGCCGCAAGTTGAGGGTACGCATAACTTCGTCGAACTTGGGCGCCAGCCGGGGGTAGCTCTGATCGGTGGTGTCGAAAAGCACCACGTATCCCCGTTTGGGACCTCCCATAAAGATGTAGGCCCGCCCGATGAGCCGGTTCGGATTGCCCTGGGCGGCAAAAAAGAACTCGTGTACCTTCACGGAAACGCCGTTGATGCTGGTATCCCAGTTCTGACAAACCTGGTAGTTTGCAAAAAGCTGGGGAGCCTGCCCCAAAATCAGCCGGGCATAACTATCCAGCGTGCTGGGAACGTCGAAATCCTCTTCGAACACCAGCATTTCCGCCATATTGATTCCCTGCTGCACCAGGAGGTAGTACGCCGACACCGAGGGATCCTGGGGAGTATTCGCAGTCCATTCCGTTCCGGGAACAAGTTCGAGGAGATACCCCGCCGGGGGTGCCGGGCTTGGTGCCGCAGGAGGAGCCATGGCTCCAAAGGCGGAAGGTATCCCTGTGCCGGTTGCACCTCCCGTCACGGGAGATACAACCGGAGGAGCCTGCACCGCCGGAGAAGGGGTTCCCTGGATCGGAGCCGAGAGAAGAGCCTGGGGAGGCTGGGAAGGCAGAGGAGGCAAAGGAAGCTTTTCCTTCGTTCCCGAAAGAGCCGGACTCTTCTTGGAAGCCAACTTGTCCTTGCCTCCGAGCTTTTCCACGAACTCGTCCTCTTCGGTCTCCTTGGGAATTACCGCCTCTTCCGGGGCGTTCTCCTGAAAGCTGATGCGCTCCATGCATTCCAAAAAACGGGGCTGAAGTTCCTGGAAAAGGTTGGGGGATGTAATGAACTCGAAGGAATAGACCTCCGCCCTCTCCCGGTGGAAAAACTTCTGAGCCTCGTACACCTCCGGGGCGTCCCCCTCCTCTCCGGGAACCTCCACCAGGAGATGGTGCACCACCCATTTCCGCCCCTTGTAGGTATCTTCCTTCACGTCGAGCACCTTGATATTGCCCTCCCCCATAGGGGCGTTCCGAAGGCTCTCTTCGAACTGCTTCGCCTCCTCCTCCGTGGCATAGTCCAGGAGGGAGACGAAAAATCCCGCCAACACTCCTCCCTGCTCTCCGGGAAGGGTGAACTGGGCGAGGTTTTCCCCCTGGGGAATCTCCCGATCCCAGCCGGGCATATCCGGCACTACCGGCACCGCACCGGCACAGAGAAGAGCGCCGCATCCCAGCAGAAACAATCCTCCCAGCAACAGTATGATCAGTTTTTTCATGGCACCTGCCTCCTTTGACAATCGTTTCTCTCGCTTCTCCACAGCCGCTTTTCAGGATTCGCGGCGGTCCTTGAAACCTCGGCTTTTTACCAGCCGTACAAAACAAAGGGAGCCCAATAGGCGGGATGGGAATAACTGGTGGCAAGACGGGCTTTGGCCTTCCGCAAGGCCTCGGCCCTGGACATTCCTCCTTTCCAATAGGTATAGAAGGCCAGAAAGAAATCCCGGGTGGAGAGGTCGTAAACGCTCCAGAGGCTCACCACCATGGAGGGCACGCCTCCGGCGAGAAAGGAGCGTACGAAACCGATAAGCCCCTCCTGGTCGCTGAGCTGTCCCAATCCGGTTTCACAAGCGCTCAGCACCACGCATTGGGCACCGAAGTTCATCTCGAAGATCTCCCAGGCCTGGAGAAAACCGTCATTGGCATCATCCCGGGTAAAGAGAATCTCGCTTTTCAGAGGAGCCCTGGCATCCGCCCGGGCGTGGGTAGCCCAATGGAGAAGTTCCCAGTTGGGGGCTTCCTCTTTCACCGCACTTTCCGTGGCCTTTTCACCGGTAAGCACCAGGGCCCGGGAAAAGAAACGCCGTATCAGCAGAGCCTCCTCTTCCGCGGCCTGCAGCGGAGCGAGCCCCGGGTCCGGATAGAGAGGATTTCCCGCGAAAAAGGCGTTCTTCGGAAAAGCTCCGCCCTCGAAAATTTTCGGAAGCAAGAGGATCGTGGTCAGAGAGGGAGCATAGGAGAGGGTACAGCTTTCCACAAGATAGCGATCTCCTTCGAGGAGCGTTTCAAAGGGAAGATAGCCCAGAGCTCCATGGGGAATCACCACGATCCGTTCTCCCGGAGGAAGGAACTTTTGCAGAGGTTCCATGAGAAGCGTATAGAGCTCCTGAAGTTCCTTTCGGGGAAGGGGCCGATCCGCATCCGAAAGGTCCGGCATAAGACGGACGATTCGCTCACGGATGCTTTCCGAGGTCCCTCCAAGGGAAATCCAGCGTAGGGAATCCTTTCGCACCAGCAGCACGCCACCTCCCCGGAGAGAATAGTAGTAGTGAAGGAAGGTGCCATGTTCAGGAAGTCCCTTCCGGATCTCCTCGGGGGAGAGAACATCCTCCTCCGAGAGAGCCTGCAAACGGGGAGAGGCCCGCTGCAGCTCCGTTTCCAGGAGTTCCGCCTTCTCGAAGGTTCTTTCCAGAATCTCCCGAAGCCCTCGGATTTCCGGGCTTTCCGGAGAAAATCCCCGGGAGAGAAGATATGTTTCGCGCTTTCGCAAAAGCCCTATCTCCGCATCCAGGGCGTCCAGAGCTCCAATCAGCCTTGCCTCCTCGGGATGAAGCGTCACTTTCCGGGCGCTCATGAGATCGAAAAAGGACCGGGCCTTCAGTTTTTCCAGAATTTCCAAGGCTCCCGAAAGATCCTCCTCCCCCAGGCAGGTTTCGAAGAGCAATTCGTACACCGATGCGGCGTAATCCAGAAAGGCCACCTTGCGATCCACGAAAGCGTAACCCCGGCGCTCCTCCTCCAGGAGTTCCATCGCCTCTTCCAGGATTTCCCGGGCTCCTCGGGGATCGTGCTCCTCCAGATAACAGCGCCCCAAGCCTTCCAGGGCTCCCAGCCGGAGCTCCGGAGAACCGAGTTCTTCCGCTCGTTCCAGGAGATTTTCGAAAATATCTTTTCCCCGGGAAGGCTTTTTTTCCGCCACCGCAAGCTTGCCCTCCTCCAGGAAGACGTAGGCCATTCCTGCCCGGTCCTCCAGGGAAGCGTAAATTCTTTTGGCCTCCCCCAGGGCCTCCCGGGCTCTTCGGAAATCCTTCAGGGAAACCAGGAGGTTACCGAGCTGCAGCATCACCCCCGCCGCATCCCGTTCACGCCCCAGGGCATCGAAGCCCTTCAAAGCCTGGGAGAAAAACTCCGAAGCCTCGACATAGCGCCCCCGTTTTTTCGCGAGCACTCCCAAATTGAGGGCGATTCCCGGCAGCTCTTCCTCCGCTTTCTGCCGGAGAGCAAGGTCCCGGGCCTGAAGCCACCAATGTTCGCTTTCTTCGAAATCCCCCACTCCCATGGCAGCGGAACCCAGATTCACCAGCAATCCCAGGTCCCGGGGAATTCCGGGCCTTCGCTGTATCTTCCGGGCCTTTTCGAGAATCGCCTCTCCCCGGGAAAAGCTCCCCGCCTCCAGATAGAGAGCTCCCAGGTTGTTGCATATCCAGAGAAGAGGCGCCCCGAGCTCCAGGCGCTCCGCCTTCTCCAGAGCTGCGAGAAGAAGCTCTTCTCCCCGGAGATAGTCCCCCTTCTGCCGCACCAGAACTTCCGCGTATTCCAGAGAAACCATGCACTCCAGCCAGGAAGAGGCGGAGCGCCGGGCGAAATCCAAGGCCTCCGCATACTCTTCCAGGGAGTTCTCCACCCTCCCCTCCAGCCAGGCACACCGGGCGGCGTGCTTGATGGCAAGCCCGTACATTTCGGGGTTTTTCAAGTTCTCCGAAATCTCCGCGCACTCCTTCCAGTAACGCCGTGCCTCGGAACAGTTTCGGGCCTCGAAAGCCCGGATCCCCCGGTGAAGCAGGGCCAGCGCCGCTCCATAGGGATCTTCCCGAAACTCCCGGCGCCCCTGAAGCTCCTCTTCGAAACGCCGGCGCTCCTCCTCCAGATCCAGGGCGTGGACGCTGCGCAAAAGTACCTCCAGGGCCAGAAGTTCCCCGGAAACATGGGATATTTTCTCGAAAAAGCTCCGGGCCTCGGAGGCCTTCCGGAGCCCCTCCTCGTCGAAGCCTCTCCGGGATGCCACCTGGGCTTCCAAAAGGGATTGAAAACCCCGGGCAAGGGAAAGGGCGGAAGAAGATCCCGTGGCATAGAGAGGCAGCTCCCGAGCTCGCTGCAGCGCCTCCCGGTATGCCCCTCTCCAAAAGAGATCTTCCCCTTCGGAAGCCTTTTCCTGAATCAGGAGAAAAGCCTGGTTTTGCAGGGCTTCAAAGGGATTTTCCGCTCCCCGGAGAGGAAACGGAAGGGCAACGAGAAAAGCCAAGGCCAGGAAGGCTCTTCGGACAAGGAAATGCGTCTTTTTTCTCATGGAAACCCCCTTCGGATTCTCGGCCTACTGCCCCAGGGCGGATTGAAGAGCCTGGGAAAGCCCCTGCTCCGTGGTTCCCGATCCGACGCCGAACTTGCCGATACCCAGAGATTTTTCGTAGGATGCGATCATGCGGTTGAAATATTCCTGCACCGCCTGGGAAAACTGCTGTTCCGGAGCGAGACAGAGCACCGCCGCTCCGGCTCCGAAAAGGGAGCCCGGCACCGAAAGGGCGTAGGTCATAAGCATTCCCCGAACGGGACGGTTCTGAAGATACCCCGAAAGAAACACTCTTCCCTTGGTTACCATCATCCCCGCCTGGGTAGCCGAAGGATCTTCGTTGAACTGCTGCTGCAAAATCTGGAGATTGGGCATGGACTGGTAGAGCACCGAAAGGAGCTGCCCCGAAAGATCCTCCGCAGCCATGAACTGCCCTATGATTCCCGGCAGCACCGTGCAGGAGGTTCCCGTTCCCCGGGGATCGAAAAACTCCACCATGCGGTTGTAGATATCCAGATTGGCCTGCCAGGAGCCGGGGTACTCCACGTAGCCCATGATGGTGCGGTCATATCCGAAGGCCTTGGTGAGGCTGTACTGTTTCCAGGTAGTGAGAGGAGCGTTCTGGATTCCTCCGGTCTGCCCCGAAGGAACCAGGGGGTTTCCCGAAGGAGCTCCGGCTCCCGTCGCTGCGGGAGGAGTTTCTCCTCCGAAGGCGGGCAATCCCCCCGGAGCTGGAGGCTGTTCTTCCGAAAAGGCGGGCAATCCCCCGGAAGAGGGCGCATTCGTTCCTCCGAAGGAGGGAAGCCCGGAACGCCGGAAAAGAGTGGCGCTTCCCCGGAGGGGATTCTTTCCGGCTTCCTCCGAGCCCGAGCTCTCGCCGAGCAGAAGAACCTCCCCCGTGGCGAGAACGATTTGAGACGCCCCCGAAGATGCTTCCGCCAGAAAAATCATGCTTCCCAAAATCAATGTTCCCGCCATCAAAACCCGAAAAAACCCTTTTATTTCTCGTATCATGCTTCCACCTCCCTGTAAATTGCACTCTCTCGAAAAGGCTTCCATGAGCTTCACAGGAAAATGATACACCAAAAGGGCGGTTTCCTCTCCCGAGAAAACCGCCCTTTTGTCGCAAAAATGTCACTTTTCCGCAAAAAAACCTCAGAGCACCGAATTGCGGCAAAAACCGTCTTCCCAGTCAAGGATATTCTCCACCACCATCCGGGCCCGGGCAGCCAGAGCCTCCCGGGTGAAAAACCCCACGTGGGGAGCCAGAAAAATTCGGGGAGCCTGGAGAAGAGGATGGTTTGCCTCTATGGGGGGTTCCGTCTCGAAGACATCGATCCCTGCGGCGCCAAGGTGCCCTTCCTCCAAAGCCTTGGCTAGGGCTTGGGAATCCACCACGGGCCCCCGGGCGGCGTTCACCAGCACCGCTCCGGGCTTCATGGAGGCGATTTCCTTCTCTCCCAGGAGCCCCCGGGTTCCCGGCGTAAGAGGAAGATGCACGGAAATTACATCGCTTTCCTTCAGAAGTTTTTCGAGGGGGACATAATGTATTCCAAGCTCCAGGGCATGAGAATGCTCGGTTCGGCTGTATCCCAAAAGATTGCAGCCGAAGGAAAGCAGCAGCTCTCCAAGCCGAAGCCCGATGGCCCCGGTTCCCAGGATACCCACGGTCTTTCCCATGAGTTCCGAGCCCAGAAGCCCCTGGCGGGTACCTCCGGAACGCACCGCCCCGTGACAATCTCCCGCAAAGCGAAGAGCTCCCAGCATAAGAAGAAGAGCCATCTCCGCAGTAGCCTCCGTAGCGTAGCCCGCGGCGTTGCACACCTCGATTTTCCGCTCCCGGCAAGCCTGAAGTCCCACGTGATCCACCCCCGTGAAAGCCACGGAAAGCATTTTCAATGTCGGCAGACGGCGTATCACATCATCGGGAAAGGGCATGTTGGCGATGATAAGCGCCTCCGCCCCCTCCGCCCGGGCCACGAGATCCTCGGAATTTTCCGGAAGGCTCTCCCAGATTGCCACCTGGTGTCCCCGCTCTTTCAGAGGGAGCACGATCTTTTCGAGAATGTTCTTTTCCAATCCCAAAGATTCGAGAATAGAGATCTTCATGGTCTCTATCCTTCGTAGGTCCGGGGCCGTTCTTCTCCGCGAAGAACCCGGAGGCCTCCCTCGGCGAGGGCCTGCATCTCGTCCTCTCCGGGATAGACCAGCACCTTGCCCATCCAGTCGATACGCCGCCGGATACGCCGCACGAAATCCTCTCCGTAGGCGAGTCCTCCCGTGAGAATGACCGCATCCATCTTCCCCTCCAGAGCCACCGCCCGGGAACCGATCTCCTTGGCTACTTGGTAGGCCATGGCATCCACCACGAGTTCCGCCTTTTCGTCTCCCTGGGTCACGAGCTTTTCCGCTTCCCGGAGATCGTTGGTTCCCAGATGGGCCACCATGCCTCCCTGGCCTACGATTTTTTTCTTCATCTCCTCCAGGGTGCAGGTCCCGCTGAAACAGAACTTCACCAAGCCTCCCGTAGGAAGGGACCCCGCTCTTTCCGGAGAAAAGGGGCCATCCCCGTCCAGGGCGTTGTTCACGTCCACCACCCGGCCCTTGGAGTGAGCTCCCACGGAGATGCCTCCCCCCATATGAGCGATCACGAAGGAAGCCTCTTCGTAAGGCATGCCGAGCTCCTTCGCCGCCCGGTACCCCACGGCCTTCTGGTTGAGAGCGTGAAAAATGGAAATCCGGGGAATCGCGGGATGTCCCGAAAGCCGGGCCTCGGGCATCATCTCGTCCACCACCACGGGGTCCACGATATAGGAAGGCTTGCCCTTGCCGAGCCGAAGCGCCAGGGGAGCCCCGAGATTGCTCGCATGGGATCCGTAGCGGCAGCTTCGAAGGTCCTTCAGCATGGCATCTCCCACGGCGTAGGTTCCTCCGGGAATGGGCTTCAGAAGCCCTCCCCGGCCCACCACGCAATCCAGGTCATCCGGAGAGATATGATGAGCCCGGAGCACCTTGAGAATTTCTTCGTACCGGAAATCTTCCTGATCCATGATGCCCTTGAACTGTTGTATCACCGGGGCATCGTACCGCTGAGTGTCGGTCATAATCTCTTCGCTGTCCCGGAAAACCGAGATTTTGGTGCTGGTGGAGCCGGGATTGACCGCAAGAATGGTATACGAATCCATGAGGACCTCCTTTAATCGCGTCTTTCGAGGAAAAAAGGACCGCCCGGAGGCGGTCCATCACAGCCTTTATACTTTGGAACTACTTGCCCAGATGGGCTGCCAGGGCCACCGCGGAAGCGATGGAGTAGAGCTTGGTCTCCGCGGAATCCGAACGGCTGGTAAGGATAACCGGGGCCTTGGCTCCGAGAACGAGCCCTGCGGTCTTGAGCTTGGCGAAGTACACCATGGATTTGGCGAGCATATTCCCCGCATCGATGTTGGGCACCAGGAGGATATCCGCCTTTCCCGCCACCTCGCCGGTAACGCCCTTGTGCCTGGCGGACTCTTCGCTGATGGCGTTATCCAGCGCAAAGGGGCCGTCCACCACGCAACCCTTGATCTGTCCGCGGCGGCTCATCTGGGAGATGGCCGCAGCTTCCAGGGTAGCGGGCATATCGGGGTTCACCACTTCCACCGCCGCCAGGGCGGCTACCTTGGGGCAGGCAACTCCGAAAGCGTGAGCGAGCTGGACCGTGTTATTCACGATCTTCACCTTGTCTCCTAAATCGGGATACATATTGAAGGCGGGATCGCAGATAAAGAGAATCCGGTCGTCGATTCCGTGGAAATAGGCATGGGAGATAAGGGAACCCGAACGGAGCCCCACTTCCTTGTTCAAAAGTCCCCGCAGAAAGTTGGCGGTCTTGATCATGCCCTTCATGTAAATATCCGCCTTGCCCTCGGAAACGAGCTTTACCGCGGAAAGAGCCGTGGCAGCCTCGCCTCCCTGTTCGTCCACCACTTCGTAATTGTTCAGATCTACGCCGATCTCTTGCGCCACCGCTTTCAGCTTGGTGGCGTTACCCACGAGAAAGGCCTCGGCGATACCGTTTTTCCGGGCGTTTTCCACAGCCTCGAGAACTTCAGCATCCTCCGCGAGAGCTACGCTGATCTTCCGGGGGCCAACCTTCTGGGCATATACCAACAACTGTTCCAGGGACCGAATCTGTTCCATTAAAAAAAACCTCCTTGAGCTTGTGAAAGATACCTCATGTCATTTATGCCATATACACTATACAACCGGAAAGGCATTCCTGCAAAGAAAAACTCTCGCATCTCCGGACTATCTATTCCGAAAGGGCCGCTCCGAGAGCGATGGAAAGAAGCTTGGTCCGGGAAGAATCCGTGCGGCTGGTGAGCACCAGAGGCTTCCGGGCTCCCAGAATGGTCCCCGCTCCTACGGCTCCGGCGTAATGGAACATGGCCTTGGCAAAGAGATTGCAGGATTCGATGTTGGGAGAAAGAAGGATATCCGCATGCCCCGGCACCTCTCCCGCGATGCCCTTGTGGCTGGCGGATTCCGGGCTTACCGCATTATCCAGCGCCAGGGGCCCATCCACCAGGCATCCCTTGATCTGCCCCCGGCGGTTCATCTGGGTAAGAGCCGCCGCATCCAGAGTAGGAGGCATATCGGGGTTCACCACCTCCACCGCCGCCAGAACCGCCACCTTCGGGCAGGGATCCCCCAGCTTGTGATAGCATGCCACGGCGTTTTGCAGAATGGTGGCCTTGCCCTTGAGATCCGGGTACATATTGATGCCCCCGTCGGTAACGCCGAAAACCCTCTTCATGCCGGGAACTTCCACGAGAAAGAGATGGCTCAACATGGAACTTCCTCGAAGCCCCCACTCCTTGTTGAGCACCGCCTTCAAAAGGGTGGCGGTCTTCACCATGCCCTTCATGAGGAGGTCCGCCTCCCCCGAAGAGACCAGACGTACCGCTCTTTCCGCGGCCTCCGCGTCCGTTTCGGCATGTTCCAGCCGATACGGAGCAAGATCCACCCCTACGGAGTCAGCACAAGCCCGGATCTTCGCCTCGTTCCCCACGAGAATCCCCTCCACGATGCCCTTGGTCCGGGCCTCTTCGAGAGCCACCAACACATCTTCATCGTTGGCACAGGCAAGAGCCAGTTTTTTGACATTTCCGCCCTCCCGGGCACGGTCCAAAAGAAAATCAAGCGATGCAAAACCCACGTTTACCCCTCCAAAGATACATAGTCTTCGTAATTCTTGGGCTCCTCTTTTCCCTGGAGCACCCGCAAAGCTCCTGCGGCCAGGGCTCTCATCTCGTCCTCTCCCGGATAAAGCAACACCGGAGCAATCCATTGAACCCGCTCCAGGATCATGCGGCAAAATTCTTCGTCATAGGCAAGCCCTCCGGTAAGAAGAATGGCGTCGACATTCCCCTCCAGGGGAACCGCATAGGCCCCGATATCCTTGGCCACCTGGTAAGCCATGGCCCGATAGGCCTCCAGAGCCTGGGTATCTCCCCGGGCAATCCGTTTTTTGACCTCCCGCACGTCGCTGGTGCCGAGGTATCCCACCAGGCCGCCGCCTCCCACCAGGGATTTGCGTATTTTTTCCTGGGAAGCTCCTTCGGCAAAACAAATGCGCATAAGCCCCCCCACGGGAACGCCCCCCGCCCGCTCCGGAGCGAAACAGCCCATTTCGTTGGCGTTGTTGATATCGCACATACGCCCCTTCCGGAAGGAACAGACCGAAATGCCTCCTCCCAAATGAACCACCACGAAGTTAAGTTCCTCCAGGGGCTTTTCCAAATCCTTCGCCGCCAGCCGCACCGTAGCCTTGATGTTGAGGGCATGCACCAGGGAATTTTTAGGAAGTTCCGGCAATCCCGTGATGCGGGCCACCGGATCCAGCTCATCCACCGACACGGGATCCACGATGAAGGCGGGAAGGTTCCGGGGGCTTGCCAGGGAGTGAGCGAGAATCCCCCCAAGATTGGACGCATGCTCCCAGGGCTTGCCACGTTTGAGATGCCGCAGAAGGAGATCCCCCACCCGATAGGTGCCGCTCTCAATGGGGTTTACGATCCCCCCCCGGCCCACGATGCAATCCAGATCGTCCGGGCTGCATCCGTGTTCCCGAAGAACCCGCTCCACCTCCCCGAGGCGGAAAGCGAACTGATCCACCACCGAGGCATACTTGGAAATCTCCTCGGTGGCGTGGGGAATAGTCTCCCGCCAAAGCTCCTCCTCTTCCCGGAACAGGGCCAATTTGGTGCTGGTGGAACCGGGATTGATCGCAAGAATAGATACCATCAAAGGACCTCCTTTTTGCATGCAATAAAAAATCGGGGCTAAGCCCCGATATGCGAGTTTATTTTAAGAGAATTTCGTATCCCGGGAATGTCCGGGTATAGAAAAAGGCTCCGAGAAAAAAGGGAAATTTCTTCTCGTCATTTCGATCTTCGAAATCCTTGTTTTCGATCTCGTGCTTCACCGAGGATCTACTCCCTTATAAAAAGTTCTCCCGCCCCATATTTTTCCAAAAGCCCAACAGGCGCTCCCCGGAAAAAGGCGACCTTTTTCATTATACCCAATAGTGGCTCAAAAAGGCAAAAGAAAAAAGAATCTTCCGAAAAACCCGTGGATTCTCTTCATTATATGGGGTATACTGTGCTCCGCGAAGAGCGGAGCACGCAGTCGCTCCTTTGCGTGCAAAGGGGAGGAAAGTCCGGGCTCCGCAGGGCAGGACGCTGGATAACGTCCAGTGGGCGCAAGCTCAAGGAAAGTGCCACAGAAACATACCGCCCCGGCCCGGAAGGGCCGAGGTAAGGGTGAAAAGGCGAGGTAAGAGCTCACCAGCCATGGGGCGACTCATGGGCTAGGCAAACCCCGTCCGGAGCAAGATCGAATAGGGGGGGACGAGGTGGCCCGCTGACCCCCGGGTACGATCGCTCGAGGTGCGGTGTAAATCGCATCCCAGATAAATGACTGCGCACGACAGAACCCGGCTTACGCTCCGCTCTTCGCTTATACTACGGAACGGCATATCAGGGCGGGCAGAAAACCCGCCCTTACTCCTTTTCGCAAAGATACGCCAAATAGAGCAACACTCCCTGGCGGAAATCCCGCAGATCCAGCCCCACCAGGTTCCCCAGCTTTTCTATCCGCAGAGAGACGCTGTTTCGATGAAGGTGCATCTTTTTCGCCACCTCCCCGGGGCGATTGGGATTTTCCCACCAGAGAAAGAAGGTTTTCCGCAGATCCTCCGCATCGCTCCGCCCTTCGAGAGGCCCCAAAAAACGCCGCACAAAGGCGGAGCGCCTTTTCGAGGGGATACCCGCAAGCAGATCCTCCAGAAGAAGCTTCCGGTATTCGAAAATTCCCGGTTTACCGCTTCCAAGGCGCAACGCCCGAAGGGCCTCCCGGGAAGATCCGGAGAGAGCCCCGATTCCTTTGCCGGGATTTCCCACGCCTATGGAAAGAGAGATGTTACGCTCCCCGCATAACCCCATAAGGGAGGAGCACTGGTCCAGAAGGCGGGTATACTCCAGGTTTTCCTCCCGATCCGCCAGAAAGGGTTTGAAAAGCAGAAACCGTTCCTTGCCGCAGAAGGCTCCGGGGGTAAAGACGGGAGAAAAGATGCGCTCCACCAGGGTTACCAAATTTTCCCGAAGCCCCTGAAAGGAAAATCCCCGTTCCCGGAGGAGCAGGGAGAGCCGTTCCTCCTCCGCCATCTCCCGAAAGGGGGAGATGAGCTGTATCGCCAAAGCAACCCGGGTTCCCTCCAGATCGAAGCCCAGCTCCCGGGCCCGGTAGAGCAACACCTCCTCGTCGTGCTCCTCGGGATCGAAGAAAGCCACCTCCTGCACCAGCTCTTCTACCGCTCGTTCCAAAAGTACCCGGGATTCCGCCAGGGTTTTTTCCCGGAGATAAAGCTCCGCCTGACGGCGTACGAGCTCTCCGAACTTTCCCACCTCTTCGGGATTTCCCGCAATGGCGATGCTTCCCACCACCCGGCCTCCGTGCTCGATGGGGAGAGTGATCCCCGGATAGACCCCCACCATCCCCCGGGCCTCTTCGGGGGTGGTGTAAAAAACCTGCCGGGTCCGAAGCACCTTGAGGGAAGGGGTGTGAAGCGTTCCCACTCGGGGAGACTCGCTGGAAGCGATGATGCTTCCCTCCCGGTTCGTTATCAGCACATCATGACCGATGATCTCCGAAGCGTCCCGCACCACCTGCTCCGCCCATTGCTCCAGCATACGCAATACCTCCTATGCAGATGCCTATTTTTGCCCCCATTATAACGGATCGTTCCTATTCCATTGCATAGTGTTTTTGTCGCTCCTTCTCTCTATACTCGTAATCAGGTTGGAGGCTGCGGAACACTTTTCATCGCACATCTCTACACTCCTAAAAATATACCGCAAAAGAACATAGAATCCTCTTTTCGCCATAGCTATAATCTCCGCATTTATATTCCACACGAAGAACTTCGGATGCGGCCCTCCACCTTAAGAAACCAACCCTACTCAAGGAAGGTGATGTTTCATGCGCCTGGAACTGCATAAGCTCCCCGTAGAAAACCTTTGCTGGGGGGAACGTACCCATATGAAGGACCGCACCCTGGTAATCAACCGGGAAGAGGCTCTGAATGTGGTAAAGGACGATCCCCGGTTCGTATCGGTCTCCCTGGAGCTGGCGCGCCCGGGAGAATCGGTGCGTATCATCCCCGTAAAGGATGCGGTGGAACCCCGCTGTAAAATCGAAGGCCCCGGAGAGATTTTCCCCGGCGTTATCGGGCATAACACCCAAACCGTGGGAGAGGGAAAAACTCTGGTCCTCGAAGGAGCGGCGGTACTCACCTGCGGTTCCATCGTGGCCTTTCAGGAAGGGTTCGTGGATATGTCCGGCCCCGGAGCGGCATACACTCCTTTCTCTGAGACCCAGAACGTGGTTCTTCTGGCGGAGCCCCGGGAGGGGCTGGATCAGCACGATTACGAGGCGGCTCTTCGCGAAGCGGGGCTGAAGCTGGCTTTCCACCTGGCCCAGGAGTGCAAAGACACCCCGGCGGAAAAGATCGAAGTTTTCGATCTCCCCTCGGTAGAGCAGGTTCGGAAAGAACATCCGGAATTGCCGGGGATCGTTTACATCTTTATGTGCATCAGCCAGGGGCTTCTTCACGACACCTATCTCTACGGAGTGGACGTAAAGCAAACCCTTCCCGCCCTGGTACACCCCAACGAAATTATGGACGGTGCCCTTATTTCGGGAAACTGCGTTTCCGCCTGCGATAAAAACACCACCTGGCACCACGTGAACAATCCCGTGGTGGCGGAACTCTACCGAAGGCACGGCGTGGATCTCAACTTCCTGGGAGTTATCGTAACCCCCGAATCCACCACTTTGACAGGCAAGGAGCGAGCCACCTGGTACAATGCCAAACTCGCCGCCCAGCTGGGAGCCCAGGGAGCGGTAGTTTCCGAAGAGGGCTACGGCAATCCCGATACGGATCTCTGCATGAACGCCAAAAAGCTGGAAGATCTGGGGATTCCTACGGTGGTGATCTCCGATGAAGCTGCGGGAACCGACGGCAAAAGCCAGGGGCTGGCGGACGCCACTCCGGAAATGACCGCCTTCATCTCCACGGGAAACGTGAACGAAATGATCGAAGTCCCTCCCATGGAACGGATACTGGGACATCCCGAAGCCATCGCCCATCTTTCGGGAGGAGCCGACGAAAGCCTTCGGGAAGACGGTTCCATGTACGTGGAGCTGCAATCGGTCATCGGCTCCACCAACGAGCTTGGATTCAGCCGTATCGGCTGCAGATGGATCTAGGGGAGGAGGAATCATTATGGCATATCGAGTAGTCTGCTACATCAACCAGTTTTTTGCCGGCATGGGAGGCGAGGATACCGCCCACGTTCCCCCGGAGTTCCGCGCCGAAGCGGTGGGGCCTGCGGCCCAGCTGGATCAGCTTCTGGGAGAAGAGGCCACCGTAGTGGGCACCGTCGTTTGCGGTGACAGCTACTACGGCGAGCACCTGGAGGGAGCCCGGGGAACCTGCCTGGAGCTCATCAAAAAAGCGGAACCCGACCTCGTAATCGCGGGACCCGCCTTCAATGCGGGCCGTTACGGCGTAGCCTGCGGGGACGTCGCCGCGGGAGTAACCGAAGAGCTCGGCATTCCGGCAATTACGGGCATGTTCGAAGAAAACCCCGGCGTGGAGATGTACCGGGAAAAGTGCTACATCCTCAAGGCCGCGGACAGCGCCCGGGGAATGCGCAAAAGCCTCCCCCTCATGGCGGCCTTCGCCCTGAAACTTCTTAAAAAAGAGGCCCTGGGAACTGCGGAAGAGGAAAACTACTTCTCCCGGGGAATCCGAAAGAACTTCTTCCACGTGGAAAACGGAGCGGTTCGGGGAATCCGCATGCTTCTTCAGAAAATCGCGGGGGAATCCTTTACCACGGAGTACGAAATGCCCGTGTTCAACAAGATCCCTCCCGCAGCTCCCCTGAAGGATCTCTCCAAAGCCACCATCGCCCTCTGCACCTCCGGAGGCATCGTACCCTTCGGAAACCCCGACAAAATCCGGGTATCCTCGGCGGAAAGCTACGGAGTATACGACATCGGCGAGCTGGAAGACCTGAACGCTTCGAACTACGAATCCATTCACGGAGGATACGACCGGGTCTGGGCGAACGAAGATCCCGACGTGGTACTCCCCCTGGACGTAATGCGGGAGATGGAGAAAGAGGGAGTCTACGGCAAACTCTACTCCAAGGTCTTCTGCACCACCGGAACGGGAACCGCCGTGGCCCATGCGGAGCGCTTCGGCCAGGAAATCGGAGAACAGCTGAAGGAAGCCGGGGTGGATGCGGCGATCCTTACCGCCACCTGAGGAACCTGCACTCGATGCGGCGCATCGATGGTACGGGAAATCGAACGGGTCGCGGGTATTCCAGTGGTTGAAATCGCCACCATCGTTCCCATCATGCTCACCGTGGGAGCAAACCGGATCGTTCCGGGAGTGGCCATTCCCCACCCCACGGGAGATCCCGCCAAGGGCCCCGAGGAGGA
>DAIPKP010000132.1:0-4526 GCA_036769705.1 Synergistaceae bacterium
TGGACGTGTAAGCGAAAAAACGAAACTCCGGAGGGGCCTTGCAAGGCTCCTCCGGAGTTTTTTATTCTCCCGAAATGTTTTCCCCCCGGGCAATTCCGGAATTATTTCACCTTTCCCCTTACGCCTCCATTCCTTCGGTTACCCCGTTTTTTTGCGGAAGGAATAGCTTCCGGAATAGGTATAGGGATAACCGTTTACGGTAAGAGTTCCCCGCTCCTGCACTCTCGCCCGGGTTTCGGAAAGAAGGGTAACGGTAAGCTGCGACCCTCCGGGAAAAACGTAGCGGTAGCTATTCACACCCACCTTATTCACCCTGGCCTCTCCCGCATCCCGGAGCTGAAGCGAGACGCTCTGCCCCAAGGGGTTAGTGGCCCGGCAGAGAAGGCTGTAATCCACCTGCACCCAGGCAACATTCTCGGTTTCCTCCAGAAGAAAGCCCTTAAAATACCCCCCTTCCAGGGAAAGGGAATAGGGGCCGTCCGCTCCGGTAGCAGTACCGCTGCCCCCTTCTACAAGCCATTCTCCCTGCAAATCCGCCAAATCGTATTCTTCCGCGGGAATTCCCTCTCCTCCGCCGCCGCCACCGCCGCAACCCCCAAAACCGAAGAGAGCCATGCTCAGGAAAAGCACCGAAAGCACTCCTAAAAAGGATCGTTTCCATTCCGTACGCATCGATCCAACGTCCTCCTTTCATACTATACGGGAGTTTTCTCCCCCCGCCCTTACCAAAACCGGCAAAGATCGATTTTCGATACCTACAGGACCATAGCACCCGGGAGCGACACAATAGATCCATGGCCTTGAGAAAAAAGAAAAAACACGAGACTTGACATTTTATGTAAGATTTGTTTTACTTTTATCCGGTTTTCCTCCCCCCGGAAAACCGGACAGAATTTCCCCGAAATGTACCTTTTCGGCTTTGGGGACAAAGATTTCCCGACCGGTGCGTAAAAACCAAGGAGGTTGGCATGTATGCTCTTCACCGTAGCCGTATTCGGAAGCTCCGGCTTCAGCGGGGCTATACTCAAAAAGAACTCGCGGAAAACGCCGGCATAACCCAGGAATACCTTTCCGCCATCGAGCGGGGAAGCCGGGTGCCCTCTCTGGAGGTCTTCTTGCTCCTGGCGGAGGCTCTCAGGGTTCCTCCCTCCATACTTCTCTCCAGAAGATCCCCTTCCTGATATGCCGGAAGGCTTTGCTTCTCCCGGGCCCTTTCTCTTTCGAGAAGGGCCTTTTTTCATGCTTTCCGGGCTCTCTTCCACAGAACCAGCAGTTCTTTGAATTTGGTTAAACAAGAGCGTACCATCATGCCCGTACCGGCGAGATTCCCGGAGAGGCGCAGAACTCTTCGGAAGACCGGATTTCAAAAAGAAAGGAGGTGACTCTATGGCCACTTTCAGCAACAAGTCCAGCCGGATGGCTCTGCGGGTGCAGATTGGAAGCACTCCCGAAGGAGATCCCATTCTCCGCACTCTCTCCTGGAGCAACATCAACCCCGCAGCAGATGCGGACGCGGTAGCCGCGGTTTCCGCAGCCCTGGAAGCTCTTCTGGACGTTTCCATTTCGGAAACCCAGAGGGCGAACACCGACCTTGTGATCTAGCCCGGAAATTCGGGATAGAAGACACGAGAACAAAGCAGGCACGAGAAAGGAGGTGAAAACGATATGGCCAAGACTCTACAAATGCACTTCAGCACCGCCGGAGGCGACAAGTGGACCATGAACCTGAAGTACCCCCAGGAAGGACTTACCGAAGCCCAGGTAACCACCGCCATGCAGGCGGTTATCGACAGCGCGCTCTTTCTGAAGAACCCTACGGGTATTCTCGGCGCGGACGTGGTAGACCGCTCGGTTACCGAGATTTTCGGCGAGTAACCACGGTTCGAGGATATACATCTCTGGCTCCCCGGAACTCTTTCCGGTTCCGGGGAGATTCCCCTCATGTTTGCCAAGGGATTTTTTCTAAAATGTAATTCAAACATTACTTTCGAAAGGAGAATGCCATCCGTGGAAGAGTTTTTGAACAGCGCCATTCAGAGCGGGTTTTCCGTGGCGGTAGCGGCATATTTGCTGATTCGCATGGAAAAGCGTCTGGAAGACCTAGGCGAAGCCATTCGGGATCTTCACACCTGGCTCCGCACCGAGACGGGAAAATTTTCGTCCTGACATCCCGGAAAAAAACTTCCCGCACCACAATCAGAGAGGGGAGATCCTTCATGGATCTCCCCTCTCGTTCTATCCGCAATTTCCAAGACAGGTTACCGGGATGTTCTTTCGGAAGAACCCTCCTGGAAATTTCCGAAACAGGCATCCTTTTCCGGAGAAGCCTTGGTATGGGGCCGATAATCTTCGTCTCCGTAACGGAGGATATCGTCCTCTCCGAGGTAGGGGCCGTTCTGGACTTCGATGATTTCCAGGGGGAGCTTTCCCGGATTGGAGAGCTGATGCACCTGGTGTTTGCCGATGAAGGTGCTCTGCCCTTCGTGAAGGAAATATTCCTCCTCTCCGTGACGCACCCGGGCGGTTCCGCTTACCACAATCCAGTGTTCGCAACGGTGGTGATGGTACTGCAAACTGAGGCTTCTGCTGGGGAACACCCGGAGGCGCTTTACCTTTATTCCCTCGCCTTCGTAGAGAATGCGGTATTCTCCCCAGGAGCGGGCACTCTCCGGAGCCTGCCAGAGCTCCCGGCGCTCTTCCGCCTTGAGATGCTCCACCACTTTCCGAACCTCCTGGGATTTTCCCCGGGGGGCGAGATAGAGAGCATCCGGGGTATCCACCACCAGCATATTTTCGATTCCCGATGCCGCAATAAGCCGATGTTTTCCACGGATGAGGGAGTTGCGGCAGTCCAGAGCGAGCACGTCCCCCTCCAGGAGGTTTCCCTCTTCATCCAAGGGACCGTAGTTGTAGAGGGCATCCCAGCTTCCGAGATCCGTCCATCCCGCATCCAGGGGAACCACCCCCACTTTTTCCGCCTTTTCCATAATTCCCACGTCCACCGATAGGGAGGAGAGCTCCGAAAAGGCCTCTTTCAATGCCGCCGTTCCCCGGCGGATCAGCTGTCCTATTTGGGGAAGATGTCTGTCGTAGGCGGCAGCCATGTCCCCCAGGCGAAAGAGAAAGATGCCTCCGTTCCAGAGATACCGCCCCGAATCGAGATAGGTTCGGGCACGTTCCGCATCGGGTTTTTCCACGAAGGCCTCGACTTCGCTCCACTCTCCCCGGCTGGAGCCGGTCCGGATATAGCCGAACCCCGTTTCCGGGACGGAGGGGACCACCCCAAAGGTAACGAGGCGCCCCTCCTCCAGGGGGGCAAACCCCGCCTCAACCGCCCGGAGAAAGGCTTTTTCATCCTTTATGGCATGATCGCTGGGGCAGACGAGAAGGGGGGTATGTTCCTCCAGGCCTTCTTCCAGGAGTGCCGCCAAAGCGAGGGCGATGGCGGGAGCGGTATTACGCCCCCGGGGTTCCGCAAGAAAAAAGTCCTCCCCTTCCAGGCCTATCTGCAGAGCCTGGTGGAGTATCTGGGATTTCCAGCGCTCCCCCGCCACGATACGGATCCGGGAGCCGCAAAGAGGCAGAAGCCGCCGAAAAGTCTGCTGGAGAAGGCTCTCCTTTCCTTCCAGGGGAAGAAACTGTTTGGGAACCTCCTCCCGGGAGAGAGGCCAGAGGCGGGTGCCTCCTCCTCCCGCAAGAATGAGGGCGTGAAGCTGTTTTTTCATGTATGTTCCTCCTACAAAGTCTTTCGAAGATTTTTGGGGGCACGGGCCATTCTTTTTGACAGAAAAAAGACGCGCTTTCGGAGAGTGCTTTTCCGAAACGCTTTCCATATTACCTCAGCTTACTCCAGAAAGAAAAGAAACGCCTTCTTTCGCAAAAAAATCCGCTCCTCAAAAAACCACAGACGAAAGAACCAGGAGTTCTTTGAAATTTGGGAGCCCTTTTTTTATGCTCTCTTCAAAAGGATTCGAAAGGGAATTCAAAAACTTGTTTTCCGAAAGGAGTGTTTACACCATGTACGGTTCTGTGCTTGAACGCCATATCTCGAACAATGCGGAGGAACTTCCCTCCTTTTTTCTCTCCTACATCCTGAAGGTGGAAGGAGGGTACGTCAACTCTCCCGGAGATCCCGGAGGAGCCACCAAGTACGGCATCACCCAGAAAACCCTGGATAGGGCTCGGAAGACGCTGCGAGAGCTTCCGGAATGCGTGAGAGATCTCTCCTCCCGGGAGGCATCTTCGATCTTCTACATCTTTTATTATCTTCCCGGAGGATGCGATATGCTTCCCTGGCCTTTGAGCCTGGTGCATTTCGACGGAGCGGTGCACTGCGGCGTT
Source organism: Synergistaceae bacterium (assembly GCA_036769705.1). GTDB lineage: Bacteria > Synergistota > Synergistia > Synergistales > Aminiphilaceae > DAIPKP01. The sequence continues at coordinate 4,342 of DAIPKP010000132.1, forward strand.
ATTCCGGGAGGAAAGCTGCTCCAGAGAAGCCTGAACCGGCTCTTTTCTTCGGAAAATCCCCTGAAGGTAGATGGCCTGGTAGGCTGCCTCACCCTGGAGCGGGCCCTGCTTTTCGCACGATATTCCCCCTCCTGGGAGCGCCTGGGAGTGCAGGAGCTTCTGCTGGAACGGATGCGTTTTTACGG
>DAIPKP010000294.1:0-1016 GCA_036769705.1 Synergistaceae bacterium
CTCTGCCGGTTTCTCTGGAGGATATCTGGAAGGTTCTCGGGGAGTCTGCATATCTGCAATCCCGGGGGGCGGCCTTTGCGGAGGAGGATCCCCGGGTGCTTCTTCTCCGCAATATGAATCTCCCCGGGGTTTCCGATGGAACCGCCCTTACGGTGGATCGGGAGATCTACGAAACTGGAGTGGTTTCCACGAAGGGGGATCTTCACTTCGCATCTTACGGGGATCCTGTCTTTGACGGGCTTGTGGAGTATTTTCTGGAGCATCACTTTTCCGAACGAGAGGAATGGATGGTGCATGACACCTCTGGGGGGTATCCTGTGATGGGAATAGGGGTGCGGCAGGGGGAGGAAGCTCGGCTTATCTGTTCCATGAAGGATCTTGAGGGACTGGTTCTCGGGGGTTCCGGTCTTCCCCTGGAGCCGTGTTTCCCGGAAGAGAGGGAAGTTCTGCGTATGGAGCTTCAAAAGAGAGCCCGGCATTCCAGGAAAGGCTTTTCGAAGGGGGAGCAGCGGGAGATTCTGCGACGCAATGAGAGGGCTCAAAAGGCAGAAGCGTGTCTTGAAGCTCACGGAGCGGAGCGACTTCTCTCTTCGTGGTCACGAGGGGTTGGATTTCCCGAAAATGCTCCCTGTGCAGAGGCTCTCGAAAAAATGGAGGCTCTTTTGCAGGAATCTGGAGAGCGTACTCTCACTGGAGTGGATCTGGAGCTTCTGCGAACCCTCTCTTTGGATCTCTTGTGGGATTTCAAGACTTCCCAGATGGGAGCCTCCGGGGACGTGGCTTTTCCAAAACTTCTCGTACAGGCTTCCCTTGATACCGTTGCCCGGGAGATGGATGCCATCAAGGGGAGGAAGAGCGATATCTCCCTTGGTAAGGTGTATCAAAGATTGATGAAGCGCCAGGAGGATCTCCAAAAAAAACTGGAGTGATAAAGAAAAAATTGTAGGGGCTCTCCATCATTGGGGAGCCCCTTTCCTATGTTCGCAGAATCTTTTTTTGAATCTAATCCGAAAGAC
>DAIPKP010000029.1:0-26024 GCA_036769705.1 Synergistaceae bacterium
CCAAGGCAAAAACAATATCCACAGATTTCACGGATTTCGCAGATTTTGCTTTTGTTTTTATAATCTGTGTTCATCTGTGTAATCTGTGGATATTTCGCTTTTCAAGAAACCTGCGTATTTACAGCCCTTTCCAGGATTTGAAACCCTGCCCCCGCACCTCGGAAGCGTCGGAAACCGCCATGAAGGCGTTGGAATCCATGCTCAGCACGAAACGCCGCAGCCGCACCACCTGCCCCTGGGAAAGATAGGTAAGAAGCACCGGCCGGGGCTGTTTGCTGAACCCTCCCTCTCCGTTGAGTCTCGTCACTCCCCGGTGAAGTTCTTTCAGGATGAAGGACGAAATTTCATCGGGATACCGGGTGATGAGAAGAATCTGCTTCCGCCGATCGAAGGAGCGCAGGGTGTTGTCCACCATAAGCCCCGTAATGTAAAGAAGCAAACCGCCGTAAAGAGTTTTTTCGATGCCCACCACGAAAACCGCCAGTAAAAGCACCGAAGAGCTGAGAAGAAAACTGTAAATTCCCAGATCGATGCCGTACCGTTTACGAAGCACCATGGCAATGACGTCGGTACCTCCCATGCATGCCTCCGCCCGGAAAACGAGCCCAGACCCCATGCCGTTGATAAGGCCCGCAAAAATGACGATCAAAAGAGGATCCTTGATAAGAGGCACCGGGACCACTAAAAGTACCTTGAGAAGCACCGTCATGAGAGCCACGGAAAAGGCGGTTTTGACAACGAAGGAAGGGGAAAGCTCCCGCCATGCCCAGAGGAGAAGAGCTCCGTTTCCGATGCCGATAACCCAGGCGGGGGAAATTCCCCAGACATAGGTGGTAAGCACCGCCACGCCGTTCACCCCGGAAGCGGGAAAGGTGTGAGGAATGATGAGGAGAACGTAGCTCAAGCTCACCATCAAGGTCCCCAAGGAAATGATAGAAAGATCCCACCAGTTGGACCTGGCCCACAGGTAGCTCCGGAATAATCGGAGACGAATCTTCTGCAACGCCATCACGAGAGATCCCTCCCTTCCGTGAAAAAAATTCCCCTACTCCGCAAGAAGCTCCTCGAGCTGATCCAGCCACCGGGAGAAACGATGCAATACCGCCTGCACCGGCTCGGGAGAAGCCATGTCCACGCCGGCTTTTTTGAGCAAATCGATAGGATATCCGGAATCTCCGCTTTCGAGGAAACCGAGGTACCGGGCCACCGCAGGCTCCCCTTCCGTAAGGATCTGCTCCGCCAGGGAAGCCGCCGCAGCGTATCCCGTGGCATACTGATAGACGTAGAAGGCGCTGTAGAAATGGGGAATCCGGGCCCATTCGATGTCGATTTCCGGATCTATCACGGCTTCGGGGCCGTAGTAGGCGGTTTTGAGATCCCGCCAGATACCGCAAAGCGCATCCGGAGTGAGAGGCTCTCCCTGGGCGGCTTTTTCGTGGGTGATCTTTTCGAATTCCGCGAAGAGCACCTGCCGGAAGACGGTGGTGCGGATCTGCTCCAAGGCGTAATTCAGGAGATAAAGCTTCTCCTCCCTGGTTGTGGCATGCTTGATCATATGATCCAGGAGCAGATTCTCGTTGGTGATGGAAGCTACCTCGGCGGTGAAGATGTCGTGCCCCGAATAGACGTAGGGCTGCACTGCATAGGTAAAGGAGGAGTGCAAAGCGTGCCCCATCTCATGGGCCAGGGTAAAGACGTCCCGGAGAGTGCCGTTGTAGTTGAGAAGCACATAGGGATGGGCTCCGTAGGTGCTCCAGGAATAGGCTCCGCTCCGCTTGCCCCGGTTTTCGTACACGTCGATCCACCCTCCGGTGAGTCCCTTCTCGAGCTCTCCGAGATAACGCTCTCCCAGAGGTTTCAGGGCACCGCGCACATCCTCCAGGGCCTCCGCATAGGGAATGTCCTTCCGGCTTTCCTCCACCAAAGGAGCGTAGAGATCGTACATGTGAAGCTCTTCCAGCTCCAGGGCCTTCTTTTTGAGCGCCACGTAGCGGTGCAGCTCCGGCAGACCTTCATGAATGGCCTGAATGAGCTTATCGTAAACTTCCAGAGGAATGGCATCGGGATAGAGAGCTCCCTGGAGGCAGGAATCGTAGTTACGCACCTGGCTGAAGAAGGAATCCTTCTTCACGCTCCCTCCGTAGGTGGCGGCCAAGGTGTTCCGGTACTTGCCGTAGGTGTTGAAGAGCCCCATGAAGGCGGCTTTGCGAACCTCCCGGTTCCGGGAGTGGATGTACTTGCCGTAACGCTCTTCGGAAAGCTCCACTTCCTTGCCTTCTTCATCCCGGATGACGGGGAACTTGAGATCCGCATTGGTGAGCATGGAAAAGGCGTTTTCCGGAACCTCCGCAAGATTGCCCATCCGGGCGAGAAGCAACTCCTGCTCCGCGGGAAGCACGTGATCCCGCACCCGGGTAATCTGCTCCAAGGCGAAACGGTAGAGTTCCAGCCGGGGTTCCCGAACCAGGAAATCCTCGAGAACCTCCTGGGGGATGGCAAGAATTTCCGGGGTTACGAAGGATCCCGCTCCGCTGGCCTCCACCGCCAGGGTAGTGGCCCGATCCGCCAACCCTTGGTAGCGATCGTTTTCCGTGTCCTCATGACTTCGCATGTGGGCATAGGCATAGACCTTGCCCAAAGTGATTCCAAGGGCATCCTCCAACTCCAGGCAGCCGAGAAGATTCTCCGGGGATTCCCCCAGGGTTCCCTGATACGCTCCAAGCCGGGGGAGCATTTCCTTTACTTCCTTGTAGGCCGCCTCCCAGGAAGCGTCATCCGGAAAGATGTGCTCCAGCTTCCACTGGTAGGCCGCATCCATCTCCTGCCGTTCCGGAAGGCTCTGAACTTCCCCCGCGGTCAAACCGGGGCAGAGCAGAATAGAACCGATAAGTGCACCGTAAAGCATACGTTTTTTCATCCTTTCATCACCGCCATTTGTTTTTCTCTGTCATTATAAAGTATGAAGTGCCGAGAGAGAGGCCACTTCCGAGGCCACCAGGGCCCGGATCTGCCGCAGCAGCTCGGGTTCCCGCTCTTTCCAGGCTTCCTGAAAAAGCTCTTCCACCATGGCGCGATAGGCCTGGCCTCCCCGAGAAAGCACCTTGTCCATACGTTTCCGGGAAATCATACGCTTTGTTACCGGAGAAGGCAACCGTACCCGGTAGAGCTCCTTGCGCAGAGCTCCGTAGGCGAGAAGCCCTGCCAGACCTCCCACCACGAGCCCCAGGGGGCCCGAAAAGACCAGGGCCATGCCGGCACCGCCACAGATGGAAGCGGTAACCGCGGAGGTCATCACCGCCAGGGAGCCCTCGAAGAACCTCATTCTGTTCCGATAGAGGCTCTCCGGAGCGAAGTTCATCTGGGGCCCTTTCAAGAAATCCTCTCCGAAACGCCCTCCTTCGAGGTGCGGCGGAAGAGAGCGGATGCCCCTGGAGGAAAGCCACTCTCCCAGGGCCAGGGCGATCTCCTTCGGAAGGAGTGTGAATACCCGGCAAATTTCCTGCTCCACTATTTTCGCGATCCGGGGTTCCTCCTTCTCCACGCAGCTCTTCAGATTTTCCCGGAGTTCCTCCAGGCTGCCTCCCCGCTCCCGGAAATGTTCCACCGCCCCGCGCAAACTGCCATGGAAAAGAGCGGCTTCACAGCTTCGGGCCACCTCTTCGGCACCGCTTTGGAGCAGGCGATCCACCACCTCCCGGATTTCCCGATGGAGAAAACGGGGAAGATCCTCCTCCAGCCTTTTTCGAAGAGCTCCGTACCGTTTCCGCAAAGCCGGAAGAAGGGAAATCCCCTCGGCGATCACCGCTCCGGGGCGGCTGCTGCGGAGAATTTTTTCTTTCGGGAGAGGGAGCTCCTCCAGGAGTACCTGCACCACGAAGGGCCAGAGGCTGCTTCCTCCGGAAAGAATAACCCTGCCGAGATCCGAGGAGCGCAAGCCATGCCGAGCCACGCCGTTCCGGAGCGAATCCCGGAACCATCCTATCAGGTCCAGGGGTTCCTCCCAGGCTCTCCGCCCTTCCACTCGCCGGAGATGTTCTCCGAAGGAAGGAGTGGGGCTATAGCGGGAAGCCCGTTCCAGAAAAACCTCCCAGGAGAGATTCCGGAGAGTTCCGTAATTTCCCGCCCGGCCGCTCCAGGGCTCCCGGAGGTTCCTGGAAAGAGCGAGGGAGAAGCTTTCCTTCATACGGCGGCACTCGTACCAATGCACATAGTACGCCGCTCCCTCCTGCTGCAATCGTTCTTCCATACCCGGATTTTCTTCGCAGAGCATCTGGTAGAAAAGGTCGTCGAAAAGCCGCCCTCCTAAAAGCATCTCTCCCCAGGAAGCCTTGACATCCAGCCGCTCCATCCAGGCAAAGTCGCAGGTACCTCCTCCGAAATCCACCACCAGAGTTCCCTCCAGGGATTCCGAGGGTTTGAGATCCTTTTGAGAGAGATGATAGAGCAAGGCCCCCACGGGTTCGTCCACCAGCCCCACATCTCCGAAACCCGCTTCCCGGGCCAGGGTTCGGAGGGCCTCCCGCCAATTCTCTCCGGCCTCGCTGGGCACGCCGAAGAGCACCCGGTCCACCTCCCGGAAGGAGAGGTGCATTCTCTCCGCCTCCCGGCGCACCCCCTTCAGAAAGGCGGCTCCCGCCTTCCAAGCCTCGGAGGAGGCCGCTATATCGGGCTTGAAGTGCATACGCAGATCGTACTCCTCCCGCTCGGCTTCGAAGGCATCTCCCCAGGTATCCAGGGCCATGCGTCCCACCAGGGGTTCCCGATTGTTGCGGAAGAGCACCGCGGATTCCATTCCCAGGGTATTGGGATCGAAAGCCAGAGAGGAAGGAAGCAGTTCGTCTGCGGGGCAGAAGGCGAAGTGGGAAGTGCTGGTGCCGAAATCCACCGCCAGAACCCGGGGGCTCATGAGAAATCCCCTTTCCGGGAGCTCTTGTCCCGCCGCAGAAGCCCCTTTTCCCGGAGAACTCCCCGGTGATAGGCGGGAAGGCGCTCCACCCGCACGGGCTCTCCCGGCTCCAGGTAGCCCAGAGTATCATATTCTTTCCGAAGCTCCTCACTCCAGTACCGGGGGACATTTTCGGAGAGCACCGCAGGTTCTCCGGGCTTCCGAAGAGGTACATTCTCGAAACCCGCCTCCCGGGCTGCGAAGAGCAGCTCCTCCACCGCCTCGGGCAAGGTCTCCGAAGAGGCCCCCGCCAAAGCGTAGAGGGGAGCCGCCAGGGCAAAAAGATCCGGGGAATCCGGCTGTCGCTCCAGTCTCTTCTGCCGGTAATATTCGAAAAGGCTCTCTCCCCGGAGAGCGAGGCGATAGAAGGCGTATCGCTGGGCCAGCAACTTTTCGAGCTGCAGCTCCAGAGCCTCCCGGTCCACCTCTTTTCGGGAAAGGCATCCCCGAACCAGGGGAATTGCCGCAAGCATTCCCAGAAAACGAAGAGGAGAAAAGCCCCGGGAAGAACGCCGCAGCAATCCAAGCCATCCCCCGGAAGAGGGGAGGATCCTCAGAAGCTCGCTCAGGGCTCCCACTCCGAAAAGCCCCGCCAGAGCCCGGCGCAATCCCGGAGAAGACCGAAGTTTTTCGACTACGAAAAAGGCTCCCGCCGCTCCGAGAGCGCCCCCCGCAAGGGAAGCCCCGGAACTTTCGCCCCCCAGGAGCAGGGCGGCGATCCATCCGAAGAACCCTCCCAGCAGGGCCGCGGTTCCCAGGGAGCCGGAAGAAGAGCTTTCCCGATACGGAAGAGGATATTCCAGAAAAGGAGCATTTCGCCGAAGCCGTTCTTCCAGTATCAGGGGGTCCGGAGCTCCCCGGGGAAAGTCTGCATCCCGGAAATCCCGAACCTCCAGAACTTTGCGCAAAAGCTGCCGATCCCCTTGAAGAAGTGCGGCTCCGAAAAACTCTTCTTCCTGCCCCGGAGGAAGCTCCTTCATTACTATCCTTGCCATCTCCTCCCCGGGGGAACTGTCCAAAAGCTCCTTTCCGGGAGAGGGAGGGAGAAAAAAAATCTGCTCTATATCCTTCATGATTCCTCCAAAAAAGTTCCGGATACGAAAGGCCTCCGCCTTCGGATATCTTCTCGTAGAAGTGTATCATTCCTCTTTCTTTTTCGAAAAAATTCCTTAGAGGGGCCAAAAAAGGAACACCTTACCATCCAGTGAATTGCCAAAAATTTCCCCTGAGGGTATGCTACCACGCGAGGAATGTCATGCATGCAATTAATCGCGGAAGGAGATACTTCATGTTTACGGAAAAACAAAGACTCGCCTTCGCCCTTTTCTGTACCCTGCTTCCCTGGGCCTCCGCCTTCGCCGCCATCCGGGCGGCCCTGGAAGGTTATCCTCCGGGACATCTCGCCCTGGTACGCTTTGCCATCGCTTCGGGAGCCCTGATTCTCTACGGCATGCTTACCCGCATGGGACTACCGGATCTTCGGGATGTTCCCCGGATTTTCTTTCTGGGTTTTCTGGGAATCACCCTCTACCACGTACCTCTCAACTACGGAGAGGTTACGGTGTCCGCAGGAGCCGCAAGCCTTCTCATCGCTACGGCACCGGTCTTTACGGCTCTCTTCGCCCTGCTTTTTCTCCGAGAGGGCTTTCGCCCCCTGGGCTGGATCGGCATGACCATCAGCTTCGCCGGAGCCACCCTTATCGCCTTCGGCGAAGGAAGCACCCTCTCCTTCAACGCAGATGCCCTGCTGATTCTTCTGGCTGCGGTCTGCGAAAGCATCTATTTCGTACGGCAAAAGGATCTTTTGGCAAAATACGGAGCCCTGCGTTTCGCCACCTATGCGGTAACCGCGGGAACCCTCTGTATGCTTCCCTTCGCTCCGGGGGTATTCGCCACTCTCGCCCAGGCTCCCCTAGAATCTACGCTTTCGGTGATCTACCTGGGCATGGTCCCCGCCGCCTTTTCCATCGTGGCATGGTCCTATGCCATCGCTCACATGAACGTTTCCAAGGTAGCATCCTTTCTCTATCTCAACCCGGTAATCGCCATGGGGATCGCCTGGATCTGGCTGGGAGAAATTCCCTCGCTTCTCACCCTGGCGGGAGGCGCGGTGGCCATCGTAGGAGTTTTCCTGGTCTACCGCTCGAAAATGTCCACATCCGGCATCTAATTCCCTCGGCAGGAAAAACACGAAAAGCTCCCTAAAAAATCCCCCCTTTTCCGGGAGACAGCGTCGGAATCGGGGGGAGAGCATCTCTTTATAATCCTTGCAGAAGTTTACTGTTCCAAAAATGCCTGGATACGAACTTGTACGTTCTCCTCCAAATTCCGGTACCAGAAAGCGTAATCGTAACGATGGTATACTCCCTCGGGAAAGGGACCTATGTCAAGACTTTCCCCTTCGGGGATGGTCGTTACAAGTGCTCCGGTATCCAGATCTATCCAGGCATCACAGTATTGTGGAACTTCTCGGAGGAATTCTCCCGTAGCGTCGTTGTAAAACCGGGCCCCCCGATTCTCCTCCGCGGGAGCATAGGTAGCGTCGACTTTCCAGTTAAGAGGGTTCATACAATGGGCCCCCGCCATCAGCATGGGTCCCCCGGAGGATGTGGGAGACTGGGTATTGTAGGTGATGACAACTCCCGTATCATCCGCTCCCCGGGCGGCTTCCAAACCTGCGGTCCGAAGGTCCTCATCCGTTACGGTGTATCCGATAAAATAAGCCGCTACAAGGAGACGCCGCAGCTTCTCGCTCTTTCCGAAACGGCTTTTGACCAGTTCGATCAATGCCATGGTCCCCTGGCTATGCCCCGCAAGAATGAAAGGACGCCCTTCGTTGAGTTTTTCAATGTAATAATCGAAAGCCCGGGCCACATCCTCCGCTCCCTGTTTAAATTCCGGAGTATCCGTGGCGACCTGCCCCTCGGGAGTGACAACCTTGGTGGACATTTGCCGGTAGTAGGGAGCGAACAGATTCGCTTCTCCTTCGAAAAGACTCGCCTGAGCCTGCAACATCCCCTGGGCTAAAGCCCGCTCGTCCTCGCTGAGGATATCCATGTTCCCTCCGGGATTGCTGCTGACGGTGGGGTAGACGTAAAAAACATCCACCGCCTTTTCCTGAGGAGGAAGAGAGAGCCACATAGAAACATTACGGTAATCCGGGCTTTGGGCTGGAACGGAGCTTCCCGAACCACATCCCCCCGCAAAAAAAAGACATAACCCCAACAATCCTGCATACCACAAAAAAGAACGTCTAAAATGCATCCTTAGCGAAACCTCTCTTTCCCCGTTTTCAATCGCACCCCGACAGTAATCCCTATTCCTTCCGATCCACCCCGTAGGTGAAGGCCATCATGGTGATGTCGTCGGACTGTTCCGCCCCTTCCGCAAAATCTCCCAACACCTTCCGGAGCTCTCGAATAAGCTCCAGAGCTTTCCGACCCTTGAGTTTGCTCAAAGCCAGGGCGGTGCGTTCCTCGCCGAAAAGTTCCTGCTCGTTGTTCATGGCCTCGGTAACCCCGTCGGTATACAGGAAAAGCGTATCCCCGGGGCGGAAGGTAAAGGCCCCTTCCTCGAACTCGATATCCTCCATGGCCCCCGCCAGGGAACCCTTCACTTGGGGGAGCATGGTCATCATTCCCTCGCGAGGAATATAAAAGGGAGGATTATGCCCTCCGCTGGCATAGCGGCATTTTCCCGAAGGCAAATGGACGATGGCACAGAAAATGGTGACGAACATGCAGGATTCGTTATCCTGGGCGAGTTCGTTGTTGAGCTTGAAAAGAATATCTCCGGGATCCAGGGAGTTTTTGGTAAGAATTTTGGTAAAGGTCCGGGTTACCGCCATAAAGAGTGCTGCGGGAACTCCTTTGCCCGAAACATCCCCCACGATAAGGCAGATATGTTCCTCGTCGGCCATGAAGAAATCGTAGAAATCCCCTCCCACCTCCCGGGCGGGTTCCAGGAGAGCGTAAAGATCGAACTCCTCGTGCTCCGGAAAGGGAGGAAAGGTTTTGGGAATGAGGCTCATCTGGATGGATTGGGCAATGTGAAGCTCGCTTTCGATGCGTTCCTTGGCGGCGGAGGTGGCACAAAGGATGTCGATCTGCACCAAAAGCTGCTGGCGCATGACCTCGAAGGACTGCCCCAGCCGGGCCACTTCGTCATCCCCCAAAAGATGGGGAAGAGGAGCTTCCAGCTCTCCCTCCGCCAGTTTTCGGGTAGCATGCTCCAGCTGCACCAAAGGCCGGGTGATGGAACGGGTCACCAGGAGAATCACTCCCAGAAGAAGAGCGAAACCTATGATACCGATGCTCCCCTGAGATCTGGTAAGAGCGGAAACGCTCGCCACGAGAGCCTTCTGAGGAAAGAGCACCCCCAGAGACCATCCCACGGCGGGAATCGGGACATAGGAAACCCATCCTTCGGCCCCCATTACGGAAGCCTTCATAAAGATAAAGCCCTCTTCTCCCCGAATCATCCGGCGTCCCAATTCCCGGAGTTCCGGAAGCCCGTATTCCTCGGCGATGCTGAAAATGGTCTCCCGGAGAATCCAGTTTTCCTCCCGGTGGGAGATAAACCGCCCGTTCTTGGCGAGTATGAAGGCGTATCCTCCCTCATCCAGGGAGATATCCTCCAGGATCGCGGAAAACCATTCCAGGGACATGTCCGCCGTTACCACTCCCTGAAAGGATTTGTGCTCCGCCTCTCCCGAAAAGATGGGCACCGAATAGGTGGTCATCAAGGCCTGCCCCCCGAGATCGTCGAAGTAGGGATCCGTCCACAGGGAGTGTTCCGCATATTTGGGCAAACTGTACCAATCGCTGACACGAAAAGCTTCTCCCTCTTTCATAAGATCCTTGAAGAGAACTGTTTCTTCCTGGCGCTGCACGTAGGGAACCCCCGTAACTCCGTACCAGGAAGGATGTTCCAGAGCCGCCGCCATACCGAAAACCTCGGGATTGTTCCTCAGGCTCTCTTCCAAAAGCCCGAAGATCCCTTCGGTGCCCGGAGCGAAACGACGGATTCCATAAGCCGCGGCTTTGGCGGTCTGCTCCAGGGCCTTGGCCACAGATTCTACCTGGCAGGCGATGGATCGGGAAGTTTGCCGGGCCTCGTCCCGAAGCTCCCGCTCCAGGAGTTTCCGGGAAGAGACGTAGTTGAACCCCGCTACGGCTCCCAAAATACATCCCGCTCCGAGAAGGAGCAGCAGCGACATACGCCAGGCGAGGGACATTTTACGGTACATTTTGATACTCCTTAAAAGGGACGAAATCCTCGTAGAGGGGGAAGGTTCCCATAAGTTTCCCTTCCATCAGGGCCTCCCCGGTTTTGCGGTACTCCTCCCTCGAGAGCACTCCGGGAATCCAGGCATCTCCGGAAGCGGGGAGAATGCAGGGAAGAATCTTTTCGAGCATCCAGCGCATGTGTCCCCGGTTGGTGGGAACATGGGCACGGTTTACGTATTTCATCACGATATCCAGCGCTTCCTCGGGATGTTCCCGGGCATAGATCCATCCTTCGAGGGTGGCTTCCACGAAAGCCTGGCAAGCCTCGGGGTTTTCCCGGTAAAAGCTTTCGGTAGAGTAGACACCGTCCTCGGGAAATCCGAAGCCGTAATTTTCCAGCAAAAATCCCGAGAGTTCGTCGAAGTTGAATCCCGCCTGGTAGAGCATGTGATATTCGTTGTAGTACATGGCGACACAGGCGTCCACCACCCCCCGGATAAAGAGGTTCACCGAATAGTATTGGGGATAGATTCGGGGGACCAAATTCCTTTTTTCGAAAAGGAGGTCGAAGCCCAAACGGAAGGAGCTCTCCCACAACGAAAGAGGACGCCCGGAGAGATCCTCGGGGGATTCGATCCCCCTATCCTTGCGCCCCACCACCATGAGAGAGGATTTCTGCACCACCTGGCCGAGAAGCACCACCGGAAGCCCCTTGTCCCGGGCCTCCAGGGCAGAGGTGAGGAACTGGGTAACCAGGTCCGCCTTTCCCTTCCGGAGGTATTCCCAGGGGTCCGCATCGGGGCCTCCCCGAAGAATGGTGACATCCAGCAAATGACGTAAATAGAAACCTTTTTCGTAGGCCACGTAAATACCCGCGAACTGAGACTGGGGAGACCATTGGGGCAACACGAAAAGAGGAGTAAAGGCAAAGGCCCCCTCCAAAAAGAACAGGCATCCCAGGAAGGCCAGGAAAATTTTCGAACCTCCGGAGATTGGGAAACGCCGCAAGAACCTATATATCATCGTTTACTCCCGACAGTACACCACGAGACGAAGGAGATTTTCATCTCCCTCCCGAGTATAGTGCACCTCGTCCATCACCCGCCGCATGAGCAGGATGCCAAGTCCTCCGATCTCCCGTTCCTCCATGCTGGCCTGAAGATCCGGTTCTTCCAGAGAGAAGGGATCGAAGGGAACTCCTTTATCCCGGAACAGCACCCGGCACTGTTCCGGAGAGACGAAAATCTGAATCGTCACCTCTCCCGGAGGGATCTCGTAAGCGTAGGAGCAGATGTTCATCACCGCTTCTTCCGTGGAGAGCGCCAAATGTTGCTGCTGCCGGGGGTGCAATCCCGCATCCTCCGCAGCTTCTTCGATCCATCCCACGATTTCCGGGACCATTTCCGTTTTGGCCTTGAAGGTGCGTTCTCTCTCCAGGGAAAGGAAGGGCATCTTTAGAAAACCTCTTTTCCCGTTTCCACGTTTTCCACAATGGGGAGGAAAGCATCGAATCCGGAAATGGAAAACACCTCCGCCACCACTCCCGTAAGCCCTGCGAGAACCACCTTGCCCCCCAGGGGTTTCACTTTTTTCGCTACCCCCAGAATGGAACGGAGTCCGGCGCTGCTGATATACTCAAGCGAAGAAAAATCAAGAAGGAAGTTGGTATGTCCCTCCTCCATCCACGCGAGGCATTGCTTTTCAAATTCCGGAGCCGTCACCGCATCCATTCGCCCCGAAACCGCCACCACGTCACATGCATCCATACTCCGCAGAACCATATCCATACAAACATTCGCTCCTTTCGGAAAGAGGAAATTCTTCATCCCTTCCGGGAAAATTCTTGCACAAACCTCAAAAAACTAGAAATCCATAAAAAGAAAACGATAAAGCCAAAAAAGGAGAAATCCCACTCCCAGGAAAACCGCTCCTCCCACAAGATAGGGGGTATAACGACCGGAAAGCAGGGTCTCCACGGCTCTGGCGGGAATCTCTTCCACGGGATATTCCTCGGGGCGGAGACGCAGGCTTTTCTGCAGGATGAGAAGTCCCCGAATGCGGTCTGTAATGCCGATTTCGAGAAGATAGCGATCCGGCCCCTTCTCCTCCATACGCAGAAGCGTTCCCGGCACGGCACCGTCGAAATGGCCTTCCCGGGCCCGGGAAAGCACTTTGTAGAGCTTGGTCTCCGGAGGGAGCTTTACCAGAATGCGTTCTCCCTCGGAAAGGGAACCCACGCTTTTCCCATGAACCGGATCGATCACGGGACCGCAGGGCAAATATTCCAGGGGCATTCCCATCTCCGGCTCTTCTTCGGAAGAATCCGCATCCTCCTCCGGCTCTTCCAGCACCGAGGGATCCCCGAACTGCTTGAGAAAATCCCGTACCGTGGTAGCATCGCACTTCTGCACCTTCAAAAAGGAAAAGATAGGAAGTCCGAGAGTTTTTTCCAGCAACGCATTGAGACGTTGCTCCAAGCCCCGCTCTCCGTCACGGCTCCCCTCGAAGAGATCCTTCAAACGGGATTTTTCGAAGAAATCCCGGCAGTTATCCTTGATAAGAGCCACGTACTCCGCTTCGGGTTCCTTCCAGGAGCTTGCCACGTAGGAAGCAAATTCCGCCCATTCCGTGGTCAGCCCCACCGGGGCATCCCGCCCCTCGAGAAAACGAAAATCCATGGCATAAATTCCCCGATCTCCGTAAAGCACGTAGAGATAGGTTTTCTTTTCCCGCTCCTGATCTTCCATGTTCAGGATTCCCTTGATAATGCGGAAGGTCTCTCGCATGTACGACTCACCTCTTTATCTTTTCCCGGGAGGTTTTTCCATTATTCCGTGATTATACCATTTTTCCCTTTGCAATATCCGCGAAAAAACGGCAAATCAGTTTTTGGATCATCCACTGACGGTAGGCGGTATCTTTGCGGGGGCTCACCTCATGCGCAAGAAGCTCCGCGGCTTTTCCCAGATCCTCCTCGGAAAGCTTTCGGTTTTCCAGCAACTCCGAAGCCCGGGAAAAAAGCACCGGATAGGGAGTCACGCTTCCCACCGCCAAACGAACCCGGGAGAAAACTCCCGGAGCGCTTTCACAAGCCCAGCATCCCAGAGAAAGCCGGGAGATGGTGAGGGCCTTCCGGGTTCCCACCTTGAAAAATCTCTGGGGGCTCCCCAGGGACCAGGAAGGAATCCGAATCTTTACAAGAAGCTCCGAAGGAAAACGTACCGTCTCACGGTAATTCCGATATATCTCTTCCATGGGGATAAGCCGCTCTCCCCGGGAAGAGGCAAAAACCGCCGAAGCTCCCAGGGCGAGAAGCATGGGAGCCGCATCCCCTGCAGCGGAAGCGGTCATAAGGTTGCCTCCCAGGGTAGCCATATTCTGGATTGCCACGGCTCCTACGCCCCGAGCCATCTCCGCCAAAGCGGGAAGATGTTCCCGTACCAGGGGATGTTCCCGGATCCGAGCAAAGGTAAGCCCCGCTCCGAGTTCGAGATCCCCGGTTTTTTCGCACAATTCCAGCTTTTCCAGCTCGGGAATTCCCCGGAGGTTCATCACCTTGCGCGGCAGAGAGCGCACTTCCTTGGCGATATCCGGAAGGACATCGGTTCCTCCCGCAAGGGGCAGTATCTCTTCTCCATGAGTTTCCAGAATCTCCAGGGCCTCCGCCAGAGTACAGGGGAGGAAAATTCCCTCCTCCTCAAGGGATTTTCGGGGCAATTCGCTCTTTTTCCAAATTTTCTCCGGAGAGAAAGAAAGAATGGGCGAAGGCACGTACCCCTCCGCCGCCGCTCGCTGCACTCCTCGGATGAGACTTCCGTAACCGGTGCAACGGCAGAGATTGCCCGCAAGCCCTCTTCGGATGGATTCTTCGTCGGGCGAGGGGTTACACCGCAAAAGATAATCCGAAGCCATGACAAAGCCGGGAGTGCAGAAGCCGCACTGCACCGCCCCCTCCCGAAGAAAGGCCTTCTGAAGGCCCGTGGGGCCCTGGGCACTCAATCCTTCGATGGTTGTTACGGAACGCCCCCCAAGCTGAAAAGCGGGAACCATGCAAGATTTTACGAGCTCTCCATCCAGGTGAACCGCACAGGCTCCGCACTCCCCCTCTCCGCAGCCTTCCTTGGTGCCCCTAAGGCCCAGGTCTTCCCGGAGAATTGCAAGAAGGCTCCGAAGAGGAGTGGTTTCCACGGTTACGGGAGATCCGTTGACGTAAAATGCAAGTTTCATGCCCTTCGCTCCTTTTCTGCGAGAAGTCTGTACAATTCCTGGGGAGTAAGGGGAAGATCCCTTGGAACGATACCGAGAGCGTCTTCCACCGCCCCCGCCATGGCAGGGGCTCCGCCGTTCATGGGAAGCTCTCCGAGGCCCTTGGCCCCCCAGGGGCCGTGCTCGAAGGGGATGCCATCGAAGGAGATCTCCATAACCGGAGTGTCCAGAGTGGTGGGAATGCTGTAGGTAGCCATACGGTGTTTGGTGTATTTCCCGTTCCGATACGCCACATCCTCCATATAGGCATATCCTAGAGACTGGAGAGCCCCGCCCTCCACCTGTCCGGAGGCCAGAAGAGGATGCAGGGGAATTCCCACGTCGATCACCGAGGTAAGGTGAAGAGGCGTGATTTCCAGAGTGTCCTTATGGATTTCGATTTCCAATACATTGGCCCCCCAGGAATAATCCTTGTAGGCATCTCCCCGGCAAGCCCTATCGTCCCATCCCTGGCTAACCAGGGGTTTATAGCTGCTTTCCCCGCATAAAAGCTCCGCTTCGGAAAGATCGAAGACCCTGCGAAGGAACTCCATGAAGGAAAAAATCTTGCCATCCGGGAAAAGATATCCCCGGTTTTCCCAAAGGATTCCGGACTCCGCAAAAAAGCTCCTCCCCTCTTCGAGAAGTCGCTGAGCCAAATCTTCGCAAGCCTGCTGGAGAATTTTTCCCACCATCATGGTGGTACGGGAAGCCACGGTAGGGCCGCTATTGGGAACCTCTCGGGTATCCGGCACGGCATACCTTACCTGCTCAAAAGGAACTCCCAGCATTTCGGATACGATCATGGGAAGCACCGTGGAAGCTCCCTGCCCCATCTCCACACAACTGGTACGAATGGTAAGCACCATGTCCGAAGAGGCCTCCAGCCTTACCTTTCCCGCAATCTCCTCTTCTCCGGAGCCCGTAAATCCTCCTCCGTGCACATAGAGGGAGATCCCCATTCCCCGGTATGCATTTTCCGAATTTTTTCCGGGTCTTTGACGTTTTTCCTCGTATTGAGAGAGCTCCAGAACCCGCTGCAGCACCAAAGCCGCCCCGGGATGCGGAAGCCGCTGCCCGCAAGGAAGAGAGTCACCGGGACGCAAGACGTTACGGAGCCGTACCTCCGCTGGATCCATACCAAGCTTTCGAGCTATGGCGTCCATCATGCGCTCCAATCCGAAAAGCATCTGGGGAGCTCCGAAACCCCGGAAAGCTCCGTTGGGAGGAGAATTGGTAGCCACCGCCTTTCCTCGAACCCGAACGTGTTCCACCCTATATCCTCCGGTAGCGTGAAGCACCCCCCGGGAAAGCACCACGGGGCTGAGAGTGGAATAGGCTCCTCCGTCAAGAAGCAGATCCACGTCGAGAACCTGAAGAATACCCTCGCTGGAGAACCCTGCCCGCAAACGGCTTCGGGAGGGATGCCGCTTGGTAGTACAAGCGATATCCTCCGCCCGTTCGAGAATCATCTTCACGGGCCTTTGTGCCTTTCTCGCGAGAAGCGCCGCATGCAGCGCCAGCACCGAGGGATAATCCTCCTTGCCTCCGAAAGCGCCTCCGGTTACGGTCTGCCGTACCCGCACTTTTTCCGGAGGAAGCCCCAAGCCATGACAGAGAGCTCCCAAGGCATAATAGGGACACTGCATGGAGCCCCAGACTTCTATGCCTCCCCCCTCAGTAGGCAGAGCAATCATGCCCTGGGGTTCCAGGTACATCTGCTCCTGGTGAGGCGTACTGCACTCCACCTCCAGAAAATTCTCCGCCTCCTCGAAGGCCTGCTCGGGGTCTCCTTTCGAAAAGGAGTATTCCTTGAAAAGGTTGGTCTTTCCCCGCACGTAATCCTCTTTTTCCAGAGCTTCCCGAGGATCCAGAAGAGGAGGCAATTCTTCCATCTCCACCTCCAGAGCCTTGAGAGCCCGCCGGAGAAGCTCCTTATCGGGAGCCGCCACCAAGGCCAGGGGTTCACCGAAAAAACGGGCCTCCCCCTCCGCGAGAATGGGATGATCCGTCTCCACGATGGCCACCTCGTTGGGCCCCGGAAGATCCTCGGGAGTTACCACCACCACCCGGGACCAGTCGAAATCGGGATTACCGTGAAGGCTCAAGATCTTTCCCCGGCAAAAAGGAGATCGCAAGGTTCCTCCGTACCACATGGAAGGAAAGGAAAGATCATCCACATAGCATGCTTTTCCCGAAAGCTTATCCCAGGCATCGCTTCGTTCCACGTGCTGGCCTATGATTCTGAAATCCTGCAATCCGGATCCCCCCTCATTTTTTGGTAATGCACATCTATGGTTCTATCCAGGTAGTTATAAAATTGAACTCCGTACCGATAAAGGAATGGGTCAGATTATGTACTCTGGGGCTGCATATCCAGGCCTTCCGCCGGAGCTGCAGAGGGATCATGGGAGCATCCTCCAGAAGAAGTACCTCCGCCCGAAACAGAAGATCCATTCGCTTTTGAGGATTCTCCTCATGGCGGGCCGCCTGCAGAAGTGCATCATATTCCGGATTATCGTAGCTCCCGCTGTTTTTCCTCTGGTGGCTCTCCCATATTTCCAGGTACGTCATGGGGTCGTTGTAATCGGGAATCCATCCTCCGTAGACGAGATCGAAATTGCCCGAATACTCCCGGCTTTCCCGCTCCTTCCGGGTTACGTAAACCGGAGTAAAGGAAATGCCCAGTACCGATTCCACCTGACGTTTCAGCTCTTCCGCCATGGCTCGGCATTCCTCTCCATCCTGAATGAGAAAAGAGGCCAGAATATCCCGGGGACTCTCCAGATCCATTTCTTTCAGGGCTTGAGCGAGGTATTTTCGGGCTCTTTCGGGATCCCCCTCGAGGGGATAAAACGTGAGCGGATATTCATCCCGGTAAGGCCGATGCACTCCCTTGAGAAGGGGGAAAACGTAGCGGGTGTGGGGAAAATAAAGCCTCTGGGTCGTTTTTTCCACGAAAACACCCCGATCCAGGGCATATCCCAGAGCCCGGCGGAAATTGAGATTGCTTCCCCAGGGGGTTCCCGGGCGTTTCCGGCAGTTGAAACGAATCCAATCCACCGCCCCGGTAAGAAAAAGTTCCCCCTTTCCCCGACGCAGATAGGAAACGTATTTGGAAGGAGGGATATGGCAGAAATCCAGCTCTCCCGCCTCGAACATCTTCAGAGCCTTTTCGGGATCCTTTATCACCCGCATGGAGATTCCCGGAAGACGCACCACCGAGGCATTCCAATAATCGGGATTTTTTCGAAGAAGGATCTCCTCTCCCGGAATCCACCGCTCCATGAGAAAAGGCCCGTTGAAAAGCATGGTTCGAGAGCTTGTGGCATAAGCATCCCGGGAAAGCGTTTTGTCGAAATGCCGGGGAACCGGCAAAAAAGGAAGAAGAGCCAGGCGGGAGAGAAAGGAACCGTCCCGTTCTTCGAGAGAAAAATCCAGGGTAAGGGGATCCGGCGCCACCACCCCTACCCGGGCAAAATCCTTTAATTTTCCGTGGTTATAAGCCCGGGCGTTTTTCAAGCCGTAGGCGATAAAGGCATAGGGGTTTTTGCGCTCCGGGTCCAGGAGGCGCTGCAAGGCATAGACAAAATCTCCCGCCGTAAGAGGAGTTCCGTCACTCCAAAAAGAAGGGCGAAGGAAAAATCGATATTGCAGCCCCTCTTCGGAAAGGGTCCATCGATGAGCCATTCCCGGAAGAATCTCTTCTCCCGAGGAGCGCACCAGCCCTTCCCAAAGATGTTCTCCCAGAGTAAAAGCTCCCGAGGAGGTTCCTTTCTGGGGATCCAAGTCCGTCATGGCGGCGGTTACGGAATACCGTAAAAAATCCCTGGGTATTTTTGCGTTCTCCTCTGCGGCAAAACATCTCCCCAGAAGCAACAACACGAAAAAAACGCTGAAAAAGCCTCGCAAAAAAATACGCATACGTGCCCTCCTTCCCGGAAATCCTATCGTTACACTTCACCTTAACAGTATAAACCAGAAAGAAAGAGATCCCTAGATTTTTTTCCCGGAAAGAGATTTCCTGAAAGATTTTCTTCGGGGAAAAATTTTTGCCGCTCCGAGGCCCCCGAAGAACACGGTTTTCGTACCGCTCTCTCCCGAGGCCTCTCAAAACAGCAAAAAATGTGCCCCCCTCAAGAGAGAGCACATCTTTTCATACTCCAAAACACTCCGGGAATCCCTCACGATTCCGCAGAAAAAACTCAGCTTCGCATCTCGGCTTTTTTACGCTCCACCGCCTCCAGATGCTTGGCATAAAACTGACGGATAAACTCCTCCTGCACGTCGTAATTCCAGTGCACTTCCCGAAGATACCTAGCGGCTTCGGCAATATCTCCGGTTCGCAAAATACGCAGCAATTCGCGATGCTCCGCAAGCCCCGCATCTTCCCAGGCATAAATAAGCTCGTTGTTCCGGGGAAAATCGTACAGCCGCTGTTTGAGAATATCCAGTCGATGAATCAGCTCTTCGTTATCTGAAAGATCGATATAGATTTTGTGAAACTTGGCGTTTTCCTCAAGATATGCATCGAAATCTTCTTCTTTCAGGTACCGCACCATGGCATCCGTACAACTCTCCATAGCGTCGATAACCTCGGGGGTCAGCCGGGAGGCGGCACACACAAGGGCAGCGGATTCCAAGGCCCCGATAATGGTATAGATATTGTGGATAATCTTGGGGCTCAGGGCATTTGCCATGGCTCCCCGACGATGAAAAATCGTGATAAAACCTTCCGTCTCAAGCTGCACCAAAGCCTCTCGAAGAGGAGTGGTACTAATTCCCAGAGCTTCGCTGATTTCCCGGAGATTGAAAAAAGATCCCGGCAACAGCTCTCCGGTATTCATCTTTTCCCGTAGATAGTTATAGACCACTTCACGCAACGAGACCAGCTTCGAAGAATCAAACGGCACCACCTTGTCCACCCCTATTCTTTGGACCATCAAAAATATTCCTTCTATAACCAATATAGGATACTCCGGAAAGAAGCTTTTGTCGAAAAGTTTCTCAATTTCCAGAAAAAAGCTCTCTTTTCTTGAAAAAGTTTTTCAAAGCTCAAAGGGATCGTAAAAAACAGAGAATTTCCTCTTGACCCCGGCAAAGAGTTGTTCTATAAATATATTTTGTATATATTCGACATATACTAGAAGACATATCTTTCGCTTTTCCATCCCCCTAGGAGGTGCACCTATGTTACAGCAAGAAAAAGTTACTCAAATTGCCGGAATACTTCGGGAAAAGGCCGTGGACGCTCTGCTGCTGGGCCCCACATCGGATTTGGAATACATCAGCGGACTGCATCTGCAGGATTGTGAGCGTTTCAAAGGCTGCTTCATCCTCCAGAACGGACAGAGCTTCTGCATCTGCCCCCGTATCAGCACCCAGGAATTTCGGGAATGTATGCCCGAAAACGTTCCCGTGTTGGATTGGCAAGACAAAGACTGGTTCTACGAAACTCTCTCCGGAGCCTTCGAAAAATACGGACTCAAGGGGAAATCCCTTGCGGTAAATGATGGCGTTCGAGCGGTGGATGCGGTGGAGATCATGCAACGGGAAGGGGTAACGCTGGTAAACGGATGGCATTATCTGGATAACCTGCGCTCCATTAAATCTTCGGAAGAGATGGCAAAGCTCAAAAAGGCGGGAGAGATTGCGGATGCCGCTCTGGAAGCGCTGCTTCCCTTCATACGCCCCGGCAAAACCGAACGGGAAATCAAGCGCAAGCTCCTGGCTCTTCTGGAAGAAAAAGGTGCGGACGGCACCTCCTTCTACCCCATCGTGGCCCGGGGCGAAAACGCCGCCATGGCACACTACACCCGGGAGGACGGCATAGTGCAGGAGCAGGACACGGTACTTATCGACTACGGCTGCCGCTACAAAGGCTACTGTTCGGATACTACCCGAACGCTCTTCGTAGGTAAACCTTCAGAGGAAGCTCTGAAATTTTACCGCATCGTACAGCGCTCCCAGGAGGCGGGGGAAAAGGCGGTACAGCCCGGAGTTTCCGCGGAATCCGTGGATCTTGCATCCCGCAAGGTCATCGAAGACGAGGGCTACGGCGACTATTTCAACAACCGGGTAGGCCACGGCATAGGCATGGCGGTGCACGAAGCTCCGAACATCATGCGGGGCAATACGGAACTTCTTCAAGAGGGCATGGCCTTCAGCGTGGAGCCGGGCATTTACATTCCCGGAAAAATCGGCATCCGCATCGAAAATATCGTGGTGGTAACCAAAGACGGATGCGTTCCCATGAGCACTCTCCCCCGGGATCCCATCCAGGTGGATGCGTAAAAGACACGTCCCGTGAAGGTTACGAAAAGAAAAACGAAACCCCGAGCTGTAAGCTCGGGGTTTCGTTTTTCTTCGACACGCCGGGCCGAACGTGAACCCGACCAAAAAAGCGTAAAAATCGCCAGAAGCCTGAGCGCAATTCTCTTGATTTGCACTGGCCTCTGGCATATACTTACCCCAAAAAGCAATGATAGCAAGGACTGGCGCGCCGGACAGGATTTGAACCCGTAACCCTCAGATCCGAAGTCTGATGCTCTATCCATTTGAGCTACCGGCGCTCATTTTTTGCCGGAGCGTATTATACCAAAAGAGAGAGCAAAGAAAAACCCCTTTCCGGGAAAGGTTTATTTTCATCCCCGGGGCTCGGAAAAATCCCCTTTCTTCCCTTCTTCGAGAAGTCCTAGCATGGTCTCGTAATCATATTCTTTCAAGAGTTTTTTGAAGATTTCCCCAAGCTCCGGAGAGAGAGGGGTCATTTCCTCTTCGATAAGTTTTTCCAGAAGCGAGGTCTCGCCGGATTCCAGAGCATTGTGGAAACGGGTCGCCGTTTCGGGAGAAAGGGCTTTCCGCGATTCCCCGGGGATTTCCGACACAGGAAGATGTTCTTCTTCCCCCGGAGGTTTTCCATAGAGGTACTCCACAGAAAGCAGGGTTCTTAGGATTTCGAGAAGCTCCTCTTCTTTGAAGGGTTTGCGTATAAAGGCATCCGCCCCCTGCCGCAACACCTCGGCACGATCCTCCTCCATGACACTGGCACTTACCATGACCACGGGAATAGAGGCGGTTCTTTCGTTCCCCTTGAGCCATCCAAGCAATTCCAATCCGTCCATTCCGGGCATTCTGCGATCCAGAAGAATGCCCTGGGGCAACGTACTTTCAAGGTACTGCACCGCCTCCAATCCGTCAGAGGCCTCCCCCACCCGAAATCCCACGTCTTCCAGAAGGTGCCGGAGAAGATTCCGGTTGCTTTTGCGATCATCCACCACCAGGAGAAGCGGCGGATTTTCCGGCGAGAGAAGCTTCAATACGGAACTCCCGGAAGGGCTTTGAAGAGCATCTTCTTCGAGAGCCCCCATTTCGTTCGCCAGAAACGTGAATATGCACAGGGCTCCTCCGGAAGGAGCGTTCTCCAGCACCAGGTTCCCTCCCATAAGCCGGGCGTAATGCCTGCTTATGGGCAATCCGAGGCCGGTGCCGCCCCGGTCGATTCCTTCCCGGGTCTGTTCGAAAGGTTCGAAAATCTTTTCCAGATCCTCTTCGGGAATTCCCGGCCCCGAATCCCGGACTTTAAAAAGAATTTCCCGCTGCCGAGAACCGGATTTTCTGCTTTCGATTTCGAAAAAGATCCTCCCCCGGGAGGTAAACTTTACGGCGTTTCCCAGGATGTTAAGAAGTACCTGACGTACCTTTTTCTCGTCTCCAAAAAGATACCGGGGAACCTCCGGAGATCTTCGCACTTCGAAAAAAACCCCCTTGTGTTCCAGTTCCACAGCGAAAAGCTTTTCCATGTGCGAGAGCATGCCGTAAAGGTCGAAAGCTCCTTCTTCGAGATCCATGCGCCCCGCTTCGATCTTGGACATTTCGAGGATATCGCTTATGAGATGAAGCAGATGTTCTCCGCTTTTACCGATGGTGTCCACAAATTCCCGATGATTTCCCGAAAGGGAGGGATCCCTTTTCATAAGTTGGGTATAACCGAGAATCGCGTTGAGGGGGGTGCGGATTTCATGGCTCATATTGGCGAGAAAAACGCTCTTCGCCCGGTTGGCGGATTCCGCATGCATTTTCTGTTCTTCCAGCTTGCGTTCCACCTTCTGACGTTCCGCCACCTCCCGGGCCAGCTTACGGTTCCAGAAGAGCATAAAGACCACAAAGAAGAAACCCACGCCGGAAACCGTAAAAACGATGCTCCAGATTTTCTGCCAGTTCACGTATCCCGGTAAGGGCCGGGTTATCCATTTATCCAGGATAAGCTCTTTCTCGTTTTCCGTTATGGAGCCCAAAAGGCGGTTGAGGATAGGCACCAGGGGGGCCAGATCCCGGCGCACGCCTATGCTCAAAAGATCCGCAAAGGAAGTAGCGGCCACAATCTGAAGGGAGTCCATGCCAAGTAGTCTTATGTAATACGAAAGCACCAGGTTGCTCTGGATAACGGCGTGAACCTGCCTCCCATCGAGGGCCTCCAAAGCTTTTCCGATACTGGAAAAGGAGACAAACCGGATATCCGGATATTTTTCGAAAAGGATATCATTCACCGCATATCCCTTCACCACTCCCGCAGTTTTTCCTCCCAACGATTCGAGCCCTCCGATATATCCCGCATCCTTGTGGGCGGCAATAACCAGGGGCATCTTGAGATAGGGGTCGGTGAAGGCGAGAAAAGCACGCCGCTCCGGGAGATCGTTGAGTCCCGGCACCATATCCACCTCTCCCCGGGCGGCTTTTTCCATGGTATCCCTCCAGGAGCGGGTGCCCACATAATCCAGGGATATTTGCAGATCCTTCTGGATCAGGGCGAGATAGTCCGAAACGATGCCTTCATGGCTTCCGTGCTCCCCCAAAAATTCCAGGGGCGGCCAATCGGGGTCGATACCTATTCGAAGAGGCCCCAGGCTTTGCAGCCACTCCCGTTCGTGAGGAAAGAGATGGAAACTGGTATTGACTCCGGAATCATGATATTGCTCCAACAACGCATATTTCTGGGTTTCACCGATTTTCTCCACGCATCGGTTGAAAATATTCTCGAGCACATGGTAATCCTGCCGAATGCCGAAGGAGAGAAAAAGGGGAGGGAGAGTGGGTTCCGGAAATATATGCAAATTCGTGAGATCGTGTTTTTTTATGAAGAAGGATGCGGTGGCGAGATTTCCTATGTAGCATTCCGCCTCTCCCCGGGAAACTCCTACAAGAGCCTCCTCCGCCGAGGAATACTCCTTTTTTTGAGAAAAGGGATGTCCTTGGGTAAAGAGTGTTTGAAGATGGGGAGCGTTATCCACGGCCACCACCAAATCTTTGGTATCGCTCAGGGAGCGGATTTCTTTTTTCGGATCTCTCACAACGATAACCGTGGGGATCGAAAGATAGGGGGAGGTGTAGAGAAATCCCGCTTCCCGGGCACGAAGGGGCTGCACCAGGGGGAGTATGTCGGCACTTTTCTTCCTGAGAGCCTTTTCCTCTTCATCGACAGGCTGCGGAAGAGGGATCATGGATATGTTCAAATCTCCCTGGATTTTTCGAAGAATCTGCGCCGCATACCCCCGGGGGATGCCGCATTTCTCCCGGCTCCAGAAGGGGGGCAGATCCACGCAAAGAGAACAGGTCCGAAAGGGGGCATGTTTCTGCAGCCACTCCCGTTCATCCCGGGTAAGTTCCGGCAAGACGACCCCGCTCAAAGGCAGATGCAGCCAGTTTTTCAGGAGATTTTCGTATTCCTCTTCGGAGACATGCTCCATGGCAATATCGAGAATGGCCGCCAGCTCCGGCCAATCCCGACGAACTCCCATACATATTTTTCCGAAAGCTTCGAAGCGGGGATCTTCAAGATCCCGAATGACGAGATTCGGCAAAAAAGAGGTGCCCAAAAGGTATTCCGCCATTTCCCGCCCTTCCAGATATCCCCGGGCTTCTCCCCGAAAGACAGCTTCCAGTCCTTCCAGAGAAGAGGATACGTAAAGCCTGGGAATCTGAGGATAGACTTCCTCGAGGATCTCCTCTCCTCCGTATCCCCGCATTACGGCAAAGGGCAGTTCCGGAATCTCCGCCTCCGAAGAGACCCTGTCTTCGGAGGCGTGCACCAACACCAGGGGACTTTCGTAGTAAGGTTTTGTAAGGAGCATTTCTTCTCCCCCGGAGGCCTGCCATATTCCGGGGAGGAGATCCACCTCCCCGTTTCGGAGAAGCGGAATGAGCTCCTCCCAAGAGCGGACCTCGATGAAAACGAAAGAAACCCCGAGAAGCTCTCCCAGGCTCCGGAGATATTCCAGAGAAAACCCTTCCGGCGTACGCCCTCGCTGCATCATGAAGGGTGGCCAGTTATCCAGGATTCCCAAGCGGAGAGGGGTATTTTCGTGTTCCCGAAGCCAGTCCGCAAGGTTTTCGGGCAAACGGTTCCGGAAGGATTCCTGCCTCAGGGGAACGAATTCCTCCTGGGCAAGAGAAATTCCCGAAATATCCAAGGCACTCCAGAACAAAAATGCCAGAAGGAAAAGAACCATTCCCCTCCGGGAACATCCTGGAAACATGTTGAACGCAAATTTTCCGGGGTCTTCGTGCATGATCTTTCGGGACACCGCCTTTCTCCGCCCGGGAAACCTTGGGGCATTCGGGCTCTCCGAAGAAGCCCTATAGTTATTTTTTCACCATGGCGATCACTTCGATTTCCACATCCAGCCCGTAATTGATATCCAGGCCGCAGTACACTCCCCGAGCGGGAGGGGTGGTTCCCTCGAAGTAGCGGGCATACACGGCGTTCACCGCATCCCACATGGAGACGTGCCGAAGAAAGATGGTGGATTTTACCACGTATTCGAGCCCCGAATCGTTACGTTCGAGAAGGTTTTGTATGTTCCGAAGAATCCGGTCCGTCTGCTCCTCCACGCTGCCCCGCACGAACTCCCCCGTTTCGGGATTCACCGGAAGCTGTCCCGCAGTAAAGATAAAATCTCCCGCCCGCACCGCGGGGGAATAAAAGCCTATGGATCCCGGAGCCCCCGTCGCGGAAAGAGGCACCGGCCGATTCGAAGAAGTGGTCATGACAATATTCTCCTTTCAAGAAAATGTTTGCCTATTGCGATTTTCCCCGGCAGAGCACGGGCCAGCGAGCTTCCACACGCCCCTGCCGCACTCCGTAGATATACTCGTAGAGATTCGTGGTGGGGCATGCATGATTGGGAATAATCTCCATCCGGTCGCCGATGGAGAAGGAGAGAGAGCTCTCCCGAGAGAGATCGAAGGAGGCGTGCTCGTCGGACATGCGGTTGAGAAAAATCTCCGGATGCTCCTTCAGACGCCCCCGCCCCTGGGCAGCGGTAATTCCCTCGGATTGGGAGTAATAGGTGAAGGCCTTGGTGCCTCCATCCACCACCACCCGTTCGGGAGTAGGCCGGCTGATAACGGTAACGAGCACGCTTTGAGCGCAGTGCTCATACGTTCCAAGAACCTGGGCCTGGTCGGCATCCATAAAAATGTGGGTCCCCGGGCGGATCTCGGTGATTCCCGGCAGCACGGTCCCCACAAGAAGGGAGGGAGTGGACCCCACGCTGATTTCCTGCACCTCGATTCCTTCGGAGCGGAGAAGCGAGGCGGTTTCCAAC